>JANMTD010000045.1:0-24828 GCA_031390075.1 Deltaproteobacteria bacterium | reverse complement strand
CCGAGGTGATGGAGCTCCTCGTGCGGCGTGTCGGCGGTGGCGGCCACGTTGGCGCGCAGGTGGCTGAGCGCCTGCTCGGGCTTCGCGAGCGCGACGCAGTAGAGCTCGGCGAGGGTCCGGCGCAGGTCGATTCCCGCGCGCCCGGCGATGGGTGCCACGCGCTCCTCGAGCAGGGCCGCGCGCTCGAGCGGACGATTCAGGAACTCGAGCAGTGCATCGAGCCGAGGCAGGATCGGGGTCCGGTCGGGGGCGAGAGCGAGGGCCGCTTGATAGGCGAGCACGGCGCGGCCCGGTGCGGCGAGCTCCTGCTCGAGGATCCGCGCGCGCTCGAGCTCGACGCGCAGGCGCTCGGCGACGTCGGTGTGGAGCGAGAGCTCTTCGTCGAGGGCACGCAGCGCGGCCTCGAATCGACCCGCCTCGCGATGGAGGGTCGAAAGCCTCGCCCAGATCGCCGCGTCGGTGGGCCGCTCCGCGCGCAGGCGGAGGAGCCAGGGAAGCGCCGCGTCGGGGGCGAGCTTCGAGCCCGCGAGAGCCAGGCCTTGCTCGAGCAGGGCTTCCCGCGCGGCACCGCTCGCGCGCTCGGCCTCGGCCGACAAACAGTCCAGGGCCGCCGGCCAGCGCTCGAGGGCGACGAGTCGCTCGCGCAGGGCGCGGCGCGCGTTCGTGCGGCCGGGATCGAGTCCGAGTGCCTCGCGCAGATCCTCGATCGCGCGCTCGATCTGCTCCGCCCCCTCGCCGGCGAGCAGGCCCCGTCGCTCGAGGCAGCTCGCGCGGATCGACGGCGGCAGCGGAAGCGCGATGGCGCGGTCGAGCAGGGCGCGCGCGCGCCCGGGATCGTCGATGCGGGCCGAGAGCGAGAGGGCGAGCTCGAGGGCCACGCGGTGATGGGGGACGCATTCGAGGATCCGCTCTAGATGGCTGAGTGCGAGGGCGGCCTCGTCGGGATCCGCGCCGTAGAGCCGGGCTACACGCAAGCGCAGGGCGAGCTCGGTCTCGGCGGAGACGAAGGCGATTCGCCGCTCGAGCAGCTCGATCAGCGGCTCGCGTTCCCCCTGTCGCTCGTAGATCTCGATCAGCGCGTCCTCGAGGTCCGGATCGCCCGGGGTGTCGACGAGGGCGGCGCGATAGCTCCGGGCGGCCTCGTCGAGGTCACCGAGACGTGTCGAGGCCTTCGCGAGGCGAATGCGCCAGGGCCGGCGTTCGCGCTCGCTCGCGGCACGCGCGAGGGCTTCGTGGCAGAGGGTCGCGAGCTCCCGGTCGCCGTCTTCGCCGCTCGTGCGCTCGAGGATTTCGGCCAGCGGCTCCGCGACCTCGGGGACGGCTCCGCGAGCGGCGCGGACGGTCTCCAGCAACTGCCGCGCGCGGTCGTCGTCGGCCAGCTCGCGCACCCATACCCGGGCGAGCCGGAGCCGCAGCTCGTCGCGCTCCGCCACGCGCACCTCGTCGAGACAGGCGAGGTGGCGCTCGAGCACGCAGGCGACGTCCTCCGGCCGATGCTCGCGCTCGAAGTGGCGGATCAGGATCTCCGCTGCCTCGGCGTGGCTCGGATCGAGCTGGAACGCGCGCTCGTAATGGACGATGGCGTCGCGGGCCGTGGTGCCGTTCGGGCGCCTCGCCGCGTCGAGCAGCAGGCGTGCGATCGCGATGCGGAGCGCGAGCTCGCGGCGCGGTGCCGGGACGCTCGCGAGCTCGGCGTGGGCCACGCGCAGCCACTCCGCGGGCCGCTCGAGGACGCGCATGTAGAGATCCTGGAGCTGCTGCCAGACGGGCACGCGCTCGGGATGCGCCGCGGCGATCGCTTCGAGCTGCGCGGCACAGCCGGCGGGATCCTGGAGCTGATCGCGGCAGATCTCGGCGATGCGCTCGCGCAGGGGTGTCGCTTCGGTGGCCGGAAGCGACGCGACGCGGGCCACGAGCAGCCGCTGCAGTCGCGGCCATTGTCCGGTCGCCTCGCATAACGCCTCGAGGCGTGTGCGCGCGAGCAGGCCGGCCGCCGAATCGGGGACGGTCTGCGCGATTCCCTCGTAGACGTCGCAGGCTTCGTGCGGCTGGCCGAGGACTTCTTCGAGGAGCTGGGCCCGCTCGAGCTCGAAGGGGGCCCGCGCGATCGCCTGCGTCTCCCAGGATGCGCGGCGCACGAGGAGCTCGCAGAGCCCGGCGGCGTCGTGGCCCGCGCGCAGTGCCCGCTCGAGGAGCGTGAGGATCTCGTCGTTCTCGGGCTCGCGTTCGTGGAGGGCTGCGAAGATCGCCGCCGCCGCTTCGCAATCCCCGAGTGCGTCGAGCAGGAGCCGACCTCGGCGCAGATCGAGCAGGCGCGCCTCCTGCGTCTCGTCGCCCAGCCGGCGTCGCTCGCGTTCGAGCAGCGACGCGAGCTCGCCGTGTCGCCCGGCGAGCTCGAGCAGGCCTTCGAGGGCGCGGGCGGCCCCCGGCGGCGGGGCAGGCAGCTCGAGGATCCGCCAGCGCACGGTCACCGCGGCCTCGAGGTCCCCGATCGGATCCTCGAGCAGGCCCGCCAGCCGCATCAAGGGCACAGCGAGGTGATCCTCGGCTTCGCTCTCGCACCACGCCCGCAGGCAGCGGATCTGGTCGACTGGCTGGCCCAGGCGTTGATAGGCGTCGGCGAGCGCCTGCAGCGTTTCGACCCGGTCCGGGTCGCTGGCGAGCGCCGATTCGAGGGTCCGGGCGGCGGCCTCGGGCTCGCCCTGCTCGAGCTGTAGATCGGCGCGGCGGTGCAGGCAGCGATTGCGCTCCGCGCCGGAGAGCAGCGCGGCGAGGCGATCCAGCGAAGCGATTTCCTCGGCCTGGAGGCCCAGGCGTGCCTCGAGGCCCGCGCGCGTCTCGAGCAGCGTCGGGGACTCGGGCCCGACCTCCGTCGCACGCACGGCCCAGGCGTGGGCACTCGGCAGATCGTTCGCGTTCGTGAGCAGGGCGATGGCCCGTCGCGCGATCGTCGCGAGCTCGTCGACGTCGTCGCAGACCGCCGCTTCGCGCTCGCAGACCTGGAGCAGGAGCCCTGCGTCCTCGCTGCGCTCCGCCACGCGGCGAAGGCCCGCGAGGGCGGGGCGGTGGTGGGCGTCGCTCGCGAGTGCCCGTTCGAACCAGGTCCGTGCGGCCGTGGGGTCGTCGAAGTGCTCGAGCAAGAGCTCGCCGAGCTGGTCACATAACACGACGGGCGGCGATTGCCCGGCTGCGCCGAGTGCGGTCTCGAAGGTCTGGCGCAGGGCATTCCAATCTTCGCGTTTGCGCTGGAGTCGGACGAGGGCAGACAGCGCGTCCGCGTCGGCAGGCGCGAGGGCGAACGCGTCGCTCCAATGGGCTTCGGCGCTCGAGAGATCGGAGAGTTCTTCTTCGCAGAGTCCGGCGAGCTCGC
The DNA here is from genome assembly GCA_031390075.1 of Deltaproteobacteria bacterium. Lineage (GTDB taxonomy): Bacteria > Myxococcota_A > UBA9160 > UBA9160 > UBA4427 > UBA4427. The sequence continues at coordinate 21,458 of JANMTD010000045.1, read as the reverse complement.
GCAGTTGCTTCGCCCGCAGCGAAGGCGGCTGGCCCGCTTCGAGGGTCACGAGCGTCTCGAGGACTTCGGCGAGGTCGCGTTTCGCGCCGGTCTCGCGCAGGCATTGGGCCCGCAGCTCCAGCAGCCGGAGGTCACTCCCGAGCTCACCGCCCGGCGAGCGCTCGAGGGCGGCGAGGGCCGCCGCCGGACGGCCGCGGCGCGCGTGGATCTCGGCGAGCTCGACGAACAGGGGCCTCGGCGGTCGCGCCCCCGCTTTCTCGACCAGGCGCTCGAGGACACCGGCGAGGGCCTCGTCATTCCCCTCGGCGCGCTCGACGTCGGCGCGAGCACGCAGGACCGCGCCCTCGTCCTCTGCGAGCTCGCTCGCGCGTTCGATCCAGGCGCGAGCGCTCGGCGCCGAATGACGCTGGTGGAGATGGATCTGGCTCGCCTCGACGGCGATCGAGGCGCGCTGGCGGGCGCCGGCGGCGAGATCGAAGCGGTGCTCGAGCAGGCTCGCGACGGTCTCCCAGTCCTCCGCCTCCGTCGCGAGCAGGAGCGACCATTCGACGGCGGCCGTCTGGAGCGGATCGTCTTCGAGCGCGGCGGCGAAGCAGCTGCGCGCTCGCTCGCGATCGCCTAACACACCTGCCTGGAGCCGTCCGAGCGCCAGCCAGAAAGGGGCGCGTTCGGGGCCGCGCAGGCGCACCGTGAGCCGCTCGAGGAGTCGTGCTCCTTCGTCGATCCGCCCCATTTCGAGGCAGAGCTCGGACAGACCTTCGAGGGCCGGCGGGAACTCGCCGTCCAGCCCGAGCGCGCGCTGGTAGGCCCGTTCGGCCTCGCCGCGGTCGCCGAGATGCCGGTGCCAGATGCGCCCGAGATCCGATTCGAACTGCGCGCGTTCGTAGGGCGGCATCGTGGTCGCACCCTCGAGCTCGGCGAGCTGGAGCACCATGTCCCACTGTCCGCGCCGTTCGTGGATGCCGCGCAGCTGTCGCAGCGCGGGCCGATTCGTCGGCTCGAGGCGGGCGAGGGTCCAGTAGACGGTGCAGGCTGCTTCGAGGTCGATGATCCGTTCTTCGAGAACCTGGCCCAGTCGAAGCAGCAGCGCGCCCTTCTTCTCGGGATCGCCGTCGACGGAGGGGGCGGCGATCCGACTGCGATAGATGCGGGCGACGGCTTCCCAGTCGCCTTCGAGGAAGAAATGCTCCTCGAGCGCCTCGAAGGCGCGGCGATCGTCGGGATTGCTTGCGAAGATCTGCTGCTGCGCGTCGAGACCTTTGGCCAAGGCTTCCTCGTGGACGGTGCGATCGGGGTTCGGGCGTTTTCCCGCCTGCGTATCGACCGTGGCGGGGGCCCGCTTGATCCACGATTTCGCTTGACCTTCCGCAGGGATCCGGACCGGAGGCGCGGGTGGGAGAATTCCATTGGATGGCCTGATCCGGCGGGCCGGGATCGACGACCTCGAGCGCCTGGGAACCGTCGCCCGAGCCTGCTTTCCCGACAGCTGGGGCGAGACGGCGCTGGCCGGGGCCCTGCTCGGACGGGGGGCGCGAGCCTGGCTCGCCCTGCGCGATCAGACGCCGGGCTCCGCTGCGACCGGATTCGTCCTGGCACGGCGGATCCTCGAGCTGCTCGAGATCGACCTGGTCGGCGTCGATCCGGATTGTCGACGCGGCGGGCTGGCGGTGCGCCTGCTCACGCACCTTCTCGACGCCGAGCGCGGAGACGGCCTCGCGGAGGCGCGTCTCGAGCTCTCGACTGCCAATTCGCCCGCGGCGGGGCTCTACGCGGGCCAGGGCTTCGTGGTCGTGGGTCGGCGTCCACGCTATTACCCCGACGGCAGCGACGCGCTGCTCTTGTCGCGCTCGTTCGTCTGAGCGGTTCATTCTGGGCTGAGGGCTCTGTCCGGTTCGGGAGACATCGGTCTTGTCGGCGAATCACGGCCACGCGTTCCCGCACCCGCCGACCCGCAGCCGTGCGCGGGTGCTGGCGAATCTCCCGGAAGGTCATGGGCGCAGGCTGCGGCTCGCCGTGCCGGACTGGCCGGGATCGCAACCGGGTCAGTTTCTCATGTTGGGGGCCGGAGCCGAGGGCGGCGCAGTGCGACGGGATCCGCTCCTACCGCGGCCGATGGCCGTCTACCGGGAGCTCGGCGGCCGAGGCGACGCAGCCGACTGTGCCGCGGGCGAACGGGTCATCGAGGTGCTCTTCCGGGTCGTCGGCCGGGGCACGGCGCTGCTCGCCGATCTGCGCGAAGCGGAGCGCGTCCCGCTCGTCGGGCCGCTCGGCCGCGGCTTCGCCCAGGTCGAGGCGGATCCCTCGACGCCCGATCCGAACGCGACCCCCGGCCCGGCTTCCGGCCCGGCGATCCTCGTCGGTGGCGGCACCGGGATCGCTTCGCTCTACGAGTGGGCTCGGGTCCTCGCGGCGCGCGGGCGGGCGGTGGCGGTCCTGCTCGGGGCCCGCAGCGCGGGCGATCTGCTCGGCTGGTTGGATTTCGAGGCGCTCGGCGTCGGACTGATCGGCACGACCGAGGACGGGTCGGCGGGCGTGAAGGGGCTCGTGACCGGGCCCCTGGCCGATCGGTTGCGAGAATCCGTCGGAGCCACGGTCTACGCCGTCGGCCCGACGCCCATGATGCGCGCCTGTGCCGAGATCGCCGCGGCGCACGGCGCTCGCTGTTATGTGTCGCTCGAGAATCCGATGGCCTGCGGCTTCGGCGTCTGCCTCGGCTGCGCCGCGCCGCGGCGCGCGGGTGGCTTCGCGCTCGTCTGCCGGACCGGGCCGGTCTTCCCGGCGCAGGAGATCGATTGGGCGGGGCTGCCGTGAGCGGAAAGACAGCCGTGAGCGGAGCGGACGTCGACGAGCGGGTCGTGCTCGCGGGCATTCCGCTGCGCAACGCCGTGCTGACCGCATCGGGCACCTTCGGCTACGGCACCGAGTTTGCCCCCTTCCTCGACCTGACCCGCCTCGGCGGCTTCGTGGCGAAGAGCCTGACCCTCGAGCCGCGCCACGGCAATCCGCCGCCGCGGATCGCGGAAACGCCGGCCGGGATGCTGAACGCGATCAGCATCGAGAACGTAGGCGTCACGGCCTTTCTCGAGGAGAAGCTGCCAGCACTGCCGGAGGGCGTGGTCGTGATCGCGAGCGCGTTCGGGACGGAGCCGGGCCTCTACGCCGAGCTCGTCGCGCGCGTGACGGCCCATCCCCGGGTCGCCGGCATCGAGATCAATGCCTCGTGTCCTCACGTGAAGTCGGGCGGGATCGAGTTCGGTCAGGATCCGCGATTGCTGGCGGAGCTGGTCGCTACGGTGCGCCGGGCGACTTCGCGGCCGCTGCTGGTCAAGCTCTCGCCCAACGTCACCCGGATCGCCGACATGGCGAAGGTCTGCGAAGCGGAGGGTGCCGACGGGATCACGCTGATCAATGCGATCCAGGCGATGGAGGTCGATGTCGAGCGGCGTCGACCCGTACTCTCGAACATCCTCGGCGGCCTCTCGGGGCCGGCCATCCGGCCGATCGCCCTGCGCATGGTCTGGCAGGCTGCGCAGGCGGTCCGGATCCCGATCTGCGGCGTCGGCGGCATCACCAACGCCGAGGACGCCGTCAAGTTCCTCCTCTGCGGGGCCACCGCCGTGCAGGTCGGAACCCAGAATTACCTCGACCCGACCGCCGCCGTCGGCATCGCACAGGGGATCGCCGATTACGCCCGTCGCCACGGCTTCACCCGGGTCGCCGACCTCACCGGAGCGCTCCTTTCCCCCAAGGGCCAGTAGCCAAAAAACGCAGCTTCCTTGCCATCTTGCCGGCACTCATTTAATTTGCGCGGGCTTGCACGGCCCGGCTCGGGCCGGGTCAGGTACAGCTTTTCGGGTCGATCGGTGCGGCGCGGTGGGGACCAGACGAAGTCCCCACCGGAATCGTCGGGTTTGTCGCACCGGTTCGAAGCCGCCGGGAAAGTGGGCGATTCGTCCGCTTTTTTTTGTTTTGGGGCCACGATTTTCAGCGAGCCGCGCGGCGCGGGCCGCGGGCTCGAAGGAGCGCGGGTCCGGATCGAAGTGCACGTCGAGAGAACGGGTCATAGAGAACGGGTCGAGAGGACGGAGAGGGGGCGTCGACATCTATCGGGACATCCCGCAGCCGCTGTGCGAGCTGATCGAGCCCGTCGTGGGCGAGCACGAATGTGAGCTCGTCGACGTCGAGGTGACGCGTCCGCGTGGACCGGGGTTGCTTCGGATCGTCGTGGACAGTCGGGTGGGAGACGGCCGGGTGTCGATCGAGCGCTGTGCGGCGATCGCCCGCGAGCTTTCGACGCTCCTCGATGCGGCGGATTTCATGCCCGGGGCGTACCGGCTCGAGGTGTCGTCGCCGGGTCTCGATCGGGTGCTCGCGAGGGAGAAGGATTTCGAAGCGGCCGTGACGAAGGAGATCCGGGTCCAGACCCGGCGGCCCGTCGAAGGACGCAAACGCTACCGCGGCCGCCTGATGGCGTTCGAGGCGGGCGTACTGAAGATGAATGTGGACGGGGATCTGGCCTTGATTCCGTTCGATGAAGTCGAGAAGGCCAACACGATCTATGAGTTCACGAGCGCCGACTTCGCGAAGGAGTCGAGGTTGCGTGACTCGAGCCAGTCGGGCGGAGTGTGATGCTGGGAAATCTCAAGCGAGAAATCGATCAGATTGCCAAAGACAAGGGCATCGATTCCAAGGAGATCACGGGCGCCCTCGAAGAGGCGATGCGCCAGGCCGCGCGCCGGCGCTTCGGCCAGGACAAGGAAATCGAGGCCCGTTACAACGACGAGATCGGCGAGGTCGAGCTCTTCGAGTTCCGCGAAGTCGTCGAAGAGATCACGGATCTGGATTCCCAGATCCTGATCAGCGAGGCGCGCCGCGACTACGATCCCGAGGTCGAGGCCGGCGACGAGATCGGCGTCAAGCTCGATACCTCGGATTTCGGCCGCATCCTCGCCCAGGCTGCGAAGCAGGTGATCATCCAGCGCCTGCGCGACGCCGAGCGCGACAACACCTTCGACGAATACCGCGATCGCCAGGGCGAGGTCGTGAACGGGATCGTTCGCCGCTTCGAGAAGGGCGCGATCATCGTCGACCTGGGCCGCGCCGAGGCGATCATCCCGGCGAAGGAGCAGGTTCTGCGGGAGAGCTACCGGCCGGGAGACCGGATCCGGGCCTACGTGCTCGAGGTCAACAAGATCGCCAAGGGGCCGCAGATCGTCCTCTCGCGCGCCTCGATCAACTTCCTGGTCAAGCTCTTCGAGCAGGAAGTGCCCGAGATGTACGAGAAGATCGTCTCGATCGAGTCCGCTGCGCGTGAGCCGGGGGGACGCTCGAAGATCGCTGTCGTGTCGCGTGACAGCGACGTCGACCCGGTCGGCGCCTGCGTCGGCATGAAGGGCAGCCGGGTCCAGGCGGTCGTGCAGGAGCTGCGCGGCGAGCGGATCGACATCGTGCCCTGGAGCCCGGACACGGCGCGTTATGTCTGTAGCGCGCTGTCCCCCGCCCAGGTTTCGAAGGTCATCATCGACGAGCAGGAGAAGTCGATCGACGTGATCGTGCCCGACGACCAGCTCTCGCTCGCGATCGGGCGGCGCGGTCAGAACGTGCGCCTCGCGGTGCAGCTCACGGGTTGGCGGATCGACATCAAGAGCGAGACCAAGATGCGCGAGATCGCGGATTGGCTCTCGAAGGCCGTCTCGGCCGTCGACGGCTGCGGCGATCCGGAAGCGGATCTCCTGCTGCAGCAGGGCATCACCTCGCTCGAGGATCTCGCGAACTGCGCCTCCGAGGTCCTGACGGCCCTGCCGGGGATCGACGAGGCCGGCGCAGGTCGGATCAAACAGAGCGCGCGCGAGCTGGTGCGGGTCAAGGTCGCCGAAGAAGAGCAGAAGGCTCGAGACGAGGCGGAGCGCGACGCCCAGAAGCGTGCCGAGGCCGAGGCGGCATCGGCGGCGTTGCGCGCCGAGTGGAACGAGAGCGGACTGCCGGCGCAGCCGCCTTCGGGGCCGGCGGCGGAGCGGGTCGACTAGCAGGCACGGGCGACGCGGGGGCAGGGCGCCGGCCTGTGGGGCGCGGCGGGGAGCCCGGAACGAATAGGATCGAGAGCGCGCCAGGGACTCGCGGATCACGCGAGCCCGGCGGGAACGACACGGGAATCGATGGCAAACGTCAGGGCTTACAAACTCGCGGAAGAACTCGGCATCGAACGCAACGAGTTCGTGGAACAGGCGCGCCTGCACGGCGTCGACCTGAAGAGCGCGATGGCATCGCTCGAGGATGCCGAGGTCGAGCTCCTGCGCGAGAAGATCGGCGGCGCCGTCAAGGTCAAGGCCTCTGTCGACGAGCAGCGCCTCGAGGGCAAGAGCGGCACGACCGTGGTGCGGCGGCGCAAGCGCAAGGAGCCGGATCCCGAGCCGACGCCTGCGCCGGTCGCCGTACTGGTCGAGGAATCCGATTCGGCGGAGTTCGACGCCGACTCCGAGTCTGGACTCGAGTCCGAGTCGCAGCTGGAAGACGAGTTCATGCCGGCGGCCGACGACGGGCCCACCGGGCCGCGGAGCCTGGTCGTGGCGCCGCCGCCGACCCTGCGGACGATCCCGAGCGGACCGGCGCTGGGCACTTCGACCGGGCCGACCGGGCCCGCCAGCATGCGTGATGGACGTGTGGGCACAGCGGGCACCACCACCACCGACGCGGCCGCCGGGCCCGATCGCAAGGGCAAGCAGCGCAAGCGCGTGCGCGAGGTCGTGAATCTCCAGGAGCAGGAGCAATTTGCGAAACAGATCACGAGCCGCGGCGGCGGCCAGCGCAGGACCGTGCTTCCGGCGGCGCGGCCGATCGTCAATCCGCGTGCTCGTCGCCGCGACAAGCTCTCACCGAAGCCGACGGCGGCTTCCCTCGCGAACCAGACGAAGCAGGTGCGCGTATCGGGCGAGATCTCGATCGGCGAGCTCGCGAAGCAGGCGGGTGTGAAGGCGCCGATGATCCAGGGGCGTCTGATGGCGCTCGGCATCATGGTGTCGGTCAACCAGCGGATCGATTTCGCGACCGTATCGAAGCTCGCCACGGGGATGGGGTTCGAGGCCGTGGACGTGGGCTTCAACGAAGCGCAGTACTTCGAGCCCGAGCTCGCCGAAGCTGCGGAAGCGGCCCCGGGCAACAGTCGCCCGCCGGTGATCACGGTGATGGGGCACGTCGACCACGGCAAGACGTCGCTGCTCGACGCGATCCGCAAGACCAAGGTCACGGAAGGCGAGGCGGGCGGCATCACGCAGCACGTCGGCGCCTATCAAGTCGAGCGTGGCGACCACCGCCTGACCTTCATCGACACCCCCGGCCACGCCGCCTTCACGGCGATGCGCGCCCGCGGCGCCGCCGCGACCGATCTCGTCGTGCTCGTCATCGCGGCGACCGAAGGCGTGATGCCGCAGACCGTCGAGGCGATCCAGCACGCCCAGGCCGCGGGCTGCCCGATCGTGGTGGCCATCAACAAATGCGATCTGCCCGACGCCGATCCGGCGCGCGCACGCCAGCGATTGATGGAGCACAACCTCGTGCCCGAGGATTTCGGCGGCGATGTCGTCTGCTGCGACGTCTCGGCGAAGACGGGTCAGGGCCTCGATCACCTGCTCGAAATGCTCGTGCTCCAGTCGGAGATTCTCGAGCTGCGAGCGGATCCGGCGCGGCGCGCGGCGGGCGTCGTGCTCGAGGCGCAGCTCGACAAGGGCCGCGGCCCGGTGGCGACGCTGCTCGTGCAGGACGGCACCCTCGAGCTGGGCGATTCGATCGTGGTGGGCACCGAGTGGGGCCGCGTGCGCCAGATGCACGACGACACCAGCCGAAGCGTCAAGCAGGCCGGCCCGTCGATGCCGGTCCAGATCACGGGGCTCTCGGGCGTGCCGTCGGCAGGGGCCAAGTTCCATGTCGTCGAGAACGAGCGGGTGGCGCGCCAGATCGTCGACCACCGCGAGGATCGCGAGCGCTTCGCTTCGGTGACGACGCGACCCCGGCTGAGCCTCGAGGAGTTCTACGCCCAGTCGGCGAGCGAGGGGCCGAAGGAGCTCTCGATCGTTCTCAAGGCCGACGTGCAGGGCACCTGCGAAGCGGCGCGCGACGCGCTTGAGAAGCTCTCGACCGAGGAGGTCGTGCTCAAGGTGCTGTCGTCCGGAGTCGGAGCGATCACCGAGAACGACGTCAACCTCGCGTCCGCGAGCGGCGCGATCGTCGTCGGATTCAACGTCCGTCCCGATCCGTCGGCGCGAAAGCAGGCGGACAGCGGCGGGGTCGAGATCCGCACCTACTCGATCATCATGGCGATGCTCGACGACGTGAAGGCGGCGATGGCCGGCCTGCTGCCGCCGATCGTGTCCGAGAACCTCGTCGGTCGGGCGGAGATCCGGGAGACGTTCACGATTCCCAAGATCGGCACGATCGCGGGCTCGTACGTGCTCGAGGGCAAGGTCGTCCGCAATGCCCATTGCCGCATCGTGCGCGATGGCATCCAGATCTATCAGGGGACGATCGGCTCGCTGCGCCGCTTCAAGGACGACGTCAAGGAAGTCACGAACGGAATGGAGTGCGGCATCGGCGTGACCAACTACAACGACGTGAAGATCGCCGACGTGATCGAGACCTTCGAGCGGGTGGAACGCGCCGCGACGCTCTAGCCGGGGGTGCAGGCCGGGCACTCTTTATGGGCTGAGGGCTCTTCCTATGGGCTGAGGGCTCTCCGTGGGCCGAGGGCTCAGCCGGGGTGAAGTGCCGGGGAGGCCGTCGCATGATCGTCGGGGTGGCCGTCGTCGAGCTGCGGGTCCACGCGTCGCAATCGCTGAAAGAGAAGCGGGGCGTCGTGCGCAAGATCGTGGGGCGCCTTCGGCATCGCTTCAACGTGTCGGTGGCGGAGGTGGGCGGCCAGGACACCTGGCAGCGCGCGGTGGTCGGCCTGACGATGGCCGGCAGTGACGAGACCGTCGTCCGCAATGGGCTGGCCAAGGCGCTCGAGTTCGTCGAGGAGACACACCTCGCCGAAGTCCTCGCGAGCGAGATCGAGCTGATGCGCCTGCCGCTCGAGGTGGCTGGCTTCGAGCCCGACCTCAATTCGGAAGAGGCGGAACAGGCAGAAGACGCGGACGAGGATCTCGATCTGCCGTGGTCACGGGCGCCCGTGGACGAGCGCGGATCCAGGAAGGGGTGAGACAGTTTGGCCGACTCGGTCCGCGTACAGCGGGTGGCGGAGCAGATTCGCGCGGAGCTGTCCCAGATCCTGCGGGATGAGGTACGCGATCCGCGGATCCGACTCATGACGATCACGCGGGTCAAGCTCGCCGTCGATCTCGGTGCGGCGACGATCTTCTACAGCCCGCTCGGCGAGGATCCCGACGAGGCGCGCCGGACGGAGCTAGAGGACGCGATGACGTCCGTCGCGGGATTCCTGCGCCGGCAGCTCTCGCGCCGCGTGAAACTCCGCCATACGCCGGTGCTGCGCTTCGTCCTCGACGACTCGATCGCCGAGGGAAGCCACATGCTGAGCCTGATCCGCTCCCTCGACATTCAGCCCGAGCCCGAGCCGCAACCCGAACCCGAGCCCGACCTGGCGCGCGCACCGAACGAGGAGGAGTCCGATGTCTCACCGAACTCCGAGACGTAGTCGCTCCGAGGTGCCGGGGGCGTCCGGCTTCCTCGTCGTCGACAAGCCCGCCGGCCGGACCTCCCACGACGTCGTGGACGAAGCGCGACGCTGGCTCGGGACCCGGCGCGTCGGCCATCTGGGCACCCTCGATCCCCAGGCGACCGGCGTGCTGCCGCTCGCGATCCGGCAGGCGACGAAGCTGATCCCGTTCATCGAGGCCAAGCAGAAGGTCTACGACGGCACGATCGTGCTCGGGATCGAGACCGACACCCTCGACGCCGAGGGCGAGATCCTGCGGCGTCACGAAGGGGCGCTTCCCGGCCGCGCCGAGGTCGAGGCTGCCCTCGCGCGCTTTCGCGGCGATATCCAACAGGTGCCGCCGATGTACAGCGCGGTCAAGAAGGGCGGCATTCCGCTCCACCGCCTCGCGCGCCAGGGCATCGATGTCGAGCGCGAGCCGAAATGGATCACGATCGAGTCGCTCGAGCTGACGCGCTTCGAGTCGCCGGCATTCGATGTCCGGGTGCGCTGCAGCGCGGGGACCTATGTGCGGGTCCTGGCGGCGGACCTGGGCCACAAGCTCGGGTGCGGGGCGCATCTGGCGGGGCTGCGCAGGACGGCGAGCGGGCCGTTCCGGATCGAGCAGGCGCGAAGCTTCGCGCAGTGTGCCGAGGCGGCGGCCTCGCAGAAGCTCGAGGGCGAGCTGATCTCGCCGGCGGACGCCCTGGGATTTCCCGTTTTCACGGTGTCCGGGGAGCAGCAGCGGAGGCTCCAGAACGGGGGTGACCTCGCCCCGGGCGACCTCCACCGCGAGCCGCCCGGTACCCGGGTCACGATCGTCGACGGTGCAGGGCAGGTCCTCGCCGTGGCCGAGCTGGGCGCCGACCGGCGGCTCTGGCCGCTCCGGGTGCTCGCTCCGGATCCGATCTGAATCGGTCCGATGGGGTTCGGGCAGCCTCGGGGGCCATTTTCCGGTTGCCAGTCGGAGCGGCCTACGCCAAACTGCCGCGGTTCCAAAAAACGAATGCAAAACAAAGAGTTCTCGCCGTGATCGCGCGGACAGCGCGGTGCGGGCGAGAGGAGTGAGAAGACTTGATCTCTGCAGAGAAAAAGGCCGAAATCATCGGCGCGAACCGACGCGGCTCGGCCGATACGGGCTCGCCCGAGGTGCAGATCTCGATCCTGACCGAGCGGATCACGGGGCTCCAGGACCATTTCAAGGTCAACGAGAAGGACCACCATTCGCGCCGCGGCCTGCTGCGGATCGTGAGTAAACGGCGGCGCCTTCTCGATTACTTGAAGGGCAAGGACACGGATCGCTACCGCGCCCTGATCGAGCGGCTCGGGATCCGGCGCTGATGGATTCGATCGGGGGCGTGCCCAGGGCACGCCCTCGGTACATCTGAGGGTACATCTGGGCTCGAGCGACGAGCTCGCTCCCGGCGACGAATCCTGACGATGAATGATGATTCTTGATTGATTCTTGTGATAGATGGCCTGTGCCGTTCCAGCGGTACCCCGTGCTATGCGGGAATCGGCCATACGCGAACCTCCCCCCCCAGTTTGATCGCGCTCGTTCGCGCTCATTTGAGGATGGATGATCCTGCATCGCTCGCGTCCTAGGAACTAGGCCGCTGGAATCCGGGTCCGGCGCTCATGGAGAGCGCCTGCCCGGCAGGCTGTGAATGCATCGGATCCGGCTCTGACTCGAGATGAGTGAGGAGAAGCCGGACCGGTGAGGAGTATGGAATGCCTTATTGGTTTGAACCCACGTCCATGACCGTCGAGATCGGCGGCCGGACCATGAAGATCGAGACCGGAAAAATCGCCAAGCAGGCTGCGGGCGCCGCAGTCGTGACCTTCGGCGACACGGTCGTGCTCGTGACCGCCGTCCACTCGACGCCCCGACCGGGGATCGACTTCTTCCCGCTGACGGTCGACTACGTCGAGAAGTTCGCCGCCGCCGGCAAGATTCCGGGCGGCTTCTTCAAGCGGGAAGGGCGCCTCGCGGACCGCGAGGTGCTGGTCTCCCGCTTCATCGACCGCTCGATCCGCCCGCTCTTCGCGGACGGCTACAACGACGAAACGCAGATCACGGCGACCGTGCTCTCGTCGGATCCGGATCATCCGGCCGACCTGTGTGCCTTCGTGGGCGCCTCGGCGGCGCTCTCGATCTCGGAGATCCCGTTCCTGGGACCGATCGCCGCCGTCCGCATCGCGCGGGTGAACGGTGAGTACCGCATCAATCCCGGACCGGAGGCGAGCGAGGGCAACGACCTCGATCTGATCGTCGCCGGCAGCAAGGGCTCGATCGTGATGGTCGAGGGCGGCGCCAACCAGCTGCCCGAGTCGGAGGTGCTGGACGCCCTGCGCCACGCGCACCTCGAGATCCAGAAGATCATCGGCGCGATCGAGGACTTCGCCGCCAAGGTCGGCAAGCCCAAGATCGCGGGCGCAGTCGCAGTGGATCACTCGGCCCTCGAAGCCCGGATCAAGGAGCTCGCCGGCGACCGATTGGCCCAGGCCTTCCAGATCAAGGACAAGAAGGCCCGCGGAACCGCCGTGAAGATCGTCGAGAAGGAGATCCGCGAGCAACTCCTGGCGGAGTACCGCAACGCCGAGGTTTCGCTGCGGAGCCTCGCCGACTTCGAGGCGCGCTCGAGCGGGCTTGCGTCGCTGACGGCTCAGGTCCGCAACATCCTGCACGACCTCGGCGGAAACCTGATGCGCGAGCGCGTGCTCGGGACGGGCGAGCGCATCGACGGTCGCAAGAGCGACCAGATCCGCCCGATCGCCTGCGAGACGCGGCCCTATCCGCGACCCCACGGCATTGCGCTCTTTACGCGAGGTGAGACCCAGGCGCTCGTGACGGCGACCCTCGGCAGCGGCTTCGACGAGCAGACGATCGATGGCATGGCGGGGCGCTGGAAGAAGACCTTCATGCTCCACTACAACTTCCCGCCCTTCTCCGTGGGCGAGGCTCGACCGCTCCGCGGTCCGGGTCGGCGTGAAGTCGGCCATGGGGCGCTCGCCGAGCGCGCGATCGTGCCGGTGCTCCCCGACCACGAGGAGTTCCCGTACACGATTCGCGTCGTGTCGGAGACGCTCGAGTCGAACGGCTCTTCGTCGATGGCGACGATCTGCGGCGGGGTGTTGGCACTCCTCGACGCGGGCGTTCCCTTGAAGGCGCCGGTCGCCGGCATCGCGATGGGCTTGATCACCGACGGCCGACGCACGGTCGTGTTGTCGGACATCCTCGGCGACGAGGATCATCTGGGCGACATGGACTTCAAGGTCGCCGGCTCGCGGACGGGCATCACCGCGCTGCAGATGGACATCAAGGTCAAGCAGATCGACTGGGACATCATGGAGAAGGCGCTCGCCCAGGCCCGCGCCGGTCGTCTCCACATCCTCGATTGCATGGACAAGGACACGCCGGATCTCGCCGGACTCCTCGCGCGCACGGAGCTGCACGCCTTCGCCCCGCGCATGGAGACGATCCAGATCAAGCCCGATCGCATCCGCGACATCATCGGCCCCGGCGGCAAGGTGATCCGAGCGATCCAGGAGACGACGGGCGCCAAGATCGACGTCGAGGACTCGGGCAAGGTCACGGTCTTCGGCCCGGACAGCGCGTCCGTGACCCAGGCGATGTCGATGGTCAACGAGCTGACGCAGGAGGCGGAGATCGGCCGCATCTACCTCGGGAAGGTGAAGCGGATCGCCGACTTCGGCGCGTTCGTCGAGATCTTCCCGGGCACCGACGGCCTGGTCCACATCAGCCATCTCGCCGAGGGTCGTGTCGACAAGGTGACCGACGTCGTGGAAGAGGGCGACGAGGTCCTCGCCAAGTGCATCGACATCGATCCGACCGGCCGCATCCGCCTCTCGCGCAAGGAAGCGCTGGCGGATCAGGCGGCGCGGCTCCGTGACGAGGCTGCCGCGGATTGAGCGGCCACTCCAGCGGCCACTCCAGCGGCCAAGGGGAGGGCGAGCCCATGTCGCAAGTGCGGGTCGAGATCGCCCGCGAGCGGCATGCGATCGACCTCCCCCTGCCGCAGCCCGCGACGGTGGATTCGGCGGGTGTCGATCTGCGGGCTGCCGTGTCCGAGCGGGTGCGGATCCTCCCAGGTGAGCGCCGATTGATCCCCACCGGCTGGCGGATCGCGCTGCCCCGGGGCTACGAGGCCCAGGTGCGCCCGCGCAGTGGACTGGCCCTGCGACACGGGATCCTGATTCCGAACGCACCCGGGACGATCGACGCCGACTATCGTGGCGAAATCCAGGTGATCCTGTGGAACGCGGGTGCCGATGCGTTCGACATCGAGCGCGGCGATCGGATCGCCCAGCTCGTCGTGGCGCCGGTGACCTTGCCGGACTGGTCGGAGGTGGAGGCTCTCGCCGAGAGCGGCCGTTCCACCGGGGGATTCGGGCATACGGGGATCGACTGACGCCGAGGGGGGCGGGCAGGGCGAGGTCCGCGCCGCGGACTGGGCCGGCTCGAGTCGGGGGCGCGCGACATGACGGCCGTGAGAGGGGGAACGGTGGAGCAGCGGGGCGCGGAGGATTCCGGGTCCGACTTCGCGGCCGGTGTGCACCCGCCGTTGGGCCCGTTCGCGTCGGCTTCCGCCCATGGGCCCGGTGCAGCCCCGTCTACGACCTCGCCGGAGGCAGCGCCCGATCCTGCTCCTGGTTCGTCTCCCGGCCCGTCTCGCGATCCATCGGAGGGCGCGCGCGCAGCGGCGCGACGCAAGGACCTCGTCACGCGTCTGTGGACGGCGGCCGTCCTGATCCCCTACGTGCTCTGGGTGATCGCGCACGGCGGTCTGATGTATCTCGCCAGCGTGATCGCGATCGGGCTCCTCGCCCAGAAGGAGTTCTACGGGCTGATCGTCGACAAGGGCGCGAAGCCGCTGCAGGCCGTGGGCATGGTTTTCGGCGCCGCCGTCATCCTGGTCGCCCATATCGGCAACGAATATCACGCCATGTTGCTGATGACGCTGTCGCTGCTCGTCATGATGGGCGCCCAGCTGCGCAAGAACGAGATCCACGAGGCGATGGCCAGCATCTCGGGGACGTTCTTCGGCGTGTTCTACGTCGCCTGGCTGCTCTCCCATGCCGTGCTGCTCCGCAAGTTCACGGAATCCGCGGCGGCCCACTACGACGGCGCCATGCTGATGACCCTCGGCTTCACGCCCGAGACCGGCATCTTCCTGATGTACTACAGCCTCGTCACGATCGTGGCCTGCGACGCTGGCGCCTATTTCGCGGGGCGCGCCTGGGGCCGACAGCCCCTCGCGCCGGCCATCAGTCCGAACAAGAGCGTCGAAGGCGCTCTCGGCGGAATCGTGATGGGGGCGGTCTTCGGGCTCGGGACGAAGCTCGCGTTCGACATGTTCTGGCCCGATGCGTCCGAGGCGCTGCCCTGGTCGGTGGCGATCGCCTTCGGCCTCGTGCTCTGCGTCGTCGGGATCACGGGTGATCTCGTCGAGTCGCTGCTGAAGCGCGACGCGGCGGTCAAGGATACGGGGGCGCTGCTCCCGGGCATGGGCGGTGTGCTCGACCGGATCGACGCGCCGCTGCTCGGCCTGCCGGTCATGTACTACATGATGCTCGGCTACATCTTTTTCCGCGTGGGCTGAGCCCTCAGCCCATAAAGAGCCTTCAGCCCAAAGCCAGCCGCGCGTTCAGGCGAGCCCGAGGTGGCGCCGAATACGCGCCGTTGGCTCTTCGAGATCCGGCACGAAGGCGCGGCCGGTCACCTGCTCGAAGGCGCTGATGTAGCGCGACGCGGCTTCGACGCGGACCTCGATGGGAAGCTCGGGCGGCTTGCCCTCGCCCTTGTAGCCCTGCTCGGCGAGCCAGAGCCGGACGTATTCCTTGTCGATCGCCGCCGGTGAGCCGCCCTCCGCCAACGCCTTCTCGTAGCCCTCGATGCGCCAGTAGCGGGACGAGTCGGGGGTATGGATCTCGTCGATCACGCCGAGCTCGCCGGACTCGTCGAGGCCCAGCTCGTACTTCGTATCCACGAGGATCAGCCCCTGCTTCGCGGCGTGGCGTGTGCCCTCGGCGAAGAGGCGCTGGACCAGGTCCTGGGCGGCATCGAAGAGGGCCTCGGACAGTCTGCCCCGGGCGAGCAGCTCGGCTCGCGAGGTCAGCTCGTCGTGCTCGCCGTGGAGCGCCTTCGTCGTCGGCGTGAGGAGCGGGGCAGGGAGGCGCTCGTGGCGGCGCAGGCCGTCGGGCAGGACGTGGCCGCAGTAGCGCCGGTCGCCCCGGGCATAGGCCGTCCAGATCGAGGTCGAGGTCGTGCCGGTCAGGTACCCGCGCATCACGAACTCGACGGGCAGGGTCTTGCATTCCTTCATGATCGAGACGTTCGGATCGGGGACCGAGATCAGGTGGTTCTTCGCGACGGACTTCGTCTGGTCGAACCAGAACGCCGCCATCTGGTTCAGCAGCTGGCCCTTCAGCGGAATCGTCCCCACCACGCGGTCGAAGCAGCTGACGCGGTCCGTCACGACGAGGATGCGCCGACCCTCGCCCAGATAGCTGTCGCGCACCTTGCCGACCACGCGCTCGCCGAGCCCGCGGAAATCGGTCTCGACGAGTGTCTTGTTGCACAGCGCCTGCAAGTCCCTGCGGTCGATTCCCACGTGCATGACCTCTCGCGCCCCGCGCGCGTCGGGCGCGGCAGCGGATCGCGGCGGATGGAAGCCCACGACCCGGCGAGGAGCAAGGCGCCGACCGGGGAAGCGTCTCGTTTGACCCGGGTTGGACCGGTGTCTACCATGCCCGTCGTCCCGCCCGATTCCCATCGCGGAGCTTCGATGAGCGCCTTTCGCAATCCGGACCGAAATCCGGACCGCTTTCCGCATCGCCTCCCGCCGAGCGACCGTGCGATCGATCGCTTGACGGCGTCCGAGACGCGCGACCTCGAGCAGGCGCACCGCGCCGACCGCTTCCACGACGCCTGCGGAGTCTTCGGTGTGCACGGCGACGACGAAGCGTCGCACCTGACCTACCTCGGCCTCTACGCCCTGCAGCACCGGGGCCAGGAGTCCTGCGGCATCGTCTCCTCGACCGGCAAGGAACACATCGCCCACCGCGCGATGGGCCTCGTCTCCGATACCTTCGGCGCGCCGATCCTCGACCGCCTGAAGGGCCGCCACGCGATCGGCCACGTGCGTTATTCGACCTCCGGCGAGAGCCTGCTCCGCAACGCCCAGCCGATCTGTGCGAATACCGACGGTGGACCGGTCTCGATCGCCCACAACGGCAACCTCGTCAATTTTCACGCGATCCGCCGCGAGCTCGAGGGCCGCGGCGCGATCTTCGGCTCGACCTCCGACAGCGAGGTCATCCTGCATCTGTTGGCTCGCTCCCGGGAGCGCCACATGGAGGATCGCTTCATCGACGCGATCTCCCGCGTCAAGGGTGCCTACAGCATCCTGTTGCTGACCGACGACGCGCTGATCGCAGCCCGGGATCCCCACGGCTTCCGGCCCCTCTCGATCGGACGCAAGGACGGGGCGTACGTGATCTCGAGCGAGACCTGCGCGCTCGACCTGATCGGCGCCGTGCACGAGCGGGATGTCGAGCCGGGCGAGGTCGTCGTGATCCGCCGTGGCCGGCTGCGCAGCATCCGGCTGCTTGCCCGGAACGCGCGCGAACATTTCTGCATCTTCGAGCACATCTACTTCGCCCGCCCCGATTCGAATCTCGTCGGCCACAACGTCTACGCCTATCGCAAGGAGCTCGGACGCGTGCTGGCCCGCGAGCATCCGGTTTCGGCCGACATGGTGACGCCGGTGCTCGACTCGGGGAGCGCCGCGGCGCTCGGTTATGCGGAGGAGTCGGGCATTCCGTACGAGACCGCGCTGATCCGCAACCACTACGTCAGCCGGAGCTTCATCGAGCCGACCCAGACGATCCGCGACTTCAAGGTGCGCGTGAAGCACAACGCGATCCGCGGCTTCCTCGACGGCAAGCGGATCGTGCTCGTCGACGACTCCATCGTCCGGGGCACGACCCTGCGCAAGATCGTTGGCATGCTGCGGGCGGCGGGGGCGCGAGAGGTCCATGTTCGGATCTCGTCGCCGCCGACGATCGGCCCCTGTCACTACGGCATCGACACGCCGAATCGCGAAGAGCTGATCGCCCACGATCACTCGATCGAGGAGATTCGCGAGGATCTGGGCGCGGACTCGCTCGGCTACCTCTCGATCGAGGGTCTGCGGGGGACAGCGGCCAAGGATCTCAAACGCGGCATCTGTGATGCCTGCTTCTCGGATGAATATCCGGTCCCGATCGAGCCGCAGGAGGGCGTTCCGCAGCTGACGCTGTTCCGCGCCGCGTCGGACGAGGATCCCGCCGGCTGATCCGCTCCTGACCGGCTCCTGACCGCCTCCTGACCGGCAGAGCCGGGTCGATCCGGGCTCGCTTCGATCCCGCAGGGCGTCCCCGCTCGCGGTGCGCCGCGACACGAATCCGAGACGTTCCGCGCGCGTCATCCGCGATTCTCATCCTCGTCCTCGGCCACGCTCCCGCCCCATGGATCCGGGGTGATGGGGCGCAGCGTGCGGGATTCGCTTGGGAGGCGGGGCGGGTCGGACGATGAGGTCGCTGCGCACCGGGATCGAACCGGCCGGCTCGCGCGTGCGCGCGGATGGACACCGACGACGAGGATGGCGGGAGCCTTGCGAACCAGAACGCTCCAGATGCGTTTCGATACGCCGGCCGCACTGCGGGCCGAGTTCGAGAAGAACATCTCGAACCGGGGCATCTTCGTCGCCACGGAAGTCGAATTCGAGATCCGCCAGTCGGTCGAGGTGGAGATCGTGCTGGTCTACGCCGCGGCACCCGCCGACCCCGTGGTGTTGCGAGGCGAGATCGTGCATCGGCTCGCGCCCGAGATGGCTCGCAGTGGCGGGCGGGCCGGTGTGGCGGTGCAGTTCGAGGAATCGGTGGCCGAGCTGCGGGCGCGCTTCGAGCCGCTGCTGGGCGACGAGCCGCTGCTCGACCCGGATTCGGACCAGGCCGGGGAGCGGCGGCGCAGCGCGCGGCGGGCGGCGGTGCGGGTGCCGGTCCGGGTTCGGAAGGCGAAGGGCGCATCCTTCGCGGCGACGACCCGGGATCTGAGTGGGACCGGGGTCCTGCTCTCGATCCGGGAAGAGCGGCTCGAGCTCTCCGAGATCGTTCGGATCGGGCTTCGGCATCCGTCGGGCGAGCCGAGCATCGAGCTCGCGGGCCGGGTCGTGCGCGAGGTGAAGAACAAGCGCGGGCAGGTGGCGGCGGTGGCCGTCGCCTTCGACCGCCATCAGGCGGCGGATCCGGGGGCCTGCGAGGTGATCGATGCGCTGCGCGAGGCGAGTCATCAGGGGCGCCTCGGCGGCATCAGCGGCTCGATCGTGGATCTCGGGCTCCCGAACATGCTGCAGATGTTCGGCAGCTCCGCGCGAGAGGGCACCCTCGTCGTCGAGCGCGAGGGCGAGCAGGGTTGGATCGCCTTCGCCGACAATCAATTTCTCGCCGCCGAGCTCGGCGCAAAGAGCGGCACGTGCGTGATCGACGAGATGCTCGGCTGGACCGAAGGCCGCTTCGAGTTCGAAGCTCGGGTGGATCCCGCGCTGCTCGCGAGTCCGGACCGCAAGTCGCTCGCGGCCGTCTTGCTCGAGGCGGTCTGCGCCCGGGACGAGCGCGCGCGGCCGGCGGCTCGAGGCGCTTCGCCCTCCGCTTCGATCTCAGGCGACGCGACCTTTCTCGTCGACTTCGAGCAGGAGGAGGTCGCGAACGCCTCGCTCGACAAGACCGAGCAGGCGGTGCTCGATCTCGCCCGGTCCGGGATGAGCGTCGCGCGCATCGAATCGATCATTCCCGAGCCGGCCGAGCGGGTGCGCGCCGCGGTCGCCGCGCTGGTCGAGATGGGTGTCCTGATCCAGGGCTAGCGTCCGCTCGTCTCGACCTCGCGCTGGCCGCGCCGATAGGCGAGGGCGCCGGCGACGGCGAGGGTCGCGCCGAGCGCGCCGACGAGCAATCGAAGTCCGAGCGAAGCCAGGCCCCGGTCCCGTTCGTTCTGGTCGCCGGGTGTTTCGCAGCCGGGATCGGCGGGGAAATCGGCCGCCTCGTCGCCGTCGTCATCCTCTTCATTGGCACACGCGGGCCGGGACCAGTGCAGGATCTCGCTCCGGTACGTCGAGAGGTCGGCGGCGTAGGTGCTGTCGCCGTACATCGAGGTGCGTGAGGGCGCGCGGGTGTAACCGGTGACCGAGGTCATCATGCCGGCGAGGATCCAGGCGCCGTCGCGCTTCACGAAGACGGCCCCGCCCGAATCTCCGACGGAAGCCTGGGCCTCGAACTCGCTCGTCGCAGCGGTGCCCGGCGGATCGAATACGAGGGAGAAGGAATGCGTGGTCCAGCTGCCCTGGTAGAGCGTTTCGTCGACCTGCGAGACCCGATTGGTGCCCCAGCGTTTGCTGCCCTTCTCGCTCCACGAGAAGCCGAACTCGCTGGGGCCGTCGGTCGTCACCTCGACCACCTTCTCGCGGCCCCGCCCGAACCCGATGAGCAGCACCTCCTCCCCCGCCCTGGGCGCCTCGCGGGTGATCGGCAGGAGCGGCAGGTCGACGAAGCCCTCGGGCAGGGCGAGCTCGAAGATCATCGCGTCCGCCGGGGTTCCGTTCGCGTTGAGCAGCGTGCGTTTCGAACCGGCGACAGGCGGCACGATCTCGCCCCGGAGAAAGACCTCGCCCATCCCGACGTGGCGCGCCGTCATCGCGAATCCGTTGCCCAGGTAGATCACCGAGGGCCCCTCGTAACGCCGCTGCGTCACGTGCTCCCAATAGGGGAAATCGGGCGGCAGCGTCTGGCGCGGCTCGGATTCGGGGCTCGCGAAGACGAGCGCACGCACTTCCGAGGCCGAGCAGAAGGCGATCCAGACGAAGAGGGCGAGGCGAAGCGCGCGAGCTAGCTGGGGCTGATCCAGGGAGACTCTCCTCGCTGGATCAGCGTATCCCGGCCGAACCCGACGTCGTCGCGCTCGGGATGATCGAGATTGAAGTGGAGGCCGCGGCTCTCCTTGCGATGTCGCGCCGATTGGATCACCAGCTCCGCCACCGTCGCGAGGTTGCGCAGCTCGACGAGCTCGGGCGTGACGCGGAAATCCCAGTAGTACTCGTTGATCTCCTCGCGCAGGTTCTCGATCCGGTGCTGCGCCCGCAGCAGCCGGCGATCGCTTCGCACGATTCCGACGTAGTTCCACATGAAGCGGCGGATCTCGTCCCAGTTCTGGGTCACGACGACGGCCTCGTCGATCTGGGTCGCCTCGCCGTGGCGCCATGCGGGCACCTCGCCGGGCGGTGCGACCTCCGGCAGTCGCTCGATCGACTCGACCGCCGCCGCGTCGGCGAAGACCAGCGCCTCGAGCAGGGAGTTCGAGGCGAGTCGATTGGCGCCGTGCAGTCCGGTCGCGGTCACCTCCCCGGCGGCGAAGAGGTTACGGATGTCGGTCTCGCCGGACAGGTTGGTGCGCACGCCGCCGCAGGTGTAATGGGCGGCCGGGACGACCGGGATCGACTCGCGCGTGATGTCGATGCCGAATTTGAGGCAGCGCTCGAAGATGTTCGGGAAGCGGCCGCGGATGTAGGCGGGATCGCGGCTGCTGAGATCGAGGACGACGTAGTCGTCGCCGGTGCGTTTCAGCTCGGTGTCGATCGCCCGGGCGACGATGTCGCGGGGCGCCAGGTCCCGCATCTCGTGGTAGTCGACCATGAAGGCGTGGCCGTCGCGGCGGCGCAGGATGGCGCCTTCGCCGCGCACCGCCTCCGAGATCAGGAAC
>JANMTD010000023.1:0-11188 GCA_031390075.1 Deltaproteobacteria bacterium | reverse complement strand
AGGTGGCGATGACCTGAGCGCGGGGCAGGCTGCCGCGGGCTCGCCCGCAGGCGGTCGGGGAATCGGTTTCCGACGACGCCGGCCTAGCGCCGGCGTCGCTGTTTCTGGAAGTGCACGACGGCGCGAGCGTGCTCGCGGTAGCTCTTCGAGAAGATGTGCGTGCCGTCATTGCGCGACACGAAGAAGAGAAAGGCCGATTCGGTCGGCTCGAGCACTGCGCGCATCGACTCGCGTCCGGGGCTCGCGATCGGGCCCGGCGGCAGCCCCGGGATCTGATAGGTGTTGTAGCGGTTCTCCGCGTCGTCGAGGTGCACGCGGCGCAGGTTGCCGTCGAAGTCGGCGATCCCGTAGATCACGGTCGGATCCGTCTCGAGCCGCATGCCGAGGCGCATTCGATTGAGGAAGACCGAGGCGATCAGCGGGCGTTCCTCGGGTACCCCTGTCTCTTTTTCCACGATCGATGCGAGCGTCACGAGCTCGCGCATCGAGAGCTTGCTCCGGGGCGACGTGGCGCGAATCGTCCGATAGACGTCGCGGAATTCGTCGACCATCGCCTCGGCGATCTGCGATGCCGGGAGCCCCTTGGCGAACCGGTAGGTGTCGGGGAAGAGGTAACCCTCGAGGGTCGGGCCCTCGACCTCGAAATGCTTCGGCGCCTCCGGGTCTAAGACGACGCGGAGGAACTCGTCGCGGTCGGCCAGGCCCCCGAGCTCGAGTCGTTCCGCGATCTCGACGGCGCGGGATCCCTCCGGAATCACGACGGCGTGGGTGCGCACGTGGCCCGAGGCCAGGATCCGCGCGATCTCCGGAGCCGTGAGGCCCGGCGAGAGCTCGTATTCACCGACCTTGAGCTTGCCTTCGATCGACTGGACTCGCGCATATCCGCGCAGGGCGAGAGCGCTCCGGATCAGGCCCCGGTCCTCGAGGGACCGCGCGACGCCTGCGAGGTTGTCCCCGGCTCGAACCTCGAAGTAGGCGGGCTCGCCCGCACCCGCTGTGGCCTCGATGGGGGACAGCGCAAATCGATACCAGCCGGCCAGTCCGACCAGGACTGCCACGCCCACAGCCGCGAGCACGAGCAGGGCCTGGAGCCAGCCACGGCTCCGCCCCTCAGTCGTGGTCGTCTTGCAGGCCGTCATCGTCGACAAGGCGCGTCTCCGGTTGGATGGGCTCGGCTTGCGCCTGGGACAGCTCGAGATAGGTCCTCAGGAGGATGGCCGCCGCCAGTTCATCGACGGCCCCCTTGCGCGCCTTGATGGCGCGTGTGCCCGAAGGACTCGAGCGCAGGATCCGCTCGGCCTCGACGGAGGTCCAGCGCTCGTCGAGGGTGTCCACGGGAATGCCGGTCGTGTGGGCGAGATCACCGGCGAAGCGAATCGCGTTCTCCGCCTCCGGTCCGCGGCGGCCACTCATGTGGAGCGGGACACCGACGACCGCCCGTCCGATCTCGCGCTCGCGGATCAGCTTGCGCAGGGCAGCGAGATCACGCTTGCGTCCGCTGCTCTCGAGCACCCCGGCCGGAAACGCGAGCCTGCCCTCGGAATCCGAGATGGCGAGGCCGATTCGCTTGCTTCCGAGATCGACGCCGAGCACACGCACGCGGCCAGTGTAGCGGCCTCCCGATCGCGATTATGCTCGGGTCATGAAGATCTATACGACCGCCCCCCTCGAAGACCCGCGCGAAGCCCGGCGCACATTTCGCGACCTCGAAGACATCGGCTACGACGGCGCCTTCAGCTTCGAAGCGAAGCACGATCCCTTCCTGCCCCTCGTGCTGGCGGCCGAGCACACGCAGCGCCTCCAGCTCGGGACCGCCGTCGCGATCGCCTTCGCCCGCAATCCGATGAACCTCGCGAACCTGGCCTACGGAATCCAGCTGATGTCGGAGGGGCGATTCCTGCTCGGGCTCGGATCCCAGGTCGCGCCGCATATCCGCAACCGCTTCAGCATGCCCTGGTCCGAGCCCGCGAAGCGCATGCGCGAGCTCATCCTCGCGATCAAGGCGATCTTCGCGCGCTGGGAGGGCCAGGCCGAGCTCGCCTTCGAGGGCGATTTCTATCGCCACACGCTGATGATCCCGGCTTTCGATCCCGGTCCGAATCCCTTCGGACCGCCCCCGATCTATCTCGGCGGCTTCGGGCCGCGCATGACCGCGGTGGCCGGCGAGGTCGCCGACGGCCTGATCGCCCATCCCTTCAATTCCCGCGAGTCGCTCCTGAAGGTCGTGCTGCCGGGCATCGAGCGGGGTCTTGCCCGCTCCGGCCGCAAGCGCAGCGGATTCGACGTGATCGCCGCCACACTCACGGTCACGGCCGACGGTGAAGAGGAATTCGAGCGGGTCAAGCTCGCCGCGCGCAAGCAGCTCGCGTTCTACGGCTCGACTCCCGCCTATCGAGGCACGCTCGATTGCCACGGCTGGGGCGATCTGCACCTCGAGCTCAATCGCCTCTCCAAGCAGAACCGCTGGGACGACATGACGGGCCTGATCGGGGACGACGTGCTCGAGGCGATCGCGGTGGTCGGCCCGCGTGATCAGATCGCGAGCAAGCTGCGCGCCCGCCTCGACGGCATCGCCGACGGCGTCAGCCTCACGCATAACAGGAGTCCCGATCCGGGCCACTGGGCGGACGTCGTTCAGGAGCTGCGGAAGGCGAGGGGATCAGCGCCGATCGAGGGCTAACGCCCTGTGTCGGCTGTGGCGAGTGCCGCGAGGCGGGCCCTCGCGCGGTCGCGTACGGGGCCGGCCGCATGGCTCGCGGCGCGCTCGACGGCCCGGCGCGCCTCCCGCGTGGGAAGCACCGAGAGCGCCTCGACGGCGGCCAATTGGATCGCGTGCCAATGGGCGCGTCGCAGCACCGGTTTGCGCTCGAGGAGCGCCGCCAGCCGTGGCACGGCGCGCTCGTCGCCGAGTCGTCCGAGCACCTCGATCAGGGCGCGGCAGAGCTTCGTCCGGCTGCCGCGCATGTGGTTCTCGAGCACGTCGAGCAGTGCGGGCACCGCGTCGATCCCGTTGTTTTCCGCGATCGCCCGCGTCGCCGCGATGGCGATCTGGTCGAGCTGGCTCGCGAGGGCCTCGGCCAGGGCCTGGTGTGCGGCTTCGCCGGGCAGCAGGCAGAGGGCGCGGATCGCCTCGACCTGGCGGCCCAGCGTCCCCGAGCGAGCGGTGTCCGCGAGGAGAGGGAGCAGCGCCGGACTCTGCAGCGCGCCGGCGAGTCGCAGACAGACCCGCGCCCGATCGTCGTCCTGACCGCCGATCCCGCGCAGCAGGGTCGAGACCGCGGCTTCGCCGCTCGTCAGCACGAGCGCGTGGAGCGGTGTCGCGGCGAACGGGTCGGGCAATGCGCAGATCCTGTCGACGAGGACCGGGACCGCCGCCTCGCGCCGCTGGAGCAGGAGCTGTGCTGCGCGCACGCCTGACTCGTCGCTCGTCAGCGCCCGGTCGATCAAGTCCTCGAGTCGATCGCCCGTGGCGAGCTCGGCGAAACATCGGGCGGCGATGCGCGCCTGGGATTCCGCGCGCCCGCCACAGCCGACGGCGTGGTCCGCGAGCACCTGCATCGCGTGGTAGGCGTCGTCGCGGAGCCCGGCCTCCCAGATCTGCCGGCCCCAGACGACGATTTCGGCCGCGCGCTGCGCGTAGGGCTCGTCCTCCAGCGTGTGGTCGAGCTCGACGAGGCGTGCGCGCAGGCGTTCGCCGCGGCTGTCGTGGGCGGGATCCGATTTTGATTCGGACGCGGATTCGGACTCCGACCCGGAGGCGGCGGCGACGTGGGTCGACGTCACGCTCAGCGAGGGGCGAGGCGGCGTCGCAGCGAGCGCGCGCGGGAGCGTGTCCTCCCGCTCGTCGAGGTCATTGATGCGGAGGCCGCGGTCGTCCCGGGCGGCGAGGGTGCGCACGAACGCGCGGACATCGCCGTCTTCGGCGGCGGGTCGAAGCAAGAGCTCGAGAAGTCCCTGGAGTGCATCGACCGTGAGCTTCGCGTCGACGCGCAGGCGCTCGATCGAATGCTGGACCAGGGCTCGGCGCAGCTCGGCGAGGCCGGCGCGGGCGTCGAGGCGTTCCGAGAGACCCACGATGTCGAAGGTCTCGCCGCGCAGCGTGAGCTCGAGGGGTCCCGCTCGGGCGACGTCGGTGGAAACGGCCTGGAAGGCGCGTTCGGCCAGGGCACGGCGACGCGGCGGAGCCGCTTCAGGGGACGCGAAGCCACGCAGGGCACGTGCCAGCTCGAGCAGGATGCTGGTGGCGTCGGCGGGCGTGCGCCCGCGCCAGGCGAGGCTCTCGCGGGAGCTCGGGCCAGCAGCCGGCCGCGCGGACTGGGTCTCTAGATTGCTCATGGGTTGCTGATTCCCATCGGCCCGCCTGCCCGGGGCCTGAAGTCTCGATTCCTGCTCCAGTCCGCCTCGGTATTTCGTCTAATTTTCGCCTTTTTGATTGACGCTCTTCGCGCGGGGCGGCTAACTTGGCCTGCGTTCGACGCCCCCCCGCGACGACGCGACCGCCTGGTTCCGTGACGGTCGGCCATCGGTGAACAGCCATTGGCGTGCTTTGCCCTCAATTCAAGAATCCGCATGCTCTCGATGCCTTCGCCGTTTTCCCGGCGGCGCGTGACCGGATCCGTCGCACTGCGAGGGTTCCATGGCTCGGGTGCAGCGGGGACGACCTGGGAAATGGGCCCGGGACAGCGCTGCGGGAGCTCGGCATGAACGCGGAAATCATCACGATCGGCGACGAGCTCCTGCGCGGCGAGATCATCGACTCGAACAAGGCGAGGCTCGCCCAGCGCCTGCTTCTGCTCGATCTCGACTGCCGCCATCAGGTCTCGGTCCTCGACGATCGGATGGACATGCGGGACGCCTTCTTGCGGGCGGCCGAGCGCAGTGACGTCGTGCTCGTGTCGGGTGGTCTAGGGCCGACCCGGGACGACCTGACGACGGAGGTGCTCGCCGAGACCTTCGGACGAAAGCTCGAGCTCGATCCGGATTCGCTGACGGCGATCGAGCGCTTTTTCGCGCGCGTCGGACGGGAGATGGTCGACGTGAACCGCAAGCAGGCCTTTTTCCCGGGCGGTGCGGACGTGATGGTGAATCCGATCGGGACGGCGCCCGGGTTTGCGCTCTCGGTGCCGCGGCGGGGCGGTGGTGTGGCGGAGGTCGTCTTCTTCGCCATGCCCGGCGTGCCGCGAGAGCTCGATCGGATGATGGACGAGCAGGTGATGCCGCGGCTCGGACGTCTGCTGGAAGCCCGCGCCCCGCGTCGGGTCGTGCGTGCGGCATTGCTACGGACCTTTGGCATGGGGGAATCAACGCTCGAGGCGGAGCTTCGCGATCTGGCCCGCGACGGCGAGGTCGAGCTCGGCTTCCGCACGGCGTTTCCCGACAACTTCCTGCGGCCCGTCGCCCGGGCGCGGACGGCGGCGGAGGCCGATCGGCGCATCGCGGAGGTCGTGCGGGCGATCCGGGAGAAGCTGGGCCCGATCGTGTTCGGCGAGGGCGAGGAGTCGATGGAGAGCGTGGTCGGCCGCCTGCTGCGCGAGGCCGGCAAGACCCTCGCGACGGCGGAGTCCTGTACCGGCGGACTCATCGCCGAGCGGATCACGGACGTCCCCGGCTCATCGGCTTATTTCCTGGGAGGTGTGGTCGCATACTCGAATGCGGCGAAGGCGTCGCTGCTCGGTGTTGCGCCCGCGCTGATCGAGCGCGAGGGGGCGGTCTCGGAGGCGGTCGTGCGCGCGATGGCCGAGGGGGCCCGCGCGCATTTCGGGAGCGATTTCGCGCTGGCGACCTCGGGGATCTCCGGGCCGGAGGGCGGGACGGCGGCGAAGCCGGTGGGACTCGTCTGGATCGCGCTCGCGAGTCCCGGCGAGATGCACGCCGACTCGTTCGTCTTCGCGGTCGACCGCTCGCGCCATCGCAGCCTGACGTCCCAGGTCGCCCTCGATTGGATTCGCCGGCGGCTCCTCGGAGAGCCGCTCGTCGGCCCGAGCCTGATGCGGCGGGCGGGCGGGAGCTCGGCGCCGGGTTAGGTCGGGCGCGCGGGCGCGAGCCCTATTCAAGTTCAGGTCCAAACACGAGAAGGGGAGGCAAGCACGATGGCACGGGGCAAGGACGGCGAGACGGCGAAGGCGAAGGTGGAGCGCGGGGGCGTAGCGAACGAGGCGAAGGCGAAGGCCATCGAGCTCGCGGTATCGAGCATCGAGAAGCAGTTCGGCAAGGGCGCCATCACGCGCATGACCGACGACGCGGCGGACCACGAGATCGCCTGCTTCTCGAGCGGTGCACCGAGCATCGACATCGCGCTCGGGATCGGCGGCTATCCGCGGGGGCGGGTGGTCGAGATCTACGGGCCGGAGTCGAGCGGCAAGACGACGCTGACGCTGCACGCGATCGCCGAGATCCAGAAGCTGGGCGGGGTCGCGGCCTTCATCGACGCGGAGCATGCGCTCGACGTCAATTACGCGCGGCGTCTGGGCGTGAACATCGATGAGCTGCTCGTCTCGCAACCGGATACCGGGGAAGAGGCGCTCGAGATCGCCGATGTGCTGCTGCGGTCGGGGGCGATCGATCTGGTCGTGATCGACTCGGTGGCGGCGCTGGTGCCGCGCGCGGAGATCGAGGGCGAGATGGGCGACTCCCACGTCGGCCTGCAGGCGCGACTGATGAGCCAGGCGCTGCGCAAGCTGACGGGGACGGTCTCGAAATCCGGGGCGACCATCATCTTCATCAACCAGATCCGCATGAAGATCGGCGTCATGTTCGGGAGCCCGGAGACGACGACCGGCGGCAACGCGCTCAAGTTCTACGCGTCGGTCCGCATCGACGTGCGCCGGATCGCCGCCATCAAGGACGGTGACGAGGTCACGGGCAACCGGACGCGGGTCAAGGTCGTGAAGAACAAGGTGGCACCGCCCTTCCGCCAGGCCGAGTTCGACATCATCTACAACGAGGGCATCTCTCGCGAAGGCGACCTGATCGATATCGGTGCCGAAGCGGGCATCGTCGAGAAGAGCGGCTCGTGGTTCTCCTACGGCGGCGAGCGGATCGGTCAGGGCCGTGAAAAGGCGCGGGTCTTCCTGAAGGAGAACCCCGACATCACGGCGCGGCTGATGGAAGAAGTCTTCCTCGCGAAGGGCCTGAAGCTGCCGACGCCGGCGGGTAGCGCGGGGTCCCACGCGCGACCGGTGGCCGCCGCCCGGGGCGGGGCGCCAGCGGCCGGCGCCGGGCGGGAGACGGGCGCGGCCGAGTCGCTCGAGAACGAGTAGTTCGGACGGGCGGCGTCGTACCGGGTCGGGCCCTTGCTGTGCAGGAGTTGCCCGGCAGGCCCGGTCGGCGCCGCCACCCGGTCCTCACGTTCAAGGATTCGATGGAACGCGGGCCCTCGTGGCCCGCGTTTTTCGTGTCAGGGGGGGGCCTCTCGAGCCAGACTTGCCCATCCGTCGCCGCTCGAGCGCCGGCTGGGCCGAGCCCACGGCCGGCCCGGGCCCCGGACGGGTCGCGCCATTTCCCCTGCCTCGAGCCCGCCGCACGAGAGTGCCTCAAGAGTGCGTTTCCCGCGGTCGAAAGAAGATCGTCGACGATCGTGTACCCGATCTGGAAACCCCTGCATTGCCGGGGACTTTCGAGGCGTGGAATGGAACTGAACGAGATCCTGAAGGTCGCCATCAAGGGCGGGGCGTCCGACATACACCTGAAGGCGGGGCTGCCGCCCATGTTTCGGGTGGATGGCGCGCTGGTGCCGCTCAAGAACGGCGAGCGGGTGCTGCCCGACGAGCTGCAGAAGATCGCTTACTCGATCATGAATCCGGTGCAGAAGGCCCGCTTCGACGAGAAGCGCGAATGCGATCTGGCCTACGGCCTCCCGGGCCTCGGCCGCTTCCGCGTGAACGTCTTCCAGCAGCGTGGGACGGTCGGCGCGGTCTTCCGCGTGATCCCCTTCGGCGTCAAGACGATCGATCAGCTCTTCCTGCCGAAAGTGATCGAGAAAATCGCCTCCGAGCACCGCGGGCTCGTCCTGGTGACGGGCACGACGGGCTCGGGTAAATCGACGACGCTCGCCGCCATGATCGAGCACATCAACTGCGAGCGGACCTGCCACATCATGACGATCGAGGACCCGATCGAGTTCCTGGTCCGCGATCGCCGCTCGATCGTGAATCAGCGCGAGATCGGCGTCGACACGCACACGTTCTCCTCCGCCCTGCGCGCGGCCCTGCGCCAGGATCCCGACGTGATCCTCGTCGGCGAAATGCGCGATTTCGAGACGATCGAGACGGCGATCACCGCGGCCGAGACCGGCCACCTCGTGATGAGCACGCTCCACACCCTCGACGCGACCGAGACGATCAACCGCATCATCTCCGTCTTCCCGCCCTACCAGCAGAAGCAGGTGCGGCTGCAGCTCTCGACGATCCTGAAGGCCGTGATCAGCCAGCGCCTCGTGCCCCGGGCCGACGGCAAGGGCCGCGTACCCGCCCTCGAGGTCTTGATCTCGACGGCGCTGACGCGTGAGCTGATCGCCGACAAGGACCGCACGAAGGAGCTGCCGGACGTGATCGCCAAGGGCCACACGACCTACGGCATGCAGACCTTCGACCAGTCGCTGATGAGCCACGTGAAGTCGGGCCTGATCTCCTATGAAGAGGCACTGAAGCACGTCTCGAACCCCGACGACTTCGCGCTCCGTTTCCGCGGCATCGCCTCGACCTCCGACTCGGAGTGGAACGAGTTCACGGGCGATAACCCGAACTCGACGGAAGAGAAGAAGCCGGAATCCGACGACGTGGACGGGATGATGGAAGGCGACGACTTCAACATCGATCGCTTCTAGCGGGGCGCGGAAGGTCGGGACGGGCAGGGTGCCAGGTGACCCGGCCGCGCTTCGCCGCGGGCTCTCGTGTCGGACGAGGCGCGTGGAGCTGCCGCTGACCAGAGTGCGCCCGCCGTGCCGCGCGCCCGTCCTCTATATCGCCCGCGACGACGCCTGGCCGGGTCACTCGGGCGTTTGCGCTTCGCGCTTTCCACGCCTCGCCTTGCTCATGGGTCGATCCGCGTGCCGGCAATCGACCCTTTGGGCTGGATGGGGGCTGCGTTCCTCCCGCGATCCGGGGCCGGGCGCCGCTATATTCCGCCGACCAACGAACCCGAGGTAACCCATGTCGCTCCCTTCCAGGGAGATTCGCGAGACGTTTCTCCGCTTCTTCGAGGAGCGGGGCCACCGCCGGATTGCGAGCGCGCCGCTCGTCCCCGACAGCGATCCGACGCTGATGTTCGTGAATGCGGGCATGGTGCCCTTCAAG
This sequence comes from Deltaproteobacteria bacterium, assembly GCA_031390075.1. Lineage (GTDB taxonomy): Bacteria > Myxococcota_A > UBA9160 > UBA9160 > UBA4427 > UBA4427. The sequence continues at coordinate 1,895 of JANMTD010000023.1, read as the reverse complement.
CGGCTGTTTCTGGGTGAAGAGACGCGCGACTTCGTGCGGGCCACGACCTCGCAGAAATGCATGCGCGTCTCGGGCAAACACAACGACCTCGAGAACGTCGGCCGCACGCCTCGCCATCACACCTTCTTCGAGATGCTCGGCAACTTCTCCTTCGGCGACTATTTCAAGGAAGCCGCGATCGAGTACGCCTGGAAGCTCCTGACCGAGGGCGTCGGCTTCAAGCCCGACGATCTCGTGATCTCGGTCTTTCGCGATGACGACGAGGCCTACGACATCTGGCACGATCGGATCGGCATTCCCGCCTCGAGGATCTACCGCCTCGACGAGGCGGAGAATTTCTGGTCGATGGGCGACACTGGCCCCTGCGGCCCCTGATCCGAGATCAACTACCACTGGGGCCAGATTCCCGGGCGCCAGGACGACGACCCGTCGAGCGATTCCGGCCGCTTCATGGAGATCTGGAATCTCGTCTTCATGCAGTTCAACAAGGATGCGTCCGGCGCCATGACGCCGCTGCCGAAGCCGTCGATCGATACGGGCGGCGGACTCGAGCGCTGGGCCGCGGTGCTCCAAGGGGTTCGTTCGAGCTGGGAATCCGACTGCTTCACACCGCTCGTCGCCCGCGCCGCGGAGCTCGCGAACGTCGTTCCCGGCTCGAATCCAGAGACCGACGTCTCGCTCCGGGTCGTGGCCGACCACGCCCGCGCGCTCGCCTTCCTGATCGGCGACGGCGTGCTGCCCTCCAACGCCGGCCGCGGCTACGTCCTGCGCCGGATCCTGCGGCGTGCGTCGCGCCACGGAAAGCTCATCGGCCGGGACACGCCCTTCATCTACTCCGTCGCCGATCGTGTGATCGACCAGATGAAGGAGGCCTATCCGGAGCTCGCCGATCGCCGCGCCTACATCACGGACCGCATCCGCCGTGAAGAGGAGCGCTTCCTCGAGACGCTCTCGAAGGGCCTGCAGCTCCTCGAGGGCGAGATCGGCGAGCTGCGCGCGAAGGGATCGACGCAGCTGACCGGCGCCACCGTCTTCAAGCTCTACGACACGTTCGGGTTCCCCGTCGATCTGACGGCCGACATCCTCGCCGGGCAGTCGCTGACCCTCGATCAATCGGGCTTCGACTCCGCGATGACCGAGCAGAAGACCCGCGCCCGCGCGTCCTGGAAGGGCAGCGGCGACACGGCGGTACAGGAGATCTACGGCCGCATCGCATCGGATCTCCAGACGACCTTCCGCGGCTACGAAGCGCTGGTGCTCGAGTCGAAGCTCGCGACCGTCCTGCGAAACGGTCAGCTCGTCTCGGAAGCGGCCGAAGGCGACAAGGTCGAGCTCGTCTTCGAGGAGACGCCCTTCTACGGCGAGAGTGGCGGCCAGGTCGGCGACTGTGGGCGCGTCACGACGGCGACCGGTGAGGTCGAGATCGAGGACGTGCAGAAGCCCGTCGGCGGGCTCTTCGTGCACGTCGGCGTCGTGCGGAGCGGCGTCATCCAGGTCGACCAGGACGCGCGGCTCGAGGTCGATGCGGAGTCGCGCCAGGCGACCGTGCGCAATCACTCCGGGACGCATCTGCTTCATTCGGCGCTGCGCTCCGTGCTCGGCAATCAGGCGATGCAGAAGGGCTCGCTCGTGGGACCTTCGCGACTGCGCTTCGACTTCACCCACGACGCGCCGCTCACGCGGACCCAGCTCGAATCGATCGAAGACCGCGTGAACCGCTGGATCGAGCAGAACCAGGCCGGTCAGACGCGGGAGATGGATTACAAGTCGGCGATCGCGAAGGGCGCCATCGCGATCTTCGACGAGAAGTACGGCGACGAGGTCCGCGTCGTCTCCTTCGGCGACTGCAGCACCGAGCTCTGCGGCGGCACCCACGCCCGCGCGACCGGCGACAT
>JANMTD010000622.1:0-5077 GCA_031390075.1 Deltaproteobacteria bacterium | reverse complement strand
CCATCCTGCTCACGGGGCCACCCGGCTCGGGCAAGACTAGCGTCGGTGCGCACTTCGCCCACGCGGCCGCCCAGCGCGGCGCGCGCGCGCTCTACTTCGCATTCGAGGAATCGCCCAATCAGATCGAGCGCGATATGCACTCCATCGGCCTTCACCTCGAGGGGTTGGTCAAGCGCGGCTTGCTGCGCTTCCACGCAGCGCGACCCACGCTGTACGGCCTGGAGATGCACCTGGCGACGATGTTCAAGGAGGTCCAGACGTACCGACCGGCGGTCGTCATCGTCGATCCGATCACCAGCTTGCTGGTCGCGGGCAGCGAGTCCGAAGCCAAGGCCATGGTGACGCGGTTGATCGATTTCTTGAAGAAGGAACAGATCACCGCGCTCTTCACCAGCCTGATCAGCGCCGGCCAGGCTCTCCCGCAGACGGAAGCCTTCATCTCGTCGCTCATGGATACCTGGATCTTGTTGCAGGACATCGAGAGTAACGGGGAGCGCAATCGCGTTCTAAACGTGCTCAAATCGCGCGGCATGGCCCACTCGAACCAGGCGCGCGAGTTCCTGATCACCGATCACGGCCTCGATCTCGTGGATACCTACCTCGGTCCGACCGGCGTGATGACCGGCGCGGCGCGGGTGGCGCAAGTGTCGCGTGAGCGCGCCGAAGCGCTCGGAATTCAGCACGAGCTCGCCAGCCGCCAGACCGCACTGCAACGCAAACGGACTGCGATCGAGCGCCAGGTCGCGGCGCTGCACACGGAACAGGAGGCCGAAGAAGAGGAATTCCGGCGCTTCGACGAACAGGCTGGTGACCGAGCGCGCGCGCTGAATATCGGCCGCACGGAGATGGGGCGCGCGCGCCATGCCGACACCGATGGAAAGGCCTCTGCGCGCGGCAAATCGCGGATCAGGGGCAACAAATGAGCACCAAGGCGGCAGCGGGCAGCGAAGCGGGCTTCGAAGATCCGACGCGCAATCGTTGGGACCTGCGCCTCTACGTCGCCGGGCAGACGCCCCGGTCTCGAGCGGCCTTGGCGAATCTGAAGCAGATTTGCGAAGACAACTTGGCAGGTCAGTACAGCATCGAGGTGATCGACCTGCTGGAGCAGCCGCAGCTCTCCAAGGGTGATCAGATCCTGGCCATCCCAACGCTGGTGCGGAAGCTGCCCAAGCCCATGCGCAAGATCATCGGAGATCTGTCCGACACCGAGCGGGTCCTGGTCGGGCTGGATCTGCGCAGCCCCCAGGGTTCGGGATGAGCGCGCGATGAAACACTCCAGGATCAAACAACCGACCAAGACACTCGAGCACGCCGCGTTTTCCCCGGCCGGCGATGAGTACCTGATGCGACTCTACGTCGCGGGGACCAGCACCCGATCGCGCCAAGCCATCTTGCGCGCACGCGAACTGTGCGCGGGCGAGCTGAAGGGGCGCTGCACGCTGGAGGTGATCGACATCTATCAGGAGCCCATCCGTGCTCGCGACGCGCAGATCATCGCCACGCCCACGCTCGTCAAGGAGAGTCCGCAGCCAATACGCCGACTCATCGGCACCCTCACCAAGCCCCGCGACTTGTTTGTCGCGTTGGGACTCGACGTGCCCGGCACATCCGTGCGGTGAAAGCCAAGTCACACAAACGCCGCGATCGGCCCGACACGTCCGAGGAGGTTGCCCAACTTCGGGAACTCCTGGCCGACGCGCAGGCCACGCTGCGCGCGATCCGCAACGGCGAGGTGGACGCGATCGTCGTCGATGGCGAGCTCGGTCCGCAGGTCTACACGCTCCAAGGTGCCGAGTTCGACTACCGCGTTTTGATCGAATCGATGAACGAGGGCGCTCTTGTGCTGACACCCAGCGCCCAGATCACCTATGCCAATACGAACTTCGCCCTGATGCTCGAGCTCCCGCTTGCGCAGGTCATCGGTCGTTCGCTGTATGAGCTGGTGTCGGCCACCGATCAGCCGACGTTGGCGCGGCTCCTGAAGCGCGCGGCCACGATCGGCGCCACGACGGAGGTGCTGTTGCAACGCTCGTTCGGTACGCCCATGCCGGCCAAAGTCTCGATCCGGCTCTTGCCGGACGACGATGCCCGGAATGTGAGCTTCGGCATGGTCGTGTCCGATTTGACCGAGCCCCGCGACCGCGAGGCTCTGCTGCGTTCTTTCTCCCATGCCCTGATGCAGGTGCAGGAGACCGAGCGTACACGGGTGGCCACCGACTTGGGCGAGAACATCAGCCAACTGCTGTCCTGCACCCTCATCCGCTGCCAGGCGTTGGCGGGCGGGCTGCCGGCGAGCGCGAGCGGCTTTCGTGAGGAGGTCATCGAGTTCGTCCAGTTGCTGCGCACGACGGCCGAGGAGGTGAACCGCATCTCTGCCGATCTGCGGCCGCACGGGTTGGAGATCTTGGGCTTGGCCTCGGCCCTGCGAGGCGTGGTCGCGGAGTTCGCGGAACGGATGGGACTGTCCATCAAAGTGAACTTCGCCAAGATGACCACGCGCTTGTCTGCCAGGGCGGAGTTGGCCCTCTACCGTGTGTTGCAGGAGGCTTTGCGCAACGTGGAGCAGCACGCGAAGGCTCGCCACGTCACCGTGACACTGGCGCGCCGCGGCGCCGTCGTCCAATTGGCGATCAGGGACGATGGGGTCGGCTTCGACGCGAGCGCACAGCAAGGCCATGGCATGCAAGCGGGGCGCTTCGGATTGCTGAGCATGCGCGAACGAGCGAGAGCGGTGAGCGGCTCGCTGAATGTGAAGTCCACGACTTCAGGTGGCACCGAAATCCGCTTGAACGTTCCCGTCATTTCCGAAGAATCTGCCAGCACGCTGCTGAAATGAAGTCCTCCCGCTCGCAATCGCGCCACGCACCTACTCGCCGATCGTCGCGCCGCCTTCTCGCTGCTTCTGATGATTGACCTGCTCCGAGAATCCTGACCCAGTCAGAAGGTTAGAATCTGGCCAAATTCAACTCGCAACGAGGAGAATTGGCCGTGAAGAAATCGAAGTTCACAGAGCAGCAGATTGCCTTCGCCCTGCGCCAAGTCGAGACTGGCACGAAGGTCAAGGATGTGATCCGGCAGCTTGGGATTACCGAGCAGACCTTCTACCGCTGGAAGCGGAAGTTTGGCGGCCTCGGCCCTTCAGAGCTCCGCAAGATGCGGCTTCTCGAGGGGGAGAGCCGGAAGCTGAAGTCGATGGTCGCCGACCTGTCGCTCGACAAGGCGATGTTGCAGGAGGTGATCGAAAAAAAACTGTTCTGCCTGTAAGGAGGAAGAAGCACGGTCAACGAGCGGCTCGCCCGCCCCTCCCCCGTCGCCGTCTCCGGTCGACACGCCAGTCGATTCCGAAGCGGTCGAAGAAGGCAGCGCCGCCTCCACGGGTTCCGCCCTTGCCGGCACCATCCGATCCCGAACGCTCGCACACGGCGCAAGCACCCCGTGATACGGGACCTGATGTGCCCGCGGCGGCGGGATCAGCGGCGCCAACCGCTCGAGCAGCGCTCGAGCAGCGCGCGACAGAGCCGCTCCAGTCGCAGTCGGGCTCTAGCCGGGACGGCGACGTCGGCGTGCAGACTCATGCCGCCCTGACGAACGCAGCGGGGCGGAAGAGACGCCCTGGGCTCGACGCCCGCCTCGTCGTCCTCGACCGGCTCGACCCGATCACCATTACGTCGCCAGGGCTCGCCCGCTTCTGAACCCGTCGCGATCCTCGAGCGGACCCTTGCGAATGCCGAAGAGCTTTCGCGCGCGGAGCCGCTGGTCGGCAAAGACCGCACGCCGGAAGTTGCGCAAGACCTCGCTCGCGAGCCTCGCATTCCAGGCGCAGCGATGGCGTAGCGGATAGGGAAGCGTGAGGACCCATTGCCGGATCGGTACCTCGGGCAGGACCCGAGCGACGAGGGGCGCCGCAGTGTCGGCCATGCGACGACCGCCGCAGGAGGGGCAAAATTCTCGGCCCTTGCATGAGAAGGCGACGAGGCGATCGTGGCCGCATGCGTCGCAGTGGACAAGAAAGAAGCCGTGGGCGAGCAATCCGCGCTCGAGGTACGCGCGGATCTCGCGTTCGACGAAGCGGGCGACCGGGGCGCCTGCCGCGCGAGCGCCGGCGAGGAACGGGACGAGCTTTGCGCGGATGACCTCGTGGAGGAGGGTCTTCTCGGGCTCGTGGCGGGCGTAGTCGGCGACGGCTGGGTCTCCACCGGGACCGGTGGGGCGGGCTGAGTACGCACGAGACTGTCGCGTCCATGCGCTCTGGTCCCCGACCGCCCTCTCGCGCCCCCAGATGACATAATTGCGAATAGCGGCCGTGCGGAAAAGGCAGCTTATCCTTCCTATCCGCCGCCACGCGATAAGGGCCCCGTTCAAGGCCCGCGCCTTTACCGCCATCGCAAGACCCGCGCCATTCGAAGCGCTGAGCTGTTATTCGATCGAAGGGATGCCAGATCGACCGAGATGGCCGTGCCTCCTGCGACGCTCGAGCAGGCGATGACCGAATAGATCCCATGGCGACGCAGGCCGAGCACTGCGGTATCTCGGGAGTTGGTCGGGAGCGGCACCCGAGAGCGCCCGTTGGCCGCTCACGCCAGGCGATCGGCCTCATCCCGGCCGCCGGAGGGTTCGGCGGGCGAGGGGGCCGCTCGAAGCGGCGTCGCGTTCCACTCCTCATCGACCCGACCCGTCCAGGCGGGAGGACGCTTCTCGAGGAAAGCCGTCACGCCTTCCCGAGCGTCGGGCTGATTGCCCGCCCAGGCGAAGCAGCAGTCCTCGCCCTGCTTGACTCGGGTCAGAGCGAGATCCGCTTATAGTCGACAAGCTGGCGCAGCGGATGGCGAGGCTGCTGCGCTACTGGCTCTGAGCCCGGGAGACCCGGATCGCGCGCGATCCAGAATCCACACTTCCTGTGGGCTTTCTCGCCTGATTCCGGGATATCGGCACTCTCGGGTCCGCGTGATTCTCTCGTTCTCGAAGGGAAATCACCCCCATGCTCGGATCGATCCTTCGCATTCCCCTGCTGCTGAGAGCTATGTGTCGGCCGTTCTCAGACGACACATGTCTCTTGGCCGGCGGCGACGTGCTCGCC
>JANMTD010000575.1:0-2245 GCA_031390075.1 Deltaproteobacteria bacterium | reverse complement strand
ACCGGGCTGGTCGGGCGGCGAGACCTCGAATCGAACGAGGATCCAGCGCGGGGTCGGATCCGTCAGGTCGACAGAAGCCGCGTGGGCGGCCGCCGCGAGTCCGAGCGACGCCAGGCTCAATCCCACCGTTCGCATGCAGCTTCGAATCCCCATCTCGCCCCCGTGGCGGATCCGCTGACCCGTTGGCGGCGTGCCAGTGCAAGACGGGTACCGGCGAGCGGGGAAACGAACGGGCTTGAAGGGGCGCATCAGGCCGCCGCCGGGCGGCCGCGATCGGTCGCTGGGTCAAGAGAGGAAAAATCCAGGCTCGAGCTGCACACCGGCTGCCACGCCCCCGGCCCGCCCGGGTCCCCCGCTACGCTCCGCCCGGGCCGATCGAGGCCGGATGGAGGCAGACCCGTGGCGGAAGAGCGACCTCGATTCCCGGTGCGAGGCGAGGCCTGGGATTCCCTGCGCGAGCGACTCACGGCCCTCTCGAGCCAGGACGTCGACTGGCGGGGCAAGCGGAGCGCCGTCTACGTCTTCCACCCGGGCGACGACGTGCTCGAGGTCGCGAAGCAGGCCTATGCCCTCTACCAATCCGAGAATGCGTTAGGCCCTGCCGCCTTTCCGAGTCTGCGCCGGATGGAGGCCGACGTCGTCGGGATGGCGATCGACCTGCTCCACGGCCCCGCCGAAGCGACAGGCAACATGACGTCGGGGGGCACGGAGAGCATCCTGCTCGCCATGAAATCCTGCCGCGACGCGGCGGCTTCCCGAGGCGTCGATGTGCGCGGCGCGAAGATCGTGTTGCCCCGCACCGCGCATCCCGCCTTCGACAAGGCCGCCCACTACCTCGGCCTCACGACCGAACGCGTCCCGGTGGCGGCGGATTTCAAGGCCGATCCCGAGGCCATGCGCCGCGCCGTCGACGCGCGCACGCTGATGCTCGTCGGCTCGGCCCCCTGCTTCCCCTACGGACTCGTCGACCCGATCCCTGAGCTCGCTGCGGTCGCCCGCGAGCACGCGCTCTGGCTCCATGTCGACGCCTGCGTCGGTGGCTACCTGAATCCCTTCGCCGAGCTCGAGGGCGTCGAGCTGCCCGCATGGGATTTCCGGGTCAACGAGGTCCAGACGATCTCCGCAGATCTCCACAAGTACGGCTATGCGGCCAAGGGCGCCTCGACCCTCCTGCACCGCAGCGCGGCGGGCCACGCGCACCAGCTCTTCCATTTCGACGACTGGCCCGCCGGCGGCATGACGACGCCCACGGTCGCGGGCACACGCCCGGGCGGCGCGATCGCCTCGGCCTGGGCCGTTCTCCACTATCTCGGAGTCGAGGGCTATCGCGAGAAGACCCGCCGCGCCCTCTCCGCCCGGCGCCGGATCGCCCGCGGCGTCGAAGCCCTGGGCCTGCGGGTCCACGGTGATCCGAAGCTCACGCTGCTCGCCTTCGGCGCGGCCGAAGGGGATCCCCTCCCGATCTTCGCCGTCTGGAAGGGCATGCGCGATCGCGGCTGGTTCAGCGGCATCGTGCAGAAGCCCGACGGGATCCACCTGATGCTCTCACCGGCCCACGACGAGGTCGCCGATCGCTACCTCTCCGACCTCGCCGACTCCCTGGCGGCGGCCCGCCAGGCCAGCGCCGCTCCGGGAGAGCGCGCTGCCGCGGTCGCGCCCGTGCGGTACGCCTGAGCCTTCAGCCCGAGAAGAGCCTTCAGCCGAATAAAGAGCCCTCAGCCCCGTCGGACGCGGGCGACGTACTGGCTGAGGATGTGCATCAGGCCCTGATGGACGTCCTCGACGATGCCGTAGTTGTCGACGGCGACGTGGACCACATGGTCGGCGATCCGCTGGAGCTCGCCGCCGTCGAAGCCGACGAAGGCCAGCGTCGAAACTCCGCGCTTCTTCGCATAACGGCACGCCTCGACGACATTGGGCGAGCTGCCGCTGGCGCTCACCAGCAGCACCGCGTCGCCCTCGCGCAGGAAGTACTCGAGCTGCTTGCGGAAGACCTGGTCGTAGGCGACGTCGTTGGCGATCGCCGTGATGAGCGCCGCGTTCGAGGCGAGCGAGACCATCCGCAGGGGCGGATGGCCGTCGACGTGGGTGCCCTTCGAGACGTCGCAGGCCGAATGGTCCGAGAGCGCAGCGCTGCCGCCGTTGCCCGCGACGTAGACGGTGCCGCCGGCCCGGGCGACCGCGAGCAGGACCTCGAGGATCGCGCGGAGATCCTTCGGATCGACCCGGCGCAGGGCCGCCACCA
>JANMTD010000569.1:0-2416 GCA_031390075.1 Deltaproteobacteria bacterium | reverse complement strand
GAAGGGGCCGCGATCCCACCTCCGGGCCGCGGCACCGCTCGTCGTCGCGCTGGCCGGCATTCTCGTCTGGACGAGCGGCTGCAGTCTGCTCCCCAAGAGCCTGTTGCCCAGACAGAAGCCCGAGAGTCCGCCTCACCACCTGCTCGAGAACCCGCCGCCCTCCCCCGATCTGGTCGGCCGCCTCGCCTTCCGGTCCGCCAGGGCCGAGGACACCTTCGTCGACCTCGCCCCCGAGCTCGGCGTCGGATACGTGGAGCTCGTCGCCGCGAATCAACACCTCGATCCGTGGGTCCCGAAGGCGGGCGAGCGGATCGTGATTCCGAACGTCCACCTCCTGCCGGCCGGCCCGCGCGACGGCATCGTCGTGAACACCGGCGATATGCGCCTGTACCACTTCGTGAAGGGCGAGCGACCTCGCAGCTACCCGATCGGCATCGCCAAGGAGGGCTATGCGACGCCGCACGGCGCCACGAAGGTCGTCCGCAAGAAGGAGAATCCGACCTGGTACCCGGGTCCTTCGGCGCTCCGGGACGAGCCGACACTGCCCCGCGCGATCCCGCCGGGCCCCGAGAATCGCCTCGGCGCGTTCGCGCTCTACCTGGGCTGGCCGACCTACCTGATCCACGGGACGAACGATCCCCGCGGCGTCGGCCGCCACTCGAGCCGCGGCTGCATCCGGCTCTATCCCGAGCACATCGAAGAGCTCTTCGGCCGCGTTCCGGTCGGGACGCAGGTGCGCGTCGTGCACGAGCCCGTGAAGCTCGGCTGGGTCGCGGGCGAGCTCTACCTCGAGGTCCATCCCGAAAAGGATCGCGCCCTCGCCCTCGACGAATCGGGCAAGCTCGAGCGCGAGCCGGTCCGCGACCTGCACGATGTCGTCACGAAGGCCGCGGGCGCCGACGTCGCGCGCGTCGACTGGGCCCGGGTCGAGCGGGTCTCGCTCTTCAGCGCAGGCGTTCCGGTCCGGGTCACGGCGCCGGTCGGTCGCTAGTCCATCTCGGCCCGGCGGACCGCCGCCTCAATCCCCCGCGCCCAACCGCGCGAATCGCCCCTGCGCCATCCGCACCTTCGCGATGTAGCGAAAGGCATCGTGTGAGCCGCAGCGCAGCCCCGGCGTCAGCCGCAGTCCGCGCCGCGCATGCGCCGAGCCCGCCCCCGCCCCGCAGAGATGGATCAACGCCGCCAGATCCTGCTTCTGTCGCAGCGTCGCCCCGCGAACCGGGTGCCGCCGCAGCGCCCGCTCGACGTTCCTGTGGAGGTCTGCCGAGGTGAGCTCGATGGCATGCGACGGAATCACACGGAAGTAGAGCTCGTTCAACCAACACGACTTCCAGGCGTACCACGGTCCTTCCTCGACGACGCGGTGGTCGTGGATGCAGTAGCGGCTCGCCTCCTCGAACGTCCCGTCGATGATCTGGAACATGCCGACCGCGCTCGAGGCGGGCCGGTAGATCCCGAAGGGGTCGGTCGTCCAGGCAAAACGCCAGTAGGTCCGCGCGACGGGATTGCCCGAGGCTTCGATCTGCGCGAGGGCCGCGAGAAAATCCGCCGCGACGACGGGCGTCGAATGACGGCGGAAGAGATGGCCGTAGGCGTTCCAGGTCTCTTCGTGGGTCTTGTGGAACGAGTCCTCGATCGGGAAGTAGAGCTCGGTCGGCTTCTGGAAGACCTGATAGCCGAAGTTCAAGGCGACGAGAAGAAAGGCGACGAGCGCGATGCCGATGGGCCACTGTGCCGCGTCGGGCAGGGCTTTCCAGGCGCGCAGGATGCGCCTGCGCGTCTTCTGACTCGAGGCTTTTCGCAGCAGGGCGCGCGGCCCGCGCGCGCGGCGCGATGCAGGGCGTCGCTTCCCGCGCGCACGGGCTCGCTTCGGGGATCGACGCGGCATGGCCGCAATCTATCAGAGACGGCGCGCGACCGATCGCACGCCCGATCAAAGCCTGCGATCAGCGCGGGGAAGTCGGATCCGCGCCGTGCGTCGCCGGCGCCGCCGGCATCGCATGCTCCGCCCACGGCGATGCGTCGACGACCTGCAGGCCGCCGCCATCGGCGGTGACGAGATGCCGGCCCATCGCCGAGACACGCGTGCGCGAGCCGACGTCGACCGTCTCCTCGACGCCGTCGAGCTTTCGGTTCAGGACCTGGAGCCCGCGCTGGCCAACGAGATAGACGCGGCCGTCGATTCGCGTCGCGTCGACGACCTCGCCGATCTCGCGCGAGAAGAGCTTGCCCACGACCCGGGGCCGCTCGGCGACGGAGACGTCGATGACGAGCGCCCCGCCCGGACCGGTCACGATCGCCGTGCGATCGATCACGCGGACGTGATTCGGGCCGAAGGTCTTGCCGAGCTTCATCTGGGCGATCACCCGCTCGTCAACCAGCAGCTCGACCTGGTGCTCGTAGAGATCCGCCGAAC
>JANMTD010000560.1:0-3857 GCA_031390075.1 Deltaproteobacteria bacterium | reverse complement strand
GCCCGCATTGCCACAAGGCGCTCGAATCCATTCGGGAGACGCTCGCGAAGATGTCGGAGGCGGAGAAGCCGCGCCTCGTCGCGGTCTCGATCCAGAACAATCCGAGCGCGGTCCGCAGTGCGATGGCCGAGCTGAAGCTCGACTTCTTCGACCCCTATCTCGACCCCGGCGGCAAGGCCACGGAGCGCTGGGGCGTCACGGGCGGTGTCCCCGTCGTCCTCGTCCTCGATGCCCGGGGCCGCATCCGTCATCGCACCCAGGGCTGGAACGGAAGCCGCGACGGCGCCCTGCTGCGCATGCACGTCGCGCGGGCCGCCGGCGCGACGGTGCCGATGCTCCTCGATCCGAAGGGCTACAGCGGAAACGACGTCTGCGGCGTCTGCCACGAGCAGGAGCTCGCGACCTGGCAATTCACGGCCCACGCGACCGCCTTCGACACCCTCGTCACCCACGGCGCCGACCGACGCACAGATTGCATCGGCTGCCACGTCGTCGGCTTCGAGAAGCCCGGCGGCTACGACTTCACGCGCCGACCGACGCAGCTCGAGAACGTCGGCTGCGAGTCCTGCCATGGCCGCGGCGGTCCGCACCTCTCGCCGGACTTCGTGAAGGCCGGCCGGTACGAGACGGTGTGCGCGAGCTGCCACAACCCGACCCACTCGCTCGGCTTCGACTACGCCACCTTCCATCCGCGCATCTCCCACACGAAGATCGCCTCGCTCACGAACGCGGAGCGCGCGAAGCTGCGCGTCGACGGCGGCCCGTCCCGCGAGCTGCTGCCGACCCAGGCCGCCTATGTCGGGTCGAACGCGTGCCAGAGCTGCCACGCGAAGGAGTTCGAGACCTGGCAGGCGAGCCCCCACGCCCACGCGGTCGCGACCCTCGAGAAGACGAACAAACAGGGCGATGCGACCTGTCTCGGCTGTCACACGACGGCCTATGGGAAGCCCGGCGGCTTCGCCGCCGGAGCCAAGCCCGCGAGCTCCCCCGACCTCGCCCGGGTCGGCTGCGAGTCGTGTCACGGCCCCGGTGCCGATCACGTCGGCGAGTCGGCGCGCCGGGTCGGGACGATCCTCTCGCTCGGCGACAAGTGCGATTCGTGCGTGATCCTGAAGGTCTGCGGCACCTGCCACGACCAGGCGAACGACCCGGGCTTCGAGTTCGCGGTCGAGAAGCGGATCGACGCCCAGCGCCACGGCACGATCGAAGCGGCCGCGACCCGCGAAGGCCGCTCGGCCGCCCTCGTGCCCCCGGACCGGATCCACGTGCCGCTCACCCCACACCGCGAGCCCAGCTAGCTCGCCATGGCGGCGAACGAAGACGCAGACCCGTGGCGCGGCGAAGCACGCGAGCTCGTCGCCTCTGCGACGGCCCTGCTCCGCGAGCTCGCCGAGGAGGGCATCGCCGGTTTCGAACGTCTCGCCGAGCCGCCGATGGCCCGCGAGACGCGCCCGATTCCCGAGCGGCATTCGCCCCCGGTCACACCGATCGCACCGATCGCGAACATCGGCGTCCGCTCGAACCCGAGCGAAGGCCCACGCGCGTCCCTCGACGCGGTCCGCCTCGAGCTCGGCGACTGCCGGCGCTGCGGCCTCTGCGAGGGGCGTCAGAAGATCGTCTTCGGCGACGGGAATCCGAGTGCTTCGATCCTCTTTGTCGGCGAGGGGCCCGGCGAGCAGGAAGACCGCACGGGGCTTCCCTTCGTCGGCCGCGCCGGCGAGCTCCTGACCCAGATGATCGAGAAGGGCATGGGGCTGCGCCGGAGCGACGTCTACATCTGCAACATCGTGAAGTGCCGGCCGCCCGGGAACCGCAATCCACTGCCGCCCGAGGTGAGCGCCTGCCGGCCTTTCCTCGACGGGCAGATCGCGGCGGTGGCGCCGAAGGTGATCGTGACGCTCGGCAAGCCGGCGGCGAGCCTGCTCCTCGACCGCGAGATCTCGATCACCCGTCTGCGCGGGACCTGGCAGGAATACCGAGGGATCCCGTTGATGCCGACGCTCCACCCCGCCTACGTGCTCCGCCAGTACACGCCGGAGAATCGCCGCGCGGTCTGGCAGGACCTGAAGGCCGCTCTCGAGCGGAGCCGCGCGTGACGGCAGGGGCCGGCTTCGAGTGCGGCGTCGTGCTGCATCCGGCGGGTCATACCCGCTCGCCGGCGATGCACAACGCCGCCTATCGCGCGCTCGGCATCGACGCGCACTACCGCGTCCACGACGTGACCCCTGTGCGCCTGGCTGCCGCCGTCGCGGACTTTCGCGCCCGCGGCGTGCGTCAGCTCTCGGTCTCGATTCCGCACAAGCAGGCGATGCTCGAGCTGGTCGACGAGCTCGAGCCGGTCGCGCGGGCGATCGGCGCCGTCAATACCGTGCTCCGGATCGGCGATCGCCTGATCGGCACGAACACCGATTGGATCGGCGTCCTGGCGGCCCTCGAGCGGGTCGTTCCCGTGCGCGGGCAGCGCGCCGTCGTGCTCGGGGCCGGGGGCACGGCGCGCGCGGCCGTGCATGCGCTGCGCCAGCGCGGGTGCGAGGTCTTCGTGCTGAATCGAACGCTCGCCCGGGCGGAGGCCCTGGCGGGACAGCTCGGTGCGCAGGGTGCCTTCGGGCTCGACGCGCTCGGGCGGCTGGCTCCGGAGCTGGTCGTCAATACGACGAGCGTCGGCATGGGCGGATGGGAATCACCGGTTGCGGCGGAGGCCCTCGGCGCCGGGATGGTCGTGCTCGATGCGGTCTATTCGCCCGAGCGAACGCGGCTCGTCGCCGAGGCGGAGGCGCGCGGCGCGACGGTGGTGGGCGGGAAATGGATGCTCGTTCATCAGGCCGTCGAGCAGCTGCGGCGCTGGACCGAGCGGCTTCCCGAGCCGCCCTCCGCAGAGGCGCTCGCGCGCGTCGTCCACGTGATGGCCGAAGCCTTCGATGAGGCGGGCGCTTAGCTGGCGCCCAGGTAGCGCCTAGGTAGCGCCTAGGTGTTGTACGCCCACTTCGCCTTGTTCGCGGCGATGCGGTCGGCGCTGGGCACGTCGGTGTCGGCCCGCTCGGGGACCTCGAAATCGTCGCGCTCTTCCACGATCCGGGCGTTGAGCGAGATGTCTTCCTGGAATACCGACGGAACCTGCTCGTCCTCGAAGATCGCCTCCCAGGGACACTCCGGCTCACAGACGCCGCAGTTGATGCACTCCTCGGGGTCGATGTAGAGCTGGTTCGAGTATCCGGCCGCCTCGCCCTTGTCCTTGTGCTGGACGATGCAGTCGACGGGACAGACCTCGACGCACGCCATATCCAGACAATCTCGACACATGCGGGTGATGACCCAGGCCATTCCAGATCCCTCTCTCGTTGATCGCGTGGGCTCGTCGAAACGAAACCGCGCGAGTCCCGCGTCACCACGGGGTGGCGCGCGGTGCGCTCCGAGTCACGGACTACTTGAGCTTGGTTTCTTTGTAGACGACGTGCTTGCGCACGACCGGATCGTACTTCTTGAGCTCGAGCTTGTTCGGCGTGTTCGTGCGGTTCTTCGACGTCGTGTAGAAGTGACCGGTCCCCGCCGACGATTCGAGCTTGATCTTCTCTCGCTTGCTCTTGGCCATGGTCTTGCCGTGCTGTCTTTCATTTTCAACCGCCTGCAGGCGTTTCCGCCACCTGCAGGTTCGGGCGCCCTAATCCGGCGATCTCAGGTTCTCAGTCTGTCGAAGCCCGCTGCCTCGATCAAGCGCGGGCGGGCTCCGGAACGACGGATCCGCCGCGCGCGAAGACGCGCACGCGCTTGCCGTCGCGAGTCTCGAAGCGGACGCGGGACGGCTTCTGGTCCGCGGGATTCACGAGCATCACGTTGGACGCATCGATGAATCCTTCTCG
>JANMTD010000556.1:0-17810 GCA_031390075.1 Deltaproteobacteria bacterium | reverse complement strand
CTCGGGCACATCGCTCGCCATGCAGGTCCTCGCAGCGGCCGGGCTCGAGGTCGCGCAGGACGGCATGCGCCCGCTGGATCTCGATAATCCGCGGGGCTATTTCGAGCTCGAACCGGTCAAGCGGATCCGGCGGGATGCGCGCTTTCTCGAGGGCTGCCGCGGGCAGGTCGTCAAGATCGTCGCGCCGCTCCCGATGGAGCTCCCGAAGCACTTCGCCTATCGCGTGCTCTTCGTCGAGCGCGACCTCGCGGAGATCCTCGCTTCCCAGCGCAGGCTGCTCGAGCGCTCGGGGAGTCCGGAAGGCATCCCCTCGGAGGGGCCGACCGACGAGGCCCTCGAACAGGCGTTCCGCAGCGCCCTCGATCGCTGCCGCGCCTGGCTCGCGCGCACGCCGGAGATTCCGGCGCTCTTCGTCGATCACCGCGCGCTACTCGAGTCGACGGCCGAATCCGTGTCCCGGATCGCGCGCTTTCTCGAGCAGACGGGCGACGGAGCGCGGACCGCCGACTCCGCCGCCGTCGTGCGCGCGCAGGCAGCGATGATCCGCGCCGTCGATCCCGCTCTCTACCGCAGTCGCTGCGGCAGCTGACCCTGCCAATCGCGGAGCGGATCGCCGGCATCCTGCTCGGGCCGCGGCAGGATCTGGCGCAGGTGGTCCGCGAGTTGCCAGCCGCGCTGGGCCTCGCGCCGCTTCCACTGCTCGGGGTAGCCGAGCGAAACCTCCTCGAAGCGCACGCCGTCGACGTGGCGCGTCGAGGGGATGTGGAGGTGGCCCGAGATGACGACCGCGGCCTGGAAGCGCCGATGCCAATCCTCGGTCCGCCGCGTGCCACACCAGACCATGAAGCGCGGAATCCCCGGCAGCACGGCGAGGCTCTGCTTCAACGGGAAATGCGCGATCAGGACCGTCGGATGGGGCGTTTCCGCGAGTGCTGCCTCGAGGCGTTTCTCGCTCTCGCTGCAGCGCGCCTCGCACCAGGCACCGAAGTTCGGATGGGGATCGGGATGCAGCAGGATCTCGTCGCTGCACATCAGATCCTCCTCCTGGGCCCAGGCGACGGCGTCCTCGATCGCGACCTCGTCGGGCCGGAAGCTGTAGTCGTAGAAGAGAAAGAGCGGCGCGAGCAGATGGGGCCCGCCTTCGCCCTGCCAGACCGGGAACGGATCCTCGGGCGTGAGCACACCGCGGCTGCGACACAGCTCGACGAGCTCTTCGTAACGCGCAACGCCGCGAAGAGCGGTCGCACGCGGAACGGTCCAGAGCTCGTGGTTGCCGGGGACCCAGACGAGCTGCGCGAATTTCTGTCCGAGCACCTGGAGCGCAAAGTCGAGCTGCTGCGGGGTATCGCCGATATCGCCGCACAGGACGAGCCAGTCCTCGGGATGCGCCGGCAGGGCGACGATCGCCGCGCGGTTCTCCTTGAAGCCGACGTGCAGGTCGCTGATCGCGTAGAGCTTCAAGGCATTCCTCTCAAGGCCGGACCGCTGCGCAAGCGCATCCCAACCATACTCGAACCCCCTCGTTCGACCGACCGCCAAGCCGCTATCGTCCGCCCGCACCGGAACACGGAGAGCACCGCCTTGAAGTTCGGCATCTTCCACGAGCTGGCCACGCCCCGGCCCTTCACCGCCGAGAACGAATCGAAGGTCCTCCAGAACGCCCTCGAGCAGGTCCGACTCGCGGACGAGCTCGGCTTCGACACGGTCTGGGCCGTCGAGCACCATTTTCTAGAGGGCTATTCGCACTCGAGCGCGCCCGAGGTCTTCCTGGCCGCCTGCGCCGCCCAGACGAAGCAGATCCGCGTGGGCCACGGCGCCGTCGTGTGTGTGCGCGAGATGAACCATCCGATCCGCGTCGCCGAGCGCGCGGCGACCCTCGATCTGATCTCGGGCGGGCGACTCGAGTTCGGGACCGCGCGCTCCTCGACCTGGACCGAGCTCGGCGGCTTCGAAGCGGATCCCGACCGCACGAAGCAGGACTGGGACGAGTTCGTGCGCGCGATCCCGGGGATGTGGACGCAGGAGCGCTTCTCGTGGAAGGGGAGCTGCTTCTCGATGCCCGAGCGCGCCGTGCTCCCGAAGCCCATGCAGAAGCCGCATCCGCCGATGTGGGTCACGGTCACGAGCCCGGGCACGTCGCTCGACGCCGCCGAACGGGGCCTCGGCTGTCTCGGCGTCGCGACCGCGTCGCTCGCCGAGCAAGAGCGGCGCACGAAGGAATATCACCGCCGCATCCAGTCTTGCTCGCCGGCGGGCCTGGTCGTGAACGATCAGGTCGCGACGCTGAACTTCATGCACTGCCACGAAGACCTCGCGACCGGCGCGAAGCGCGGCATGGGATTCCTCGGGCTCTTCGGGCTCCTGAACTCGCATCTGCTCTTCACGCGCGAGGCCTATCCGACGACGGCCTATCAATCGCTGGGCGGCATCAGCGCGCCGGCGGCGAGCAAGGGCGGCGGCAATCCGGGGGCCGCCTACGGGGTTCCGGAGGGCGTCTGCATCGGAGACCCGAAGGCGATCATCGCGGCCGTGAAACGCTGGGAGTCGGTGGGGGTCGATCAGCTGAACTTCCTGGTGAATGCCTGCGAGGTGCTGCCGCAGGAGCAGGTGCTCGAGAGCCTGCGGCTCTTCGCGCGGGAGGTGATGCCGGCGTTCGAGCGCGGCAAGACCCGGCGGGAGAACGACGTCGCGGCGAGCGCCGGAGGTCGGGCGTAGATGCTCGTCGGAACCGCCGACCCGAAGCGCTTCGAGAAGGACGCGCCGACGATCACGGCTTTCGCTGGAGAATCCCTCGAGCTCCGCGATTGCATCTTTCTCCAGGCGCTCTGCGAAGTCGAATCGGGGCCGATGTGCGAGATGCTGCCGCCCGCGCTGCATCCGACGCTTCCGCCGGTCGTGGGATGGAGCGCCTTCGAGGCCTCCGATTCGGAGTGGGGGGCCTTTCGCCTGGCGCAGCTGCGGATCGAATGCCGCAGCGGGCTGCGGCCGCGCGGGCTCCTCGTCGGCTGCGTCGTCGATGCGGGTGATTCGGGCGATTCGGAGCGGGCGGCGCGAGCCCTCGCCGCGCGATTCGGATTCCGGTGCGTGGTCGGCGAGGTCCAGCTCGCCCGCGCCTACGACGAGACGCGCCTGCGGGTCGCACGGGGCGGGCGTTCCTTCGTCGACCTCGTGCTCCGCAAGCCCGAGCGGATCGGCGAGACCGACACGCAGTTCGTCTCGAGCCTGCATCCCGCGCAGACCCCGCACGGTTTTCGCCTCGTCCAGGTCGACATCGAGTACGCCGTGAAACGGGCCGAGCGCGGACGCCTCGAGATCGCGGCCTTCGACGCGGCCGCCTGGGGCGAGGACAGGGTCCGCCCGACCCTCGCGCTGCCCGGTGTCGTCGGCCGGGCCGACGTATCGATCCGGCCGATCCGCTTCGTCTGTCGCGCCGACATCCTGGCGTTCCAGGGGACGGAGTCGGTCGCGGCCGGCGGCGACGCGCGTTAGGCGCGGGACTCGCGACCCCTATCGACCCCACTCGGCGCGCTACAAACCCTTCGGCCGCGTCCCGATGATCTCCTCGCGCTCGAGGGCGGCGATCTCCTGCGCGCCGAGACCGAGCTCGCCCAGGATCTCGTGGTTGTGCTGGCCCATCGTCGGGCAGGGCGTCCGGTTCCAGCGCTCGATCGTCGCGAACCGGAAGGGCGGGCGGGAGTAGGCGTGGGTCCCGACGACGGGATGGTCGAGGGGCTCGTAGAAGCCGCGGGCGATGAACTGGGGATGGCGGCTCTGGATGCGCGCGTCCCAGACCGGAGCGGCGGGAATGCCGTGGGCGAGGAGATCCGAGACCGCGGGCTCGAGCTCGCGTTCGGCGGCCCAGCGCGCGAGCGCCTCGTCGATCACCTCGTGCTTGCGTCGACGCCCGGCGTGGGTCGCGAGCTCGGCGTCGTCGGCCCAGGCGGGGCGGCCCAGCAGATCCTTGAGACTCGCCCACTGCGCGTCGTTCGTGACCGCGAGGGCGAGCCAGCTCTCCTGGCCCGGCTGCTTGGCTTGACAGGCGTAGACGTTCTGCGGCGCGCCTTCGGGTCCGCGATTGCCGTCGCGGGAGAGCTCGACACCGTAGGCGGACCATTCGATCGACATCTCCGAAGCCGCGTTCAGCGCCCCCTCGACCATCGTGCACTCGAGGCGGTGGCCCGTGCCCGTCTTCTCGCGTTCGGCCAGGGCGACGAGGGTCGCGAAGGCGGCGTGCATGCCGGCGAGCGGATCGCAGGGGCCGCGCTGGATGCGGGGCTGGTCGTAGGCGTGGCCGGTGATCCAGGCGAGGCCCGAGATCTGCTCCATCGTCTGGGCGAATCCGACGTTGTCGCGCCACGGCCCCGAGAGGCCGAAGGCGGGCATGCGGACCAGGATCGTGCGCGGATTGATCGCGTGGACCGAGTCCCAGTCGAGGCCGAAGCTCTCGACGACCCGCGGCGAGAAGTTCTCGATGAAGACGTCGCTCTGGGCGATCAGCTGCTTGCACAGGGCGATGCCCTTCGGGTCCGCGAGGTTGAGCGTCAGGCCACGCTTGTTCGTGTTGGCCGAGAGCGTGACCCCGCTGCGCTCCCACCAATCGCCCTGGTTCGCAAACATACCGCCCGCCATGCGCATGCCGTCGGGGCGCTGGATCGCCTCGACCTTGATCACGTCGGCGCCGAGATAGGCGAGCATCTGGCATGCGGAGGGCCCCGCCCACCAGGCGGTCGTGTCGAGCACGCGGATGCCCGCGAGCGGGAGCGGTGCCTTCGCGTTGGCGACGGGGGCGAGACCCGGCCGCGCGCGTTTTCGCGCCGGCGTCTTCTTCATGACCTCCGTGTGCTCGCCCAGGCGGGGGACCGGCTCGAAGGGCCGCGGCCCCTCGCCATCGACCAGATACGGCGGTCGCGGCTGCTGGAATCCGCCGGTCGGGTTCTTCACGAAGACGCCGCGCGCCTTCAGGTGGACGTGCTCCTGAACGCTCTTGCCACTGCAGACCGGCGCGACGGGGATGCGCAGCAGCGAGGCGCGCTCGACGATCTCCGCCGTCGTGTGCTGCGTCGTGAAGGCGCGCACGATCGTGTTCCACTCGTCCATGCGCGCCATGCGCGTCCCGACCTGCGCCCAGGCGGGCTCGGCCAGCAGGTCCTGGCGGCCGATCAGGAGCAGGAAATCCGTGAACTGCTGGTGCGAGTTGGTGTTGAAGCCGACCCAGCCGTCGAGGGTCGGCTCGATCGAGGGCACCTCGACCGAGCGCGGCGCCGTGAGAAGCTCCGGTCGGCCCATCAGGCTGTTCATGAAATCCATGTAGGTCGTCGAGCCGATGTTCATGACTTCGCAGAGCGAGAAGTCGACGTGCTCGCCCTGGCCGGTGTGCTGCGCGCGGGTCACGCCCGCGAGCCCCGCCACCGCGGCGAAGGTGCCGCCGATCCACTCGGTGATGCGCCCGCCGCACATGATGGGCGGCTGCGCGGGCAGGCCGCGGACCGAGAGGGCGCCGCTGTGGGCCTGGATCGTGAGATCGGCGGAGGGCTGACCCGAGAGCGGTCCCCCGCGCCCGTACGAAGAGATGCTGAGCACGACGAGCCCGGGGAACCGGTTGCACAGGTCGAGCTTCTCGATCACGCCGGGCTCGAAGGTCTCGACGACGAGGTCCGCCCCGGCGACGAGCGCCTCGACGTGACCGTCGAAGAAGGCGTCGCCGGGCTCGCCGACGACGGACTTCTTCGAGGTGTTCAGGAACTGGTAGAGGGCGCCGTCCCGGTCGCCGAGGGCCTGGCCGCTCGCGCTCCAGCGCCGCAGCGGGTCGCCGCCCTTCGGCTCGATCTTGATCACCTCCGCGTACGCATCGGCCAGCAGCTTCGTCGCGTAGGCCCCGGCGATGCGGTTGCTGAAATCGACGACGCGCAGATGGCGAAGACCCTGCATGGACCGCTCCTCTCGCCCCGCGACGGATTCGCGGGGCACGAGCCGGACTCTAGTCAGTCCCTCTTCCTGCTGAAAGACACGCTGAAAGCCAGGCCGAAGGGCGCCGGCTTCGGGGCGGCCCTTTCGATTTGCGTATCATCGCGCGGGCATCCGGCGAACGGGACGGGCCGGAATCCGAGGGGTGCTGTGGACGGCATGCGCAGGAGGAATCGATGCGGACGTTGAACGAGGTGTTTGGCTTGCAGGGGCGCGTCGCCGTCGTGACGGGCGCGGCGTCGGGAATCGGGCGCGCGGTCGCCGAGGTCTTCGCAGGGGCGGGAGCGCAGGTCGTGCTCGGCGATCTCGACGCCGAAGGGGCGGAGAGCGTGGCGACGGCGATCCGGGGGGCCGGCGGGAGCGCCGTCGCACAGCGGGTCGACGTTGCGCAACGAGCCGAGGTCGAAGGGCTCGTCTCCCGCGCCGCGCGCGAGTTCGGCGGGCTCGATGTGATCTGCAACATCGCGGGCATCCCCTGCGATGGGCGCCTCGAGGCCCTCGACGAGAAGGCCTTCGACAGGATCCTCGGCGTGAATCTGAAGGGCACACTCTACGGCTGTCAGGCGGCGATCCCGTGGATGGTGAAACGCGGCGGCGGCAGCATCGTCAACGTCTCGTCGGGTGCCATCGACCTGCCCGTCGCCGGCTACGGCGCCTACGCCATCACCAAGGCGGGCGTCGCCCAGCTGACCCAGACCCTGGCGCACGAGGTCGGCGACCGCGGGATTCGCGTCAATGCAATCGCGCCCGGAGCGACGGTGACCGCCTTCACCCAGCGGCATTTGAAGAATCCCGACGGCTCCCTGAATCAGACGGCCTACGCCGGCTTCATCTCGAAGATGGAATCGATGTCGCCGATCGGCATGGTGGGGGAAGCCGTCGACCAGGCCTGGCTGATGCTCTACCTGGCCTCGGATGCGGGGCGCTTCTGCACGGGCCAGATCTGGCGCGCGAACGGCGGTGCGACGAGCGCGAGATGAGGGTCGTCGTCTTCGATCGATTGACGATCTCGATTGACAATCGATTGCGTCGCCCTACTTTGGGCAAGGACAGGACGGTTGGGGCGCACCGATCGGGCGCGCGCACCGGCAACACGGGAGTAACGGTCTAGAGACGCGAACACGAACCAATCGCAAGCTGCGGGGAGGCCCGCCATGGGGTCGACATGGGGATAGCGAAGCGACTCGAAGAGTTTCTGGACGCTTCCGGCCTGCCCTACGAGATCCGGTCGCATCCCCGCTCCGTCTACAGCGCCCAGACCGCCCGCCGATCCCACGTCCCCCTCGACCAGCTCGCCAAGCCCGTCCTGCTCGCCGACGAGTACGGCTACGTCCTCGCCCTCGTTCCCGCGACACAGCGGATCGACCTCGACCGCCTTGGCGCCCAGCTCCACCGCCAGCTCGAGCTCGCCACCGAAACCGAGATCGACGGCCTGTTCCGGGACTGCGAGCCCGGCGCGCTGCCCGGATTGGGTCAGCCCTACGAAATCCCGACGGTCTACGACGACGCGCTCCGGGGCCTACGCGACGTCTATTTCGAAGCCGGGGGCCACGGCGACGTGGTCCGCATGCGCGGCTCCGACTACCTCGAGCTGTTGTCGAACGCGCTGCACGGCGCCTTCAGTCAAAGTCAGAGCCAGCGTCCGAGCACGAGCCCGGAGCGCACCTCCGCCTCTTATCGTTAGTCGCGGATCGAGTCACCCGAGCGCAGGAGGCCCCCCGACATGTCGCTCTCACCCACCCTCGCCGAATATCTCTCCCGCCACGGCACGCCCTACGCCCTCGAGCACCACATGCATTCCTTCTGCAGCCTCGAAAGCGCGCGGGAGGCGGGCGTCGACGAGGAGTCCCTCGCCAAATCCGTCGTCTTGCAGGACGAGAAGGGCTATGTGCTCGCCGTGCTGCCGGCCTCGCGGCGGCTCGAGCTCGAGCGGGTGCGCGTCGAGCTCGGCCGCGCGCTCCACGTGTCGCGGGAGCAGGACATGGCCCGGCTCTTTCCGGATTGCGAGCGCGGGGCCGTGCCGCCGATCGGCGCCGCCTACGGCTTGCAGACGGTCCTCGATGCGAGCCTCGAGGAGCGCGACGAGATCTATTTCGAGGCCGGCGACCACGAGACCCTCGTTCGGATGGCGGGCGCGTCCTTTCTCGATCTGCTCGAGGACGCGACCGTGGCCGACATCGCCTCGGAGAGCGCGAGCCTGCTCGCGGCGCTCGCCTCGCGCGAGCGGCTCAAGGGCCGGCTCAATTCCGTCGGCCGTGCCGTCGGATCCCCCGTCGGAGCAGGTCGTCGCTGGATCGTCCGCGTGCGGCGGGAGCTCGCGGCCCTGTCGAGTGCCCTCGAGGAGCATATCGACGAGACGGAACGGGTGGACGGCGTCTTCAGCGAGATCCTGATGGTCGCGCCGCAGCGGGCGCGGGACGTCGAGCGCCTGACCCGGGAGCATCTCGATCTGCGCAGCGAGTGTGCGCGACTCGAGGGACTCGCCGATGGCGGCGCCGGACCGCTCTCGCTCCGGCGCCGGATCCACCAGCTGCTCCGACGCTTCGAGGAGCATCGCCATCGCGGCGCGGATCTCGTCTTCGACGCCTTCGGCGTCGATCTCGGGGGCGAGTAGACGGATTGGAGCGCGTCAATGTCCTGATCGCCGGCGGCGGCATCATCGGATCGGCCGTCGCCTACTGCCTGGCGCTCCGCGGCGTCAAGGACATCCAGGTCGTGGACCTCGATCTCGCCGGGGTCTATGCCTCCTCGGAGCTGAATGCGGGCGGCGTGCGCGCGACCTGGTGGCAGTCGGTCAACATCGAGACCTGCCGCCGTTCACTCGACTTCTTTCGCAGTCAACAGCAGCGCTTCGGCTTCCGCGAGAGCGGCTATCTCTGGCTCTACGCCGACCGCGAGCTCTTCGACGTCGCCTGCGAAAAGAGCAAGCTGCAGAATCGCATGGGGCTCGGGGTCGAGCTGCTCGCGCCCGCGGAGGCGGTGGCGCATTGTCCGCTGCTCGACCGCGGGCTCGACGAGCTGGTCGGCGCGACCTGGTCGCCGCGCGACGGGCTCATCAACCCCAATGCCGTCCGGAGCTTCTACCGCAGCGAGGCCGAGGCGCTCGGGGTGCGGTTCCTGAATCGCCATTACGTCGACGGGGTCGTGACGGAGCGGATCGCCGGCGAGACGGGGCACCGGCGCGTGCGCGCGGTCGACGTGATCGAGGTCGAGGGCTGCGATCCGACGGATGATTCCGGCGCGCTGCGGGAGATCCTGACGACCCACCGGGTCCCCCGCGAGCAGAGGCTCCGGGAGACGCGCATCGCCTGCGAAGTGGCCGTCAATTGCCTCGGCGCCTGGTCCACCGTGTTCTGCGGCAAGCTCGGGATCCGCGACGTGACCGAGGCGGTCCGGCGCCAGATCTGTCTCGTCGGTTTCGACCGGAGAGCGCTCGCGGCGGATGTCGACTTCGACTCCCTCGACATGGTCGTCGACGCGAGCGATCTCTACTTCCATCCCGAGGCGGGGCAGGTGCTGGCGGGTTATTCGATCCCCGAGGAGGCGCCCGGCTTCGATTTCGACTACGACGGCGTCGAGTTCTTCGAGACCTTCATCTGGCCCCGCCTCGCCCATCGCGCCTCGCTCTTCGAACGCTGCGGTCACGTGCGCGGCTGGTCGGGACTCTACGCCGTGACACCGGATTGCAGCGGCATCGCCGGCCCCGTCCCCGGCATTCCGAATCTCTTCGAAGCGCATTCGTTCACGGGGCGCGGCGTGATGCAGTCCTACGGCGTGGCGGTCTCGCTCGCGGAGCGGATCGTCGACGGCCGCTCGCGCACGACCGATCTCGGCGCCCTCGGCCGGCAGCGGTTTGCCTCGCGAAATCACTGGCTCCCCGAGACGCTCCACATCTGATGGACCGCTCGCTAGAGGCGGGCGCGCGCCGCGGCCCGCCCCGCACGCCGGCCGAAAAAGCTGCCGTCGCCGAGTGACAATCCGCTGCTGTAGCCGCCGACGACGAGGCCCGCCGTCGAGCGGCCCGCACCGTAGAGGCCCCGCATCGCTCGGCCCTCCGGATCGAGGATCTGTCCGTCGACGTCGGTCGCGAGCCCGCCGAGCGTGAAGACCGCATAACGCGAGGTCTCGACGTTGCAATCGATCGCCGCGAACGGCGCTTCGAGCAGGGGCTGGAGGTAGGGCTCGCGTTTGCCGAAGAGTGGGTCGACGCCATGCACGGCGTGGCGATTGAAGAGCTCGATCGTCGACTCGAGGGCGCCTTCCGGCAGCCCGAGCTCGCGGCCGAGCTCCGCCGGCGTCTCGCCGACGGCACAGACCTCGAATCCATACTCGGGCTTCACGAAGATCGCGTCGTCGACGATCAGCCAGCAGTGGCCGTCCTGGCGCAGCAAGGCCGCGTCGCCGAGGCGGCCGTAGTAGGTGTCCTCGTTGATGAAGCGCTGGCCCTTCGCGTTGACGAGCAGACCCCGCTTCAGGTCCCAGGGCTGGGTCACAGGCAGCGAGACCGAGACCTTGTCGAGATGTCGCGTGCCGGCCCCGGCCGCCATGCCGAGGCGGATCCCCGAGCCGTCGTCGCCGGCGGCGGCGACGCGCATCTGGCAGCGGCGCGCCTCCGGCCGATAGGCGTCGAGCATGACGTCGTTCAGCACGAAGCCGCCGGTCGTGAGGACGATCCCGCCGCGGGCGCGCACGAAGCGCGACTTCCCGAAGGTCTCGAGGCGGGCGCCGGTGATCGTGCCGTCGCGCTCCTTTACGAGGGCGCTGCAGACGGTGTTGAAGGACTCCGAGGCACCGGAATCGGCGACGGCTTTGCAGAGCGAGCTCATGACCTTGTGGCCCGCGGCGCCGGGGACGGCGGCGACATGGCCCCGCGGTGCGGGCTTCGCGAGGTCGCGGAACGGCGCGACGTTCTCGGAGCCCGACCAGACGAGGCCGTCGTCGGTCGGCGGCTCACCGGACTGGCCGTAGTAGAAGGTGTGCTTGTATGGGACGCCCTGGGCGACCAGCCAGTCGAAATGCTCGACCGTGCCGTGGCAGTAGGCCTCGAGCTTCGCCTCGTCTGAGCCGAGGCCGACGGAGGCCTTCAGGTACTTGAACATCTCTTCGGGCGAGTCTTCGAAGCCGCAGGCCTTCTGGAGTGCCGTGCCACCGCCGAGATAGATCACACCGCCGGACATGGCCGAGGTCCCGCCGCCGCCGCCTGCGCGTTCGACGACGAGGGTCTGCGCGCCCGCCTCGACGGCGGAGAGTGCCGCAGAGGCGCCCGCCACACCGAGTCCGACGACGAGCACGTCGACGGTTTCGTCGAAGGAGGAAATCGAGCCGGCGTCGAGGATCTCGGTCTGCATGGGGACTCCGTCGATGGGGTGCGCGCGGGATCGCGCCGAGGTCTCGGTTGGATAGCGCGCTGCGGGCCTCTCGTCCGCGCTGCGGCCGCGCTTCAGCGCCGCGGCCGCTTGTCAAAGCCGGTAGCCACCGTCGACGCCGATCACCTGGCCCGTGATCGGTGCCCCCGCGTCGGAGGCGAGCAGGATCACCATCGCGCCGAGCTCCTCGGGCTCAAGGATCCGGCGCTGGGCACTCTCGGCCTCGGCCCGTTTGCGCGCGGTCGCGGCGTCGACGCCCTGAGCGGCGCCGAGCTGCTCGAAGGAGACGAGGTCGGTCCGGGTCCAGCCGGGACAGACGCAGTTGACCGTGATGCGGTGGCGGGCGAGATCGAGGGCGAGCTGCTTCGTCAGGCCCACGATCCCGTGCTTGGCGGCGGTGTAGGCGGGGCTCGCGGCGGCGTGCTTCGAGGCGCCCGAGCCGATCTGGATCACACGGCCGTGGCCGCGCTCGCGCATCGAGCCGACCGCCGCCCGCGTCGACCAGTAGGCGGAGCTCAGGTTCAACGTGAGGTTCGCCTCGAAGCGATCGTCGTCGCTCGAGAAGAGATCCGGGTTGCCGCCGGCCGAGCCCCCGACGTTGTTCACGAGGATGTCGATCCCGCCGAAGTGCGCGATCGCCTCGCGCACGGGCTTCGACGCCTGCTCGCGATCCATGGCGTCGGCTTCGACGGAAACGACGTCGATCTCCTTCGCCGTCCGCTCGAGCTTGTCCCGCGAGCGGCCCGAGATCACGACGTCTGCACCGGCGCTGCGCAGCGCGGCGGCGAGGGCGCGTCCGATCCCGCGCGATCCGCCGGTCACGACGGCGACCCGGCCCGAGAGGACGCCGCTTGCATCGTTCGACAAAGGGATGGCTCCGTTCACTCGTGCGCCGTCTATTCGGGGGCTGTTTTTTCGGGTGGATGGGGGACGGTCGGCGGCCATTCGCCGCCGCCGTGGACCTCGAGGGCCGCGCCGCTCACATAGCTGGAATCGCGCGCCGAGAGAAAGAGGCAGGCCTGCGCGATCTCCTCCGCGCGCGCGAAGCGACCCGCCGGTATCGCGCGCAGGATCTCGGCCTGGGCGACCTCGTCGCCGAAATGATCGCCCGCCAGCTCCGTCGCGACGAGGCCGGCGACGATGCAGTTGACCCGGACCTTCGGCCCCCACTCGACGGCGAGCGACGTCGTCGCGTTCATGAGGCCCGCCTTGGCCGCCCCGTAGGCCACACTCCGGGGCGTCGGCCGCAGCGAGCTGATGCTCACGATGTTCACGATCGATCCCCCCGTTTCGCGGGCCAGCATGTGTTGATGGACCTGCTGCGACAGCACGATCGGCGCCTGGAGATTCAGCTCGAGGATCTTCTGCGTCAGCTTCGGCGAGCTCTCGGCGCTCGCGACCGAGGGGGCACCGCCCGCGTTGTTGACGAGGACGTCGATCCCGCCGCTCGGCGCGGCACATTCCGCGAGCCAGGCGCGGGTCGCCTCGGGATCGCGCACGTCGACGGCGGTGGCCCGGATCGAGCGGTGCGCGAAGGGCTCTTCGACGGGGCGCCGGCTGCAGGTCTCGACCCGGGCACCCGCCTCGGCGAAGGCCTCGCAGATCTGTCGGCCGATGCCGCGGGAGCCGCCGGTCACGACGACGGTCTGCCCGGAGAAATCGAAGACCGTCCTGCCTGCGCTCACCGTGACTCCCCAGCTCCCGATCGATCGGAAGTCGACTAAATCTCGCAGGTTTGCGAATCTCGGCAACTCGCCCGACCCAGCGTCCGCGAAGGAGATGCGAATGCGCCCGAGTGGCTCGCCCACGAGCACGATTCCCCGGATCATCAGCGTCGACGACCACGTCGTCGAGCCGGCGCACATCTGGGAGTCGCGGCTGCCCGCGCGCTACCGCGAGCAGGGGCCGCGGGTCGTGCTGCGTCCGCGGGGCGTGCCGCGCCTCGTCGACGGAGTCTGGGTCGAGCGGCCGGGGGACGACGGTCCGCTCGCAGCATGGTGGCACTACGAGGACCATCTCTACCAGCTGCGCCTCATGATCGCCTGCCCGGGCCTTCCGCCGGAAGAGGTGAAGCCCATCGGCGTCACGTTCGACGACATCGCCCTCGGCTGCTGGGACCCGAAGGCGCGGCTCGTCGACATGGACAAGAACCACGTCGAGGCCTCGCTCTGCTTCCCGAACTACCCGCGCTTCTGCGGACAGCTCTTCAACGAGCGCAAGGACCGCGAGCTCGCGAAGCTCTGCGTCGAGGCCTACAACGACTGGATGGTCGAGGAGTGGTGCGGTGGCTCGAACGGGCGGCTGATCCCGCTCTGCATCGTGCCGCTCTGGGACGCGGAGCTCGCCGCGGCGGAGATCCGCCGCAACGCCGCGCGCGGCGTGCGTGCCGTCGCCTTCTCGGAGCTGCCCGCCTGGCTCGGCCTTCCCTCGCTGCACACGGACTACTGGAATCCCTTCATCCGCGCCTGCGAGGAGACCGGGACCGTCATCTGCATGCACATCGGGTCCGGCACGAAGACCGTGAGCACGTCGTCGGATGCGCCGACGATCATGTCCTCGAACCTGATCGCCTGCAACAGCGTCGCCTCGATGCTCGACTGGATCTTCTCGGCCAAGCTCGTGCAGTTCCCGAACCTGAAGATCCTCTACGCCGAGTGTCAGATCGGCTGGATCCCGTACTTCATCGAGCGCGCCGACGACACCTGGCAGACCCATCAATGGGCGCAGAACGAGTTTCGCCTGCCCGAGCCGCCCTCCCACTACTATCGCCAGAGCATCTACAGCTGCTTCTTCAAGGACACGGTCGGCGTCGACCTGATCGAGCGCGTCGGTCTCGACCAGGTGATGTTCGAGACGGACTACCCGCACCAGGACGGCACCTTTCCACATACGAAGCGAACCGCGGAAGATCTCTTCGGCCACCTGCCGCAGGACCAGGTCGACAAGATCGCGCGCAAGAACGCGATCCGACTCTTCGACCTCGGGCTCTAGCTTCCTCTTAGCTTCCTCTCGCTTGCAAGGTCGCAGGAGAACCGCGTGCCGCTCTCGCTTGCCGATTTCAATCTGGGTCCGGAACAGCTCGAGTTCCGCGACACGCTTCGGCGCTTCTTCGAATCGAACGCGCCGATGGCCGAGACCCGGCGCGTCATGGCGACGGGGGAGGGGCTCTCGCCCGAGCTCTGGAAGAAGGCCGGCGCGGAGCTGGGTCTCGTGGGCCTCGCGATTCCCGAGGCCCAGGGCGGTCAGGGCTTCGGACTGAAGGAGCTCGCGATCGCGCTGGCGGAGGTCGGTCGCGCGTTGGCGCCGATTCCGCTCTTCACTTCGGCAGCGCTCGTGGGTCGAGTCGTCTCCCGAGTCCTCGAGGCCAGTGGGGCCAAGGCCGACGAATGGCTCGGCGCGCTCGCGGCGGGGCAGATTGCGACGCTGGCCTGGCTGGAGGACGAGGCGCCCCGGGATCTCGCGCGCATCCGGCTCGAGGCGAAGCCGTCGGGCGCCGCCTATCGGCTCTCCGGAGAGAAGCGACTCGTGCTCGAGGGCAATCTCGCGGAGCGGATCTACGTGGTGGCGCGAGTGGCCGGGAATGAGGCCGGGCCGGGGCTCGGACTCTTCGCCGTCGACGCCGGGAGTGCGGGCCTCTCGATCGAGAAGCAGGAGGCTTTCGACGTCACGCGCTCGCTCGCGACGGTTCGCTTCGCGAATGTCGAGGCACGGCCCGTCGGGCAGCCGGGCGAGGATGGGCCGGCGATCCGGCGCGGGCTCGAGGAGGCGACGGTCCTGCTCTGTGCCGAAATGGTCGGCGGGATGCAGCGCGTGCTCGAATCGGCGGTCGACTACGCCAATGCGCGCCACCAGTTCAGCCGGCCGATCGGCTCCTTCCAGGCGATCAAGCACAAATGCGCAGACATGCTGATCGACTTCGAGGCCTCGCGGACGGCGGTCGAGGCGGCGATCGAGGCCCATGAGACGGAGGATCCGGAGCGATCGCTGCTCGCCTCTGTCGCGAAGGCCCAGTGCGGCCCCGCCTACGTCCGCATGGCGATCGAGAGCATGCAGATCCAGGGCGGCGTCGGGTACACCTGGGAGTACGACGCCCATCTCTACTACCGCCGCGCGCAGAGCGCCGAGATCCTCCACGGCAATGCGAGCGAGCACCACGATCGAGTCGCGCGACTGCTCTCTTCCGAACGAGAGGAGAGACGGTCCGAGAGAGGAGCCGAGCGATGAGACGCGCCGATACCGCCGAAGAAGCGGCCTTTCGCGCTGAAGCGCGGACCTGGCTCGAGGCGAATGCGACACGCCGCCAGGGCCTGGGCGATTGGTCCAGCGGTCCCCTCGACCATTCCTTCGAGGCCGAGCAGGAATACTGGACGAAGATGAAGGCCTGGCAGCGCAAGCGCTTCGACGGCGGCTGGGCGGCGATCACCTGGGCGCGCGAGCACGGTGGCCGCGGGGGCACACCGGCGCAGGCCATCCTGTTCGCGCAGGAGCAGGCCGCCTTCGACGTGACCAGCGGGTTCATCGATGCAGCCGTCGGCCTGATCGGCCCCGCCCTGATCAAGTACGGCACGCCGGAGCAGCGCGAGCGTTATTTGAAGCCGATGTTGCGCGGCGACGAGATCTGGTGCCAGCTCTTCAGCGAGCCCGAGGCGGGCTCGGATCTGGCGGCCGTGCGAACCCGCGCCGTCGTCGACGGGGACGACCTCGTGCTGAACGGCCAGAAGGTCTGGACCACGAGCGCGCAGCACGCCGATTGGGGCTTCATCGTCTGTCGCACGAACCCCGACGTGCCCAAGCACGACGGCATCAGCTTCGCCCTTGTCGACATGCGGCAGGACGGCGTCGAGGTCCGGCCGCTCGTCACCATGAAGGGCGACCGCCATTTCAACGAGGTCTTCTTCAAGGACGTGCGGACACCGCTCTCGAACGTCGTGAACGGTCTCGGCCGCGGCTGGCCCGTCACGACCTTCGTGTTGATGAACGAGGGCGCGAACATCGGGACGACGAGCCACGGGCGAAGCCGGGTCGTGGACCTCGTGGCCCATGCCGTCGAGACCGGTCGCATCGAGGATGCGGTGGTGCGGGAGAAGCTCGGCGCGGGCTATGTGGAGGAGCGCGTGCTCGAGCTCCTGCAGGAACGGCTCACGCGCGCGATCCTCGACGGCCGGCGGCCCGACGTCGATGGCTCCGTCTTGAAGGTATTCTCGGCGGAGAGTGGCCACCGCAAGGCCGAGCTCGCCGCCTGGCTGCAGGGTGCGGACGCGCTGCTCGCGGGTCCGTCGGCGCCGATGCAGGGACTCTGGCAGGATCAGCTGCTCGGCCGCGGCGCCGTCACCGTCGGTGGCGGGACCGTCGAGGTCCACCGCAATGGCCTCGGCGAGCGCGCCCTGGGTCTTCCGAAGGAGCCGCGCTTCGACCGCGATCGCCCGTTCAAGGACCTGCGCGTCAGCGGGTCGTGAGCGCCGCCCGCGATCCCCGAAATCAGTCCGAGTCGACACGAAAAGAATCTACGAGGAGTCCAACCATGCCCGAAGCCCATTCGCCTGCCGCCGTGCGGCCCGCCCTTTCGCTCCAGCCCCCGAATTTCTCCGCCAAGAATCCGGGGGTCGGCGGCTGGCGCCATCTCTTCGAGCAGGCCCGTGGTGCCGACGCAGCGGGGATCGATCGCCTGGTCGTCTCGGATCACGTCGTGCTCGGCGAGAATCTCGAAGCCTACGGCGATCCCAAGACCGGTGGGACCAAGGGGGGGATTCAGCCGACGGGGCCCGACGGGCATTGGCTCGATCCGATCGTCGTGCTGTCGATGTGGGCGGCCGTCACGAAGCGGACGCGATTCATGACCGGCATCTTGATCGCCCCGCTGCGCCGGCCCGCGACCCTCGCCAAGCAGCTCTCGACCCTCGACGTGCTCTCCGAGGGGCGTCTCGACATCGGCGTCGGCGTCGGCTGGCAGCGCGAGGAGTACGAGGCGAACGGGATCGAGTACGACGGCCGCGGCAAGCTCCTCGACGAGACCCTCGAGATCTGCCAGACGCTCTGGCGCGACGAATCGGCGAGCCATCGCGGGCCGATCGCGCGCTTCGAGAAGATCCACGTGAATCCCAAGCCGCTCCACCCGGGTGGCGTGCCGTTCTGGATCAGCGGCACGCTCAATCCCAACGTGCTGCAGCGCATCGTGAAATACGGCAGCGGCTGGATTCCGTGGGGACCCGACGGGATGAACCCGGTCGAGGGCTTGAAGAAGATCCGCGAAGCGCTGGTCAAGGCCGGTCGCAGCGCGGAGGGCTTCGAGGCCACGAGCTACATCCCGCTCGCCTTCACCAGCGGAAACGGCAGCGACAAGAAGATCGACGTCGAGAAGACGATGTCCGTCGTGCCCGCGATGGTGGCGGGCGGGCTGACCGACCTTCGCATCACTCTCGATCTGCCGACCAGCGAGGCTGCCGTGGAAGACGTGCTGACACCTCTCGTCCAGGCGTTCCG
>JANMTD010000643.1:0-19021 GCA_031390075.1 Deltaproteobacteria bacterium | reverse complement strand
CTTCGATCTGCTCGATCGTCTCGGAGACGCGCGAGAGCTCGGCCTCGATCTTGAGCGTGTCGGTGATCTTCTTGCTCTCCGCGAGGTGGGCGACCAGGCGATCGCGCGTCTTTCTCGCGTTGTCGAGGCGGATGTTCAGGTCGAGGACCTCTTCGGTGACGTCGGAGGCTGCGATCGAGCGATCGACGACCTCGCCGAGCTTGGCGATCTGATCGAGCGTGCTCTCGAACTTGGGCGCGGGCACGCGGACGGTGATCGAGTGCGAGTCGCTCTCCTGGAGGTAGCCGCCGGCTCGCTCGGCCAGGGACTGGACGGAGCGGTTGGCTTCCGTGATGGAGACGACGACGACGCGCAAGTCGCCGGTGTAGATGACTTCCCGCCGAACGAAATTCGTGGCGTCCTCGCCCGGGGTCAGTGCGTGGGCGGGAGTAACCTCGAGGTTGGGGGCGTATTCAGCGATGTCCGACAAATCGGAGGCGGTCACTATTGATTGCTCGACTCTGGAGAGAGAATCGGCAAGCTCCGCGCGGCTGCCGCGGGCCATTCGGGTCGGGGAGGCTGCGGGGGCGGCGTCGTACGCGATCGGGTTGGTGTCTCGCGTCGCCGAGCATCCGACCGCCAGGGTCAGGAGAAGCATCGGGATGATTCGCATGGATCGTCTCCTCGGAGCCAGGGCGGGATGGCTGGGCACGGAATTGCCCGTCGCTCTCCCCCTTGAAACCGAGCTGGACGATCGAGTTCGCTCGCCGCGAACAAATTTCTGCAGCCGACGCGACGCCGAGCGTCGGGGACCCGCGGCCCTGGCTGCTAGGCCGCCCCCGGCATGTCGAGCACCCCGCGCGCGATCTTGCCCGCCTCCATGTCCTCGATCAGGTGCTCGTAGTCGGCGAGCGGGTAGCGCTTCGAGACCAGGGCATCGAGCTCGAGGCGGCCGGCCTGGTAGAGCTCGCAGATCCGCTTCACGTCCTTCTGCGGTTGGGAGGTTCCGTAGCGGCAGCCCATGATCGTGATGTCGAGGAGGGTCGAGATCGGCAGGAACTCGACCTTCGTCTCCGGCGGGGCGACGCCGATCAGGACGACATTGCCGCCCCAGTCGGCCATCTTGATCGCATCCTCCATCAGGCGCTTGGCGCCGACGCACTCGAAGACGTGTTTGGCGCCCCAGCCCTCCGTCCGCGCCTTCACGGCGGCGACCGCGTCGCCTTCGGCGCGGGGATCGATGAAATCGGTGGCGCCCATCTGGCGCGCGAGGGCTTCCTTGTCCCGATTGGTGTCGAGGACGAGGATCGGGTGCGCTCCTGCGATGCGCGCCCCCTGGATGACATTGAGGCCGATACCGCCGGCGCCGATCACGACGACCGAATCGCCCGGATTGACCTTCGCGCGGTTGAAGACGGCGCCCGTGCCCGTCAGCACGCCGCAGCCGATCAGCGCCGCCGACGCGAAGGGGACGTCCTTCGGGATCTTGATCGCCTGGTTCGCCTTGACGACGATCCGCTCGGCGAAGGTCGAGAGGTTCGCGAAGTTGTGGTATGGGACGCCTTTCACGCGGAAGGGCGTCGGGCGCTTGCCGAAGGTCTCGCGGCATAACGTCGGGCGACCGGAGTCGCAGGCGGGGCAGGCGCCGCATTGGCCGAGGGTCGCGAGGGCGACGTGGTCGCCGACGGCGAGGGTCGTGACGGCCTGACCGACGCGGGACACGATGCCCGCGCCCTCGTGGCCCAGTACGACCGGGGTCGGGAAGGCGATGGTGCCACTGACAACGGAGAGATCGCTGTGGCAGACGCCCGACGCCTGGATCGCGATCTCGACCTCGCCCGGTCCCGGATCCGGTCCCTCGAGGTCGTCGATCAGGGCGAGCTTCTTTCCGTCGAATACGATCGCGCGCATGCTTGCCTCGTTGCCGGGCTGGGTGCTCGGCCTACCTCTTCGTTCGTCGGGGATACCATACCCCTCCCGCCCGGCGCGCCCGACGTCGCTACAGAAGCAGCCAGGCGACTCCATCTCGTGCGTCGAAGACCAGCGAAACGGAGACGACGAAGCAGAAGGCATGAACCCAGACGCCAAATGGCGTGCGCCCGTCGACGTTCCCCAGGCGGCGGGCCGTCACGAAGAGAGCGGGAGCCCAGCAGATCAGGTGGATCACGCCCACCATCCCCACGGTGAGCCCCACGCCCTCGGACGCAAAGACAGGCACATGACTCACGACGAAGGCCGCCGCGGCCCACCTCGCCTCCCAGTAACGGAAGGCGAATACGAATGCGGCATAGAAGACGAGCGAAACGGGCCCCAGCAACCAGGCTTGCAGCCACAGAGGCGAGGACCAGACCGCGTCGCTGTCCCATTTCGCATCGGGCCCGAGCCCCGCATTCGTTCCGATCGAATATCGGACGACGAGCAGCATGAGAATCACGCCCAGCGTGAGTCCCCAGAATCGCACTTCATGCCTCGTCACGTTTGGTCCTCGCCGGGGAAGGTTCGGCTGCCCTCAAATTCGGGGCCCATGTCGCTCGCGATAGATCGCCGCGAAAGCCGGCTCGAACGCCCGCTTGCACGGTCCCGTGATCGCTCGCCGCCGCGTGACGTCGACTGCATTCCCAGCGAGAATGCCGGGGATCGCCGCAACCTCGATCTTCGCCGGCTTGCCCGAGAGCCGCGCCGCCTGGGCACACCATTCCTGCGTCGTCACGACCTCGTCGCCGGCCCAGTTCACGAGCGTGGCGTGCGGATCCGCCGCGTCGAGCAGCGCTTCGAGCTGGTCGAGGACATCGTCCACGTGGATGGGGCTGTGGACGTTCGGGTCGGCGACCGCGAAGACGGGTTTGCCTTCGACGATCGAGTCCATGTTCATGACGGGCAGACCGCCGAAGGCGCCGTAGATCGTGTTGAGCCGCGCGATCGTCGTGCGCAGACCGAACGCCTCCGCACAGAAGCGCGCGATCGCCTCGAGACTCACCTTCGACACGGGACTCGAGGGGGCCCACGGCGTCGAGGCCTTTCCGAGATCGCCGTCCTCCGTGTGGAGCGCGTACGGGTCGGACTTCGGCGAGTAGATCGCGGCCGACGACATCACGAGGGCGGCCTTCGCCTTGCGGCAGTGATGGAGGATGTGGCCTGCGCCGACGGCGTTGACCTGGATCGCGCGCTGGAACTCCGAGCCGAGGCGGGTGTGGGCGAGGTGGAGGACGTACGTGAAGTCGTCGGGGACGTCGCGCAGGTCGGGCTGGGCGAGGTCGACCGGACGCGTTCGAATTCCCTTCGCCTCGAGCACATCCCGCGGAACGGACGAGGCGTTCATGACGCTCGCGGCCTGCGCACCTGCGCCGAAGCGCGCGATCGCCCAGACTTCGTTGCTCTTCGCGAGCTCCGTCGCGATCGGCAGGCCGACGGCGCCGCTCGCGCCGGTGATCAGGATCTTCTCGCCCGACAGCATGGTTGCCTCCTGCGCTCACTCTACCTTGGCCAGCAAGAAGCGATACGGATCGTCGTTCTCTCCGACGCTCGAAGGCATGTCGTAGAAGGTCTTCACATGGAGCGTTCCGTCGGCCTCCCAACGGAAGGTCTCGATGCTGATCGTCGGGGGAGACTTTCCGAAGCGACTCTCGATCACCCAGGCCATCTCGGGGCCGTTGGCTTTCACGTGCAGCATCTGCATGTTCAGATGGCGCTGGAAGAGATCGAAGGTATGGCCCATGTAGTCGGCGGCGTCGGGTCCGTGCTTCAGCTCCGTCCCGACCGGATCGTTCATGTTCAACGCGCCCGTCGCGATGGTCCGCCAGGAGGCCACCCAGGCTTCCCGATTTCCCTCGTTCCACAGCGGACAATGTTTCGCCGCGTGCTCGAGGCGCGCGCGTCTCGTCGGAATCGTCATGATCGTCTCTCCTCGTTTGGCTGCTCGTCTGGCTGCTCGTGTTGGCGTCCGTGCTCGCGTGCAAGACCTTCGATCAGGAGCCGGGTCTGGAGCGCAAAGAGCGCATCGACGTCTCGGCGATCGACGCCCCGCGCGCTCGTCGCGGGAGCGGGTCCGCCTTCGAGGGCGTGAAGCCGTGTGAGGGAGCTCGCGACGAGCGTGGGCGCCGTCTCTTCTCGCAGCTCGCCCTGCACGTCGATGCCCGTCTGGATGCTGAGAAACCCGAGTGTCGACCAGGTCAGCAGCCGCACCGCGCGCACCGACTCGCCCGACTCGAATCCGGCCGCGGCGAGGGCGAGCATCAGCGGTTCCGTGCAGTGGACGATCGCCCAACGCCGTCCGCGCAGGAGCTCCATCACTTCGGGATGGGCTGCGAGCGCGCGGCGGAGCCCATGCGCCCATTGCTCCGCCTGCACGGTCCAGTCGGATTCGCTGTCGAGGTCGATCTTCACGCCGGCCATCAGCCGTTCGACGATCGCGTCGACGAGCCCCTGTTTGCTCCCGACGTGGAGGTAGAGCGACAGGGGCGCGGCGCCGCGCTCGGCCGCCACGCGGCGCGTGCTGACCGCGGCGAGACCTCCGCTGCGGAACAGCGCGAGCCCCGCCTCGGCAATCGATTCCCGTTCGAGGGAGAAGTCTTTGCGACGTGCCATTGACGGCGAAAATATCACTGTATAATTCGGCTGGCCAGACCCACGAGGAGAGTTCCATGCCCTGGGATTTCGAAGCCGAGCCCGAGTTCCAGCAGAAGCTCGACTGGATGAAGTCGTTCATCGACAGCGAGCTGATTCCACTCGAGCCGGTGTTCAAGCGGATGCCCGCTGCTGAGTGGGCGCTAGTGAAGAAGCACCTGCAGAAGCAGGTGAAGGCCCAGGGCCTCTGGGCCTGTCATCTCGACGCATCGCTCGGTGGTCCGGGCTTCGGGCAGATGAAGCTCGCGCTGATGCACGAGCTGATCGGGCGCTGTCCCTTCTCGATGGAGATCTTCGGCAATCAGGCGCCCGATTCGGGCAATACGGAGCTGCTCGCGGCGGGCGCCAACGCGGCGCAGAAGGAGCGTTGGCTGCTGCCGAATCTAGAGGGGAAGCTTCGAAGCGCGTTCGCTTTGACGGAGCCCTTCGAAGCGGGCTCCGACCCGACGCGACTCCGCACCCAGGCGCGCAAGGATGGCGACGACTGGATCATCGACGGCCACAAATGGTTCTGCACGAACGGCTCCTTCGCCGATTTCATCATCGTGATGGCCGAGACGAATCCGGAGGGCCGGCCCCATCAGCACGCCTCGATGTTCGTCGTCGAGAAGGGGACGCCCGGGATGATCATCGTCCGTGACATCCCGACGATGCACGGCCCCGATCCGGTCTTCGGCGAGCTCGGCAACCACGCCGAGATCCGCTTCGAAAATTGCCGCATCCCCCACGCGAACCTGATCGGCAAGCCCGGCGACGGCTTCGTGCTAGCCCAGAAGCGCCTCGGCGGCGGGCGCATCCATCACGCGATGCGCTGGATCGGGCTCGCGAAGCGAGCGCTGGACATCCTGTGTGAGCGAGCCGTCTCCCGCGAATCCCACGGCAAGAAGCTCGCGAGCCACCAGATGGTGCAGGATTTCATCTACCATTCGAAGACCGAGATCGAAGCGGCGCGCCTCATCACGTTCCAGGCCGCCTGGCGGATGGACAAGGTCGGCGCCCGGGCCGCGCGCGCCGAGATCTCGATGTCGAAGGCCTATACCTCGCGCATGCTGCTCGCGGTCCTCGACCGCGCGATCCAGGTCTGCGGTGCGCTGGGTTATTCAGGCGATCTGCCGCTCGAGGACTGGTACCGTACCAACCGCTTCGGACCGATTGGCGACGGGCCCGACGAGGTCCACAAGGTGGTCGTGGCCCGCGACGCGCTCAAGAACTTCGAGGCCGTCGAAGGCTGGCCGACCGAGCACATCCCCACGCGCGTCGCGCAGGGCGAGCAGGTCTTCGCGCGGCTGCTCGCCGATGCACGCAAGGGCTGACCGTCCGGCGCCGAGCGGGACCGTCGTGAGGGAAGTCGGGCGGGGGATGAAATGAGAGCGACACCGGAGCTCGACGCCGAGCGTCTCGCCGACTGGCTCGATCGCAAGCTCGGCACGC
The DNA here is from genome assembly GCA_031390075.1 of Deltaproteobacteria bacterium. Classification (GTDB taxonomy): domain Bacteria; phylum Myxococcota_A; class UBA9160; order UBA9160; family UBA4427; genus UBA4427. The sequence continues at coordinate 12,988 of JANMTD010000643.1, read as the reverse complement.
ATATGCCGATCGAGACCGAGGCGCTGAAGGGCGGCGGCTCGTGCGAAATCTTCTCCGTCCACCGCGGTGGTGAGCACTGGGTTTTGCGGCGCGCACCGGCGAACGCGTCCTCGAGCACCGCCCACGACGTGCTCCGCGAGTTCCGGATCCTCGACGCGATCAAGGACCAGCAGGTCCGCATCGCGCGGCCGATTCTCGCCTGCGATGAACCCGCCGTCGCGGGCACACCCTTCTACCTGATGGATTTCGTCGCAGGCGTCCCGATCCGAGCGACGTTGCCCGCCGCCTACGCGAGCTCGCCCGCGGCGCAGGCGCTCTCTCTCACGGAGCTGATCGATGCGCTGGCCGAGCTCCACGTCATCGACTGGCGAGCCTGCGGACTCGCGGATCTCGGGAAATCCGAGGGCTACCTCGCACGACAGGTGCCGCGCTGGCTCTCGCAGCTCGAGAGCTATCGCTGTCGCGAGCTCCCCGCCGTCGACGTCATCGCGCGCTGGCTCGGCGAGCGTCTCCCGAAGGAGCAGCCGCCGGCCCTCTGTCACGGCGACTACAAGCTCGACAATCTTCTCTACAGCACGGACCTCCCCGCTCGGGCGCTCGCGGTCGTCGATTGGGAGATGGCCGCGATCGGCGATCCGCTCGTCGACCTCGCCTGGGCGCTGATCTTCCTGCCGCAGGAGGGCAACCCCCTGGCGCTCGGGGCGGCGGGCCAGCCGGGTGGATACCAGCTCGCGGGGTTGCCCACCGAGGCGGCACTCGTCGAGCGTTATGCGGAGCGCACGGGACGGGACGTGTCGGCCCTCGACTGGTACCGCGTGTTCTCGCCGTGGAAGCTCGCGATCGTGCTCGAGGGCACCCATGCGAAGTGGAGGCGCGGTGAGTCGAGGAATCCGGTCCACGAGCATTTCGGAACGATGGCGGACCGGCTGCTGGTGCGGGCCGAGGCGCTGGTTGCGAGCGGGAAGCCGGGAGGACAGAGGGGATGAGCAGCGAGAATCCGCACGATCTCAGCGGACGCGTCGCGATCGTGACCGGCGGCAGCAAGGGGCTCGGCCTCGCGATGGCGAAGGGCTTCGCGCGGGCAGGGGCGGACGTGGTCATCTCGAGCCGGAGGCTCGAGGCGTGCGTGAGCGCGGCCCGGGAGATCGAGGTCCTCGGGCGGCGAGCGCTGCCCGTCGCGTGCCATGTCGGGGACTGGGGTCAGTGCGACGCGCTGATCGAGCGCGTGGTCCGGGAGCTCGGCCGCATCGACATCCTCGTCAACAACGCGGGCATCGCCCCCGTGGCCCCGCGACTGCTCGACGTCACGGAGGCGCTCTTCGACAAGACGATCGGCGTCAATCTGAAGGGGCCGCTGCGGCTCTCTGCCCGGGCGGCCGAGCACATGCCGAAGGGCAGCACGATCCTCAACATCAGCTCGGTCGCCAGCGTGCGACCAAATAGCATGACCGCGGTCTACGCGGCGGCCAAGGCGGGGCTCAATGTCCTGACCTCGGTGATGGCCCAGGAATTCGCGCCGAAGGGGATCCGTGTGAACGGCATCGTTTGCGGGATGTTCTGGACCGACAGCTTCCGCGCGGGCCTGCTGAGCGACGCTGCGGTCGATGTGGCGTCGCGGGCCAATGTCCTGCGGCGAATCGCCCAGCCTGAGGAGATCGTCGGCACGGCGCTCTACCTCGTGTCGGAAGCGTCCTCGTACACGACGGGGCAGCTGATCCAGGTGGATGGCGGCGTGTTGCCGTGACCTGCGGCTCGAGTCGACCGTCGCGCGCTCGGCTTTCGCGCTTGCGAGGGCTGCGCTCGCGAGGACGGACCGGCGATTTGGAAGGATTCATGTGGAACTAGAACGCGCGCTCCGCACGACTGCATCGATCCGATCGTTCCGCGCCGACCCGGTTCCGGACGAAGTCGTCTATCGGATCCTCGACAGCGCTCGCTTCGCCGGCAGTGGCGGGAATCGCCAGGGTTGGCGAGTCCTGGTGGTGAAGGATCCGGCGATCCGGCGACGCATTCGCGAGCTCTACGTCTCGATCTTCGCAGAGTACGTCGACGGTCTGCGCCGCGGTCTGGTCTCGTATTCGCCCGATTGGATGCCGGGCACGAGTCCGCCGCCGACCGTGCCGAACGACTTCGCGGATCATCTCGACCGGGTGCCTGTGCTGTTGGTGGTGCTCGCCGAGCTCGGCTCGCTCGCGATCACGGATCGGGATCTCGCGCGGCCGAGCATCGTCGCGGGCGCTTCGATCTACCCGTTCGTCCAGAACATCCTGCTGGCCGCCCGGGGCGAGGGGCTCGGCGGTGTCCTCACGACGCTGCTCTGTCGTGCGGAGCCCGAGGTCGCGCAGCTCCTGCGAATCCCATCGACCCACGCGCTGGCGGCGATGATGGCCCTGGGCGCACCGGAGCACCAACCCACGCGCTTGACGCGCCATCCCGTTTCTCGTTTCGCGAGGGTCGATTCCTTCGACGGCCCGATCTTCGGTGGACAGAGGGACGAGCGTTGACGTGACGATGTGGACGACCGGATACGCATCGTCCCAACCTCCGTGGCGTGAAAGTCTCATGGGTTTGCGGTCCCGGCGGATGCCCGACCGTCGCCGAATACGCCCGCCATGAGCCCGAGAGGACTCTCCTCCACGAAGTGATTCGCGCGGAGCTCGTCCCGTTCCTTGCCCGAGCCAGAGGGGAGAGCGCCCCCGTCGCTCGGTTCGTCGAGCGCGAGCTCCGAAGCTATGTGGAGTGCGGAGTATTGGCCCACGGATTCCTCCGTGTCCACTGCGACGCCTGCGGCCACGACAGGCTCGTGGCCTTCGCGTGTAAGGGCCGCGGCTTCTGTCCGTCCTGTGGCGGCCGCCGCATGGCCGACACCGCAGCCCACCTCGTCGACCGGGTGCTGCCCGAGGTCCCGATCCGGCAATGGGTGCTCACGCTGCCCCATCCGCTCCGGTATCGCTGTGCCTGGAACGCGCGACTCACGAGCGACGTGTTGCGGGCCTTCCTGCGCGCCGTCTTTGCGGACCAGCGACGACGAGCACGAACGCTCTTCGGAATTCGCAAGGCGCAATGCGGCTCGGTCACGTTCATCCAACGCTTCGGGTCGGCTCTGAACCTCACGCCCCACTTCCATACGCTCGTGCTCGACGGTGTCTACCCGGGACCGTCGCATAGCCCCGGAGACTTCGTGGCTCTTCCGCCCCCTGAGACCGAAGACGTGGCAAGGGTCCTGGCAGGGACGGCGAGACGTATCCTGCGGCAGCTGGAACGAAGCGGAGGTGATGGGGAGGACGATCCGCTTGCGGGCGACGACCCCCTGATGGCGATGCTTGGAGCGGCCTCGATCCGTTCGCGGATTGCGACGGGTCCCGAGGCGGGCGAGCCCTGGCGACGGCTCGGGGATCGGGTGGAGCCGGGAGAAGACGACGCCGCCGGCGTCGAAGTTGGAGCCATCGTGCCCCCGCGTTGCGTCCGTCAGGGAGGCATGAGCCTGCACGCGGATGTGGCCGTTCCGGCGCGTGATCGACAGCGACTCGAGCGTCTCTGTCGTTATGTCGCTCGCCCTCCGCTCGCCCTGGGGCGCCTCGGGCGTTGGAGAAGGCTCCCTGTCCTTGTGCGGTCGGAGGTGCACCGAATGGAGTCGGCGAATCGGACGAAGCCTCGCTCGCGTCTGGTCCTCGGACCGAGCTGCCGGCGAATCGAAGCGAGCCGTTGCCGCGTCGCATCGCCTGGGCCGATCTGCTGAAACGCGTCTTCGAGGTCGACGCGCTTCGCTGCCCGGGCTGTGGTGGACGGATGAGAATTCTCGCCGCCATCACGGACCCGAGCGTGGCGCGCCGGATCCTCGAGTGCCTGGAGCTCCCGCCCCGGGCTCCGCCGCTGGCGCCTGCTCGCGACGTCGATCTGGGGCCCGCAGTAGGCCGCAGCGCGATCGAGCGGCTGGCGGAAGCGGCCGGGGATTCGGGCTACGACTTCGACCAGTCGCCGGCCGAAGAACGGGACTCGAACGAGGGTCCCTGATCGATCCGCTGGGTGACCCGTTGGCGGCCGGTGCCGACGGGAAGGGGATTACTTCGTCCGCGGAAGCCGGCACCCCAAGGGCGTCTGCGGCTCGACCGGCCGCGAAGTGGTGGGAAAGCTTGAATTCGTCCCCGGACGGGCCCCGAGGTGGTCCAGGTGACATATTGGAACTTACCGGGGGTATGGAAAAGACAGCCTTTTCTTCCTACACCCCACCGGCCTGCCTAGCCCCGCGAAACACGACCTGTTTGAAGCGCCCGAGCCGCGGAGTCCGAGCGCGCGTGGGAGACAATCAGAACTGGTCGAGCGTCATCACCTTGTTCCACGCAGCGGCGAAGTCCCGCACGAACTTCTCCTTCCCATCGGTCGCCGCGTAGACTTCGCTGACGGCACGCAGCTCGGAGTTCGACCCGAAGATCAGGTCGACGGGAGTGGCCGTCCACTTCGCCTTGCCGGTGGCGCGGTCGCGCCCCTCGTAGAGGCCCTCGGTGTCGGACCTGGTCCAATCCGTGGACATGTCGAGCAGATTCACGAAGAAGTCGTTGCTCAACGTCCCGGGCCGATCGGTGAACACGCCGTGCTTCGCCTTTCCGGTATTGGCGTCGAGGGCCCGCATGCCGCCGAGCAGGACGGTCATCTCGGGAACGGTCAGCGTCAGCAGGCTCGCCCGTTCGACCAGCATCTCGGCCGGCGATCGGGCGTTGCCGCTGCCGAAGTAGTTCCGGAAGCCGTCTGCAGTCGGCTCGAGGGTGGCGAATGAATCGACGTCGGTCTGCTCCTGCGATGCGTCCGCGCGTCCCGGCGTGAAGGGAATCTTCACGTCGTAGCCCGCCTTCTTCGCGGCCTGCTCGACGGCGGCGTCACCGCCGAGAACGATCAGGTCGGCGAGCGACACCCTCTTGCCGCCCGACTGCGCGCGGTTGAAGTCCTTCTGGATCTTCTCGAGCTTCGCCAGCGACTTCGCCAGGGCACTCGGGTCATTGGCCGCCCAACCCTTCTGCGGAGCCAGGCGGATGCGCGCGCCATTGGCGCCGCCGCGCTTGTCGGTCCCGCGGAAAGTCGCGGCCGAGGCCCACGCGGTGCGCACGAGCTCTCGACCCGTCAGGCCCGAGGCCAGGATCCTGGACTTGAGATTCGCGGCGTTCGTGTCGTCGATCAGCTCGTGGTCGACGGCGGGAACCGGGTCCTGCCAGATCAGCGGTTCGTTCGGGACCTCGGCTCCGACGTAGCGGGACCGCGGGCCCATGTCCCGGTGCGTCAGCTTGAACCAGGCCTTGGCGAAGGCGACCTCGAACTCCTCGGGGTTCGCCAGGAAGCGCTTCGAGATCTTCTGGTAGCTGGGATCCATCTTCATCGAGAGGTCGGTCGTGAACATGATCGGCGCGTGCCGCTTGGCCGGGTCGTGCGCGTCCGGCACGACCTTCACCGCGTCCGCGTTCTTGGGAACCCACTGGATCGCTCCGCCGGGGCTCCTGGTCTGCGTCCAATCGAAGGCGTACAGGTTGCTCAGGTACTGCATGGTGAAGGCCGTCGGAGCCGCGGTCCACGCGCCTTCGAGACCGCTGGTGACCGCGTCGGCGCCCTTGCCGGTACCGCACTTGTTCTTCCAGCCGAGGCCCTGCTCCTCGATCCCGGCCGCGGCGGGTGCGGGTCCCACGCACTTCGCCGGGGGGTGGGCGCCATGCGCCTTGCCGAAGGTGTGCCCGCCCGCGATCAGCGCGACGGTCTCTTCGTCGTTCATCGCCATGCGGCCGAACGTCTCGCGGATGTCCTTCGCGGCGGCGATCGGATCCGGGTTGCCGTTCGGGCCTTCGGGATTCACGTAGATGAGGCCCATCTGCGTCGCACCGAGCGGCTTCGCGAGCTGCCGGTCACCGCTGTGACGCTTGTCGGTGAGCCACTCTCTCTCGGTACCCCAGTAGACGAGGTCGGGCTCCCACTGGTCCTCGCGCCCGCCGGCGAAGCCGAAGGTCTTGAAGCCCATCGACTCCAGCGCGACGTTGCCCGTCAGCACCATCAGGTCGGCCCAGGACACGTTGCGGCCGTACTTCTGCTTCACCGGCCACAGCAGGCGCCGTGCCTTGTCGAGGCTTGCGTTGTCGGGCCAGCTGTTGAGCGGGTCGAAGCGCTGTTGACCACCGCCGGCGCCGCCGCGGCCGTCGAACACCCGGTAGGTGCCCGCGCTGTGCCAGGCCATGCGGATGAAGAAAGGCCCGTAGTGGCCGAAGTCAGCGGGCCACCAGTCCTGGGACGTCTTCATCACCGCCTCGATGTCCTTCTTCAGGGCAGCGAGATCGACAGTCGCGAACGCCTTGGCGTAGTCGAAGTCGTCGCCCATCGGGTTGGACTCCGCACCATGCTGGCGGAGCGGCGAGAGGTCGAGCATCTCCGGCCACCAGAACTGATTCGACATCGGCTGACCCTGGGCAACCGCAGGGCCGGGCAGAGCCAGGGATGCTGCGACGACCGCGAAGGCCGCGAGCAGGTGGATCGATTGCTTGAGCATGGTGTGGACCTCGATGGCATTGGAATGGAGTACCAATCTTTAACAATTACTGTTATCTAGTCAAGGCAAGCCATCGCGCGGTGATCGCTCTGTGGGGATCGACCGGCGGAACGAGCGGATCAGATCTCATCTCTGCAGCGCATGCAGAGGCCTCGGATCGTGACCTCGATGTGCTCGACCCGGAATCCCTCCGGAAGTGCGGCGCGGCCCCGGATCTGCGAGTCGGCGCTCGCCGGAAGGTCGTACATCCGACCACAGATGCGACAGCTCGCGTGGTAGTGCGGCTCGGATCGCGCCTCGAAGCGAGCGGCGCCGCCGGCGTCACCGACCCGTGACGCCAGGCCCGCCTCCACGAGCGCGCCGAGAATCTCATAGACCGTCTTCTGGCTCACGTTCGGATGGCGGCGCAGCAACCGGTCGTGGATCTCCACCGCCGTCGAGTGCCCCCCGATGCTCTCGAGCAGGCGCAACGTCGCGATCCGCTGGCGCGTGATGCGAAGCCCGTGTCGCGCAAGGCGCTCGGCAAGATCGTCTTCGCTTCTTCGATTGGGATGGGCCATGCGTTCGAGCCTCGGAGATGGCCGAACGTAGCAGCGCCCGACCAGGAGACACCGCCGACGCCGATCCAGGTGCGGAGCTCAGAGAGGCTGACGAATCCCGATAGGATGAGCTCCGAAGCCTGGGGGGTGCGTCAAGAGCCGTTCTTCCTGGCCCCTACTGCCCCGTGCGCTCGAGGTGGCGCTCCAGCGCGCGCCGGTAGATCGCGCGCCATCCGCCGAGCTCCGTGGTCATGAATCCGCGAGCTGGAGCTCTCCCATCTCACCCGACGAGCGGACGCCCGAGATCGAGGTAGCGCCGCGCCCTCGCCGCATAGCCTGCGCGGTCACGATCCGACGGGTCGTTCAGGTGCCAGGCAGCGATCTTCGCCCGTCGCAGGATCCGGTAGCCGCGGTAGAAATCGAGCAGCGGACGGGGGAGGCGATCGCCGGTCCGTTCCTCGTAGATCTCGATGAACCAATGGCCGACACGGGGCTGCCCCAGCCGCTCGCACTCGAGTCCGAGAAAGGCGAGCTCATCGGCCGGGTCCTGCTCACGGAGCTCGGGACAGAACTCGAGGCAGTCGAAGACGACGGGCTCGGAGAGGAGGCAGATGTGTTCGGGTCGCAGATCGCCATGGCCGTCCACGATTCGTCCCTGTCGTACGCGCTCTGCGAATAGCGCCGCGTGCTCTTTCAGGAAGGCAAGCTGATTCATGGCGATGGCCTCGACGCGCTCTGCAGGCAATTCGAACTCGACACGGGAGAGCTCCTTCCGATCCGCGCGGATTCCCTCTTCGAGGCGCTTGCAGAGTCTGGTTGGAGAGATCGAGACGCGGCTCGCCTGGGCGTAGAATTCCGCCAGCCGATGCGCGACCGCCCGCACTTCCTCCCGTTCCACCGCGCGTCGGGCGAGGATCCAGTCGAGCATGCGGCTCACCGGAAGTCGGCGCATGGATACGAGCCACTCGACCGGCTGCCCGACGCCGTTCAGGGCGAGCGCGCCATCTTCTTGTCGGGTGAGTGGGATCGTGCCGAGGTAGACGGACGCTGCCAGTCGACGATTGAGCCGTACCTCTTCATCGCAATAGAAACGCCGCAGACGCAGCGTCGTGAAGTCGAGGCGGTCGTATCGGATCGGCTTTTTGAGCTTGTAGACGAACCGATCCGTGAGGAAGAGCCACGACATGTGGGTCTCGATCGCGTCGACCTGCCGAGGCTTCTCCGGGTAGATCTCGCGATCCCGCAAGAAGGCGACCTTCCGCTCGAGAGAGAGGTCGCTCATCACTACCAACTGGAAGGAGCAGCTGCCGCGGTCACTCCGTCGCCTTGACGGTGAGCACTGGACAGCCCGCCCCGCGGATGACGCGGTCGGCGACGCTGCCGAGCACGATGTGCGAAAGGCCCGTGAGGCCGCGCGTTCCCATCACGATCAAGTCGGCGGGCAACCGCTTCACCGCGTCGACGATCGCCGGCGCCGGACGGTCCTCCACCGCGATGCCCTCGGCCTTGACGCCGTCCTTCATGGTCGCCGCTGCGAGCGCCTCGACCTGGCTGGTCGCGCTCGCGTGCAGCTCTTCGTAGAATCGGTCCGGCAGGACGAAGCCGCCTCCGATCACGGGCGTCGACATCGGGAGGTCGACCCGATAGGCGTGCAGGATCACGATCCGGCTGCCGAGCGACCGCGCGAGCTCCTTGGCTTTGGCGAGCGCGGATCGGGCGTCGGGCGAGAAATCGGTGGGAACGAGGATCGTCTGGATGTTCATGCTGATCTCCTGGGTCGGGAGCCGGTTGCGAGAGTAGATGGACATGGGAAGAATAAGCCTTGTTTTCCGCACCGCCGCCCCGGTTGCGAGACCGGGGAGCCACCTTGTATTTCTGAACGCAGCTGGAAACGCCGATCCCCCGGCATGAGGAGCGTCGAATGAACTGCACCCGTCGCGATACCCTGATCCTCGCCGCCGCCGGCATCCTCTGGCCAGCTCTTGCCCACGCCGAAGCGAGTCCCGCTGCAGGAATTCTCGTGGACGCGGCGCGCGAGGCCCTCGGCCGGAGTCTCCTCGTCTACGTGAGCCCGCTCCTGCGAGACGGGAAGGAGAGCCGCTGTCACGCCGAAGTCTGGTTCGCCGGCGATGGGGCAGACGCGCTGGTCGTGACCAGCGCCAAGGCCTGGCGCGCCCGGGCGATCGGCGTGGGACTCAGCCGCGCGCGCCTCTGGGTCGGCAATCACGGCGAATGGGACCGAAGCGGCAAGACGCAGGCGTTCCGGGAGTCACCGACCTTTCTGGCGGAGGCGAGCTTCGAGACGTCGCAGGCGATGCACGACCGATCGCTCGTGTTATTCGGAACGAAGTACACGCGCGAATGGAGCAATTGGGGTCCGCGCTTCAAAAAGGGGCTCGCCGACGGCTCGCGAGTCCTGATCCGGTATCGCGCGGTCGGGGCCTAGGGAAGCTCCGCGCAATACGCCCTTAGGCGACCCGGAAGTGCTGCACGGACGGGTTGATGAGCGTCCACCTCGACCGGTTCGGTCGTGAAGTGGGTCGCTTCAGGCGTTCGATCGATCACAGGGCGTACCTCTCCCCTCGCGGCAGCAACCGGTACCTCAAGGCGTAGAGATTCGAGAGCGCGTCTCCGCGCCATGGAGCAGCTTCTCCAGCTGGCTTCGATCGGAGGCGGCTGCGTGGGTCGCCGTCAGGCCCCGGACGGGCCCCGAGGTGGTCCAGGTGACATATTGGAACTTACCGGGGGTATGGAAAAGACAGCCTTTTCTTCCTACACCCCACCCCACCCCGCCATCGCACGTTCAGTGCGCGGCAACGGGACGCAGAATCGGTCTTACATCCTGCGTCGTCGCGACCCGGCGCCCGCTCGCCTCGATCCAGGGCTGCACGCGTTCGACCAGCTCGGCATTTCTCGCATCGGGAAAGAGCGCCGGATTGTCCCCGATCCCGACGCGAAATCCGCCCCCGCGTTCGAGTGCGTGGCGGCAGATCGTTTCGAAGGTCGAGTACTCGTGGAGCAGGAATGGCACCACGAGCCAGTGGATCTCGAGATCGGCGGGCAGCTGGGCGAGGTGGAGGTCGAGCGCTTCGCGGGAGGGCGCGGGTCCGACGAGCCAGGTATCGGACAGATAGATCTTGAGCAGGAGCGGTGTGTCGAGGATGCCCTCGCGTGCCAGTCGGACGGCGAGCCGCGTGTGGCCGAGATCGAAGCTCGCGAGGTTCGGGATGGCGCGCGATGCGCGGTATCGCTGCGCTGCTCGAGTGAGAAAAGAGAGCGGGTTCGCGAGCGTGCCACCACCGAAGAGGCGGTCGCCGTCCCACAGGATCGTATGCGCGGTGCCGAGATCGAGCGGCGCCATCTCGAGGCCCTCTCGCTCCACGAGGGTGAAGGCGTGGCCGAGGCGCGCCTCGACGTCGTCGGGCGGCTCGTTGGGATAGGAGGGGTAGGCGATCACGCCCGCGGCCCGGATGTCCTTCCAGGCGGCCGCATAGCTCTCGAGGTCGGGCGCGTGCCAGTGGGCGAAGGAAGCGCCCGCCCGAACCGATGCGATCGCGTCGGCCGCGCACTCGTCGGGGGTCACGGGCACGAATCGATGTTGGTCGCGGGTCACGGCCTCGTTGATCGCGGCCTCGAGGAAGATCGGGCGCTCGCTCGCCATCAGCCTGCGAACCTCGTCCGTTTCGTCCCGCTCGCTTCCACGTTGGCCTCGTGGGTCACGACGACGGTCGGGCTGTTGTCGATGTCCATGAAGCTCTGGAGATCCGCCCAATGGGCACGGCCTGCCTCGCTGTCGCGATAGAAGGCGGAAGTCTTGTCGAGGCTCGCGCGGTCGGGCCAGTGGTTCTCGGCCATGCCGACGTAGGGCGTCTCGCCCTGGATCAGCATCAGGCGATTCTTCGTGATGTACGGGTGGTCCTTCAGGTCGAAGCGCTCGGTGTGCTCGACCCAGCGTTCGAGAAACGCCTCGTTCGAGAGATGGGGCAGCTTCCGGACCCAGGTGAACGTCACGATCATTGTCGAACCTCCGCGAATGGCTGCTCCGCACGATAGACCCAGTCGAGCGACTCGTCTCTCGCCGGCGCGCGGGGTCGGAGGCCCCGGGTCGAACGTGCTTTTCTTCGCGTTTCATCGCTCTAGACTCGCGTGAGCGAATCGATGCGGGATCGGGCGATCGATCGGGAGGGAAGCGCCGGTGGGGAGACGGAGAATCGGAGTCTCGAAATTTGCGCGCGTCGCATGGGTCTGTGCGCTCGGCCTCGCTTTCGCCGCCTGTGATTCGGGGACGAAGGGTGTCCCGTCGGATCCGGGGCCCGAGGCGGGCTGGCCGCATTACGGCGGTGATCGCGGCGGGATGCGTTATTCGAAGGCGACCCAGATCTCGAAGGGCAACGTCGGCGACCTCGAGCTCGCCTGGACCCATCACAGCGGCGACGTCTCGGACGGCAGCGACGGGACGAGTCGAACCTCCTTCAACGTGACGCCGCTCCTCGTCGACGACACCCTCGTCTTCTGCACGCCGATGAATCGCGTGATCGCCGTCGACGCGCAGACCGGCCAGGAGCGCTGGGCCTACGACCCCGTCCAGCGCCAGACGAAGCTCCCCGATCCCCACAGCCGCGTCTGTCGCGGCGTCGCCTACTGGGAGGCGGATGCCGCGGAGGAACGCGAGGCGGCCTGCGGTCGGCGGATCTTCACGGCGACCGTCGACTCGGAGCTGATCGCGATCGACGCGACGAACGGCGAGGTCTGCGCTGGTTTTGGCCGGGAGGGCCGCGTCGATCTGCATGTCGGCATGGGGGAGGTGGAGCCCTGGGCGTACTACGTGACCTCGCCCCCGGTCACGCTGAACGACACGGTCGCCGTCGGCGGCATGGTCTACGACAACCTGCGCCGCGAGGCGCCGCCCGGCGTGATCCGCGGGTTCGACGTGCGCACGGGCGAGCGGCGCTGGGCCTTCGATCCCGTACCGCCCGGCTACGCTGGCCCGCCGCCCGCCGAGGGCAGCGAATTCGTCCCGGGGACGGCCAATTCCTGGTCGATCCTCTCCGCCGACGAAGAGCTCGATCTCGTCTTCGTCCCGATGGGCAACGCCGCGACGGACTATTTCGCGGCCTCTCGCCACGGCCTCGACGAATACTCGAGCTCCGTGCTGGCGCTGCGGGGCGCGACCGGCGAGCTCGTCTGGCACTATCGGATGGTCAACAAGGACGTCTGGGATTTCGACACGGCATCGCAACCCGTGTTATTCGATTTCGAATCGCCCGATGGCAGCCAGGTCCCAGCCCTCGCCCAGGGAACGAAGATGGGCCACGTCTTCGTCCTCGATCGGCGGACGGGGGTTCCGATCCACGGCCACAAGGAGGTCCCGGTTCCGACCGACGGCGTTCCCGGCGAGGTGCTCGCCGCGACGCAACCGGTCCCGACCTTCATCGAGCCGCTCCACCCGAGCGAGCTCTCCCCCGACGACGCCTTCGGCTTCACGTTCTGGGACCGCAAGGCCTGCCGCGACGAGATCGCGAAGTACCGCTACGACGGCATGTTCACGCCGCCGACCGTCGCGGGCAGCATCCAGTACCCGCAGAACCCCGGTGGCATGAACTGGGGAAGCCTCGCGATCGATCCCGAGCGCAAGCTCCTCATCACGAACCTGATGCGGATGGCGAACGGGATCCAGCTGATTCCCCGGGCCGAGTACGACGCGATGCCCGACAAGGCCTCACACTGGCCCTTCCAGCTCCAGCCGATGCACGGGACGCCCTACGCGATGCGGAACTTCCCGATCCTCTCGCCCTTCGGTGCGCCGTGCACGCCGCCGCCCTGGGGCACGATCGTCGCCGTCGACCTCACGACGGGAAAGATTGTCTGGGAGAGGCCCCTCGGCACGATTCGCGACCAGGCGCCGTTCCCGATCTGGCTCTGGCCGGGC
>JANMTD010000638.1:0-14040 GCA_031390075.1 Deltaproteobacteria bacterium | reverse complement strand
CGAAAAGAGCGCAAAATAGGGCTTGGGTCGGTGTGCCGTCCGCAATACAAATTTGTTATGTTCACAGCTTTACGAGGTTGCACCGCCCTGGTCACCGGGGCATCGGCGGGGATCGGGCAGGAATTCGCGCGCAAACTGGCGCCCTACGCCACGAGCCTGATCCTGGTCGCGCGGCGGGAAAACCGCCTGCGGGAGCTGGAGGAGGAACTGCGCGCCCAGTACCCCAGCCTGCAAATCTACTGGAAGGCGGCCGACCTGGCCGATCCCGCGCAGCTGACCGGCCTGATCAACTGGCTGCACGAGGGCGGGTTCCCCGTCAGCATCCTGGTCAACAACGCGGGCCTGGGTTCCGCGCGGGCGAGCTCGCCGTGGCGTAGTCCTCGGCCCCGAGCGCGCGGGCTCGCCCCACCAGCGAAAGTCCGACGCCGCCGCCGGCGGAGACGACGAGCACGCGCTCCCCGGGCCGGACCCGAGCGACATCCGCGAGCACATGGCGCGCCACGAGGCCCGGCCAGGCGAGACTCACCGCCGACGCGAAATCGAGCCGGGCCGGCAGCGCTGCGACCCGGCTGCGCGAAACGGCGATCCGTCGCGCGACCGCACCGCTCCCGGAACCGGCGAACCCCGCGATGCCCGCAACGCGCGCCCCGACCGCGAGGTCCGTCACACGCGCGCCCACCGCCGTCACGACGCCGGCGAAATCGAGGCCGAGGGATCCACCCTCGTCGGACTCGTCCAGTCCGTCCCCGAGCCGCGCGAGCCCGAGACCCGCGAGCACGTCGAAGTTCGACATCGACGCCGTGCGCACCTCGACCCGCAGCTCGGTCGGCGCGATTTCTCGCTCACCGCAGGCCACGAGCGCGACCGCCGCACGCCCTTCGCGACCCGTCCGGACCGCGCGGAAATTCCTCGCCCCCGCTGCCTCGCGCGGTGCCGAACCCGGCATGCCCTCGGCAGCCGCTCCCGCCGAGATCTCGTCGACCGCGACGAGCCGCGGCACGCGCGCGCCCTCGCTCGCCATCACAAACTGCCGCTCGAGCCCGGGCCGCCCGGCGAGGGAGGCGAGCCAGGCGAAATCGGCGTCGCCGACCTCGCCGCGCGCATCGAAGAGCCGGCACTGCTGCATCTCGGCACAGCTCGCGAAGGTGTCGATCTCGCGCGCGACGTGCGGGCCGAGCGCGTCGACCTCGGAATCCGCGGCGCGGGGCTGCAGGCCGCGGGTCGCGATCCAGATCTGCGATGCATCCCGCGTGTGCTCGCGGATCGCCTCCGCCCACTGTCCGACCCGGAAATCGCGCTGGAAAGCGGGCTCCGGCCCCGCGTCGCCGGACCAATCGGCCCAGGCGAGCAGCAGGAAGCCGAAGCGGCGGTCACCGGTCGCCCGCAGCAGGGTCACGAGCGGCTCGAGATCCTCGACCTTCTCGCAGAAGCGGATCTCGACCCCTTGTTTATTGAGCTCCGCCGCGAGCCACGCCGCATTCGACTCGGAGTCCGAGACGAGGATGAAGCGATCGACCTCGCGCTCGGCCTCGAGCAGCGCCAGATCGGCGGCGTGCCACTCGATCCGGTGGAGCTCGCTCGCCGTCGAGACGCCCCGCGCCGTCCGAGCCGGAAGTGCCGTGACGCGCAGCCCGCGGACGCGACCGGTCCACTCGCCCTTGCGGTCGAAGAATTCGAGGTCCGCCACGAGCTCGCTCGAGGCCCGCGACAGCCCGGCCGCCGCATCGAGAGCCCGGGGCTCGACCCGTGTCTCTACTCGCCGCTCCACCCGACAGAGACAGTCGCTGCCGATCCCGCCCGCGAGCTCGATCGATTCGACGGAGATGACCCGGATCGCCGCGGTCGAATCGAAGAGCGCGCCCGCCAGCTGGAAGGCGGCGTCGAGGAGCAGCGGATGGGCGTGGTAGGCGTACCACTCGGACTCGATGCTGCGCGGCAGCATCAATTTGCCGACGACGGCGGGCGCCGCCGCGCGTTCGAGCTCGCGCACGATGCGCCCCTTCGAGCCGGGCGTCACGCCGCAGCGCTCGAAGGCCGCGTAGTAGTCGTCGAGGGAGAGGCTCGCATTGCCTTCGCGGGTCAGGCGTCGAACGACGGCCTCGCCCGCGGCTGCCCACTTCGGCGGCTCCGACGGGTCGGCCGGTGCCGGCACGAGCGTCGCCTTCGCATGCAGGATCCAGTCCTCTGCACTTCCGGCCCGGCTCGAGATGCGGAGCTCGCCGCCCGCGCGGCCGTCCTCGCGGACCACGACCTGGACGGTGCGGCGGCCTACGGGTCCGAGCTCGAGCGTCCTCGCGTGCTCGAGGCCCGCGATGCGCAGGGCCCGCCCGGGCCAGAGCGACTCACCGGCCGCGAGCGCGAGCTCGACGGCGAGGGAGGCCGGTGCCCGTCGCGCGGCGGTGCCGCCGGTCCGCTCCGACCCAGCGACATCGACGAGGAAGCTTCCGCTGTCGGCGTCGAGAGCGAAATCCCAGCTGTGGAGTCGCGGATCGAGGGAGGAATCCGTCCGCACCCCGAGCAGCGGGTGCTTCGGCCGGAATGTGTCCAGGCGGTTTCGCTCGCTGAAGAAATACCGCTTTCGCTGGTAGGCGTAGAGCGGGAGGTCGACGACCCGCCCAGTCGGCAGGAAGGCCGCCCAATCGATGCGCCGGCCGCGCACGAAGAGCTCCGCCAGCGAGACCAGGAGGCTCTTCTGCTCGTCCTCGCCCCGGCGAAGCGAGGACACATAACGCGGCGAGTGGCCCAGCGACTGCGCGGTCTCGTCGATCGCCCGCGGCAGCGTCGGATGCGGGGAGACCTCGAGGAAGATCTCGCCGCCCCCTGCGAGGGATGCCGCGAGGCCGCGGTCGAAGGCGACGGGCTCGCGCAGGTTCCGCAGCCAGTAGTCGGCGTCGAGCTCTTCCCCCGCCTTCGTCACACCTTCGACCGTCGAGTCGAACGGGATACCGGCGGCCTTCGCGGCGACGGGACCGATCGCTCGGCGGAAGGGCTCGACGAGGGGATCCATGTGGAAGCAGTGGGAGGCGAAGTCGACCTCGAGGTGACGCGCGAAGACGCCCTCCGCTTCGAAGGCCTCGACCATCGCGACGACCGCCGCCGTATCCCCCGACAGGATCGTCGTGGAGGGCGAGTTCGAGCCGGCGATCTCGACACCGCCGGGCCAATCGGCGAGTCGCTTGGCGACGGCGTCGCGTCCGAGCGAGACGACCGCCATCGTGCCCCGGCCCGAGGCCCGGGCGACGACCTTTGCGCGCTCGCAGGCGATGCGCGCGAGATCGCCGAGCTCGAGGGCGCCGGCGACGTGGGCCACCGCGATCTCGCCCATGCTCTGCCCGAGCACACGATCGGGTGCAACGCCGAAGCTCTGCCAGAGGGTCGCAAGCGCGACCTCGACGGCGACGAGCACGGGCTGCAGCACGTCGAGACGACTCGTGAAGTCCTTGTCGATCCCGCCCTCGGACGCGGCGCGGCCTTCGAGGACCGCGCGCAGCGACCAGTCGACGTGGGCGCGATAGGCCGCGTCGATGCGATCGATCGCCTCGGCGAAGACGGGCTCCCGCGCGAGCAGCTCGCGGCCCATGCCGAGCCACTGCGAGCCCTGGCCGGGGAAGACCATGACGAGGGGAGACGCCGCAGCCGAGCCGGCGACACCCGTCCGGAGATCCGGACTCGCTTCCCCCGCGAGATAGGCATCGAGGGCCTGGCGCGCCTCGTCGGCGCTCCGCGCGACGAGGCAGAGGCGATGGGGACGAAGGGTGCGCCGACGCGCGAGGGTGTAGGCGAGGTCCGAGAGGTCGAGGTCGGGCTTCGCGACCAGCAGGTCGCGGATCTGCTCGGCCATCTCGTGGAGCGCGTTCGGATCGTGGGCGGTGATCGGGAGCAGGACGGGGCGCGCGGCGACGGTCCGAGATGCGCGAGCGGCGCCGCGACCCGCGTGCTCGGGCGGGGCTTCGAGGACGAAATGCGCGTTCGTGCCGCTGATGCCGAAGGAGTTGACGCCGACGAGCGCCGGATCGGGATAGGGCCAGGGCTCGAGCTCGCGCTGGACCACGATCGGGACCTCGGCCCAGGGGATCATCGGGTTCGGCGTCTCGAAATGGAGCTGCGGCGGCAGCGTGCGGTGGCGGATCGCGAGGCAGGCGTTGATGAGTCCCGCGACGCCGGAGGCGGATTCGGTGTGGCCGAGATTGCCCTTGATCGACGCGACGCGGAGCGGGCGGTCGGGGGAGCGGCCGGGGCCCATCACGTCGGCGAGGGCTCCGATCTCGACCGGGTCGCCGATCATCGTGCCGGTGCCGTGGGTCTCGACATAATGGATGTCGGCGGGCGACACGCCGGCCATCGCGTAGGCGTCGCGCATGGCCTGGGCCTGGCCCTTGCGGCCGGGGGCCATCATGTGGCCCCCGTCGCGGCCATCGGCGCTGATGCCGCTGCCGCGGATCACGGCGTAGATCGGGTTGCCCGCGGCGATTGCATCGGAGAGCGGGCGTAGCACGACGACCCCCGCGCCCTCGGCGCGCACGAAGCCGTCGGCCTTCGCATCGAAGGCCTTGCAAGCCCCCGACATCGAGAGCATGCCGCTCCTCGAGAGCGCGATGTTGCCCTCGGGCGAGAGGAAGAGGTTCGCGCCGCCCGCGAGCGCGATCTTCGACTCGCCGCGCCGCAGGCTCTCGCAGGCGAGATGCGCCGCGTAGAGCGACGACGAGCAGGCGGTGTCGAGGGTCAGGCTCGGGCCGGTGACGCCCAGCAGGTACGAGATCCGGCCGGACAGGACGGCGTGGGACATGCCGCCGACGGTGAAGACGTCGTGGCCGCGATAGACGGCGGCCTCGCCGAGCACGCCGGCGCGCTCGCGCGAATAATCCTCCGCCATGTAGCCGAGGATGACGGCGACCCGCTCGCCGAGGATCGATTCCGGCGGAATGCCCGCGTCGTCGAGGGCATCCCAGGTCACCTCGATCATCAGCCGCTGCTGCGGCTCCATCGTCAGCGCGTCGCGGGGAGCGATGCCGAAGGCGTCGGGATCGAAGAGCTCCGGATGTTCGAGGAAGCCGCCCTTCTTCGACGAGATCTTGCCCGGGATGCGCGGCCGTGGATCGTAGAAATGGTCGATGTCGTAGCCGAGCTCGATCCGGTGCTGCGGCGCATCGCGCACGGTATTGCGGCGACCGCGCACGATCTCGTAGAACTCGTCCGGTCCGCGGGCATCCGCGAATCGACAGCCGATGCCGACGATGGCGATCGGTTCGGGGCGTTCGCTCACGCGGCGGGGACTGCGTTCTTTACGCGGTGCCAGACGAGGCGCCCGACCGGCGCGTCGCCGCCCACGGTCAGCGATTGCGTCAGCAGCTCGAGGCGATCGCCGTCGAGCTTGAACCAGCGCTCCTGGACGGTCCCCGTCCAGACTTCCAGGGAGCTCACCTCCACGAAATGCCGGATGCGGTCACCGGTCACCTCGTAGGGTCCCGTGTAGGCCATGAACTGGTCGTAGCTGCTGGTCTTCGCGGCGGCCTCGAGATCCTTGCCCTGGATCTGGCCGCGCGCGGCGTTCATGAAGGCCGCGGACATGAAGCCATCGGCATTGTAGAAGAGGTAGCCCGCCAGCTCCTGGCCGTAGGGATGGAGGACTCTTCCGTCCTTCATCTCGAGCTCGAAGGCCTCGAGCTTCCAGGAACCCACCAACGGATGATCGACCTGCATTGCACCCCCGGATACAGACTGGGGGCGACACTAGGCGAGTGGTGAGCGTGGGCAACTCGACTCATCCGACTCGAAGCGCCCCTCCGTCCAAGAATGGTCTGAGATCGGACCACGGGCGCGTTCGAGTCGGACGATCGCTCGCGTCAGCGCTGCTCGATCGGCTCGTAGCGCGCGTCGGTGCGCCCGATGTAGCGCGCTCGCGGGCGGTAGATCCGGTTGTTCTCGTACTGCTCCATGACGTGGGCACACCAACCCGCGACCCGGCTCGCGGCGAAGATCGGCGTGAACAGGTCGTCCGGGATCCCGAGCGCGTTGTAGACGGTCGCCGAATAGAAGTCGACGTTGGGGATCAGGCCCTTCTTCTCGCCCATCAGCCCCTCGAGCTTCTGGCTCATGCGGTAGAACTCGGGGCGTCCGATCTCGCTCGTCAGCCGCTCGCTCATGCTGCGCAGGATCTTGGCCCGGGGATCCCCGTTCTTGTAGACGCGGTGGCCGAAGCCCATGATCTTGTCGCCCTTCGCGAAGGCGTCGGCGAGGAACGCGTCGATCCGGTCCTCGGACCCGATCTGGCGCAGCATCGCCATCACGGCCGCGTTGGCGCCGCCGTGGAGCGAGCCCTTCAGCGTCCCGATCGCCGCGAGAACGGACGAGTAGACCCCGGAGAGCGTGCTCGCGGTGACCCGGGCCGAGAAGGCCGAGGCGTTGAGCTCGTGGTCAGCGTGCAGGATGAGACACACGTCGAAGTCCCGCTCCTGCGAGGCCGTCGGCGCCCGGCCCGTGATCCCGCGCAGGATGTTCCAGGCGATCGACTTCGCCGGATCGACCTCGATCGGCCAGCGGCCATTGCGCGCCTGCTCGTAGGCGCCGACGACGAGGCCGATGCGGGATGTGAGGCGGACGGCCTTCCCGACCGTCGCGGTCTCGTTCAGGATGTTCGCCTCGGGATCGTGGAGCGTGAGCCCGGCGACGACCGCGCTGAGGAAGTCCATCGGATGCACCTTCTTCGGCATCCCGAGCAGCCAGACGCGCATCTCGTCGGGCAACGTCATGCTGCGCGCGAGGCGACCGCGGAGGCTCTCGAGCTCGCCCGCGTCCGGAAGAGTCCCGAACCAGAGCAGGTGGATCACCTCTTCGAAGGTCGCATTCTCGGCCAGATCCTCGATCGTGTAGCCGCGGTAGAGCAGCGTCGTGCCGTCGATCGTACTGATCGCGCTCGAGCAGGCGATCACACCCTCGAGCCCTCGATCGATCGCGCCCTCGTAATCCGTTCCCTTGGCCGGGTTCGCCGTATTCGCCATGACAGGACTTCCCATGGGCCGGTTCGGCCCTCTCGAATGTTTCGCATTCCGATTTGATCCGGCGGAAGATTAACCGCCTTCACAGGGAATTCGTCAGTCCCGGCGAAACTCGCCCTCGTCCGTCAGGATCGGGCGCTGCTCGCCGCCCGACGGCGGCGGCCCGGGATCCTCGAAATCGGGCACCCGCCGGAGAAAAACCAGCATCGCCGCCCGGGAAAGCGTCGAGACGACGAAGATCGCCGCGAAGCCCGCCGGCCCCTCGCCGAAGAAACGCAGGAGGCCGGCCCCGGCGGCGCTGCCCAGGACGATCGCGGTCGCACTCGCCAGGTTGTAGAGCGTGAGCACGCTCGTCTGGCCGTGGGGCGGGATGCGCTCGAAGAAGGAGAGCAGCGAGGCCAGCTCGAAGGCGGCCCAGGCGACACCCGAGAGAAGCTGGAGGACGAGCAGCCAGGCGAAATGGTCGCTGATGAGCCACTGGATCGGCAGCGTCGAGATCGCGAGCCCCGCGCGCCAGAGGACCTTCTTCGTCCCGACCCGCCGCACGTAGCGTCCGATCGCCGGCAGGCTGAGGACACGGGCACCGAAGACCGCCGCCATCAGCACGGTGAATTCGAGATAGGAGAGCTCGAGCTCCGCCAGCATGTAGGGCGTGAAATAAGGCGACGCGACCGACACGCCCATCTGGAAGGTCAGCAGGAAGAAGAGCAGCCGCCCGTGGCCCCGCGTCCGGACGTGCTTGCTGATGACCGCCGGCGAGATGCTCGTCTCACCGACCTCGAGCGAATGCGGCTCGCGCTGCGAATAGAGAAAGCTCGCCGAAACCCCGCGCGCGCAGAGCGCGACCGCGAAGATCACGGCGTAGGCCTCGAACTCCGCCCCCCGGCCCTTGCCGAGCTGAAGGATCATGCCGCCGCCGACGAGGCTCAGGACCAGGGCCAGCTGCGAGGCTCGGGCGCGATTCGCGAAGAAGGCCGGGCGGAGTCGTTTCGGCACCAGCGAGCTCGCCCAGGTCGTCCAGGCCGGACCCGTCGACATGCCGAGGCCCCAGTACATCGAGGCCACGAGATAGAGGAGCACCAGGTCCATCTCGTGGCTGAGCGCGGCGATGATGAGCGGCGCGAAGCAGACGGCTTGAAGCGCGGCGCAGAGGACGATCCAGCGGCGGTGTGAGTCGAGGATGCCGACGGCGGCGGGCGAGGCCAGCTGGAGCAGCGCGCCGGCGAGCATCGGGACCGTCGCGACGAGGCCGGCGGTGACGTCGCCGTGGCCCAGCGCCAGGGCGAAGGCCGGCAGATACGACTCGCCGATGCCGACCATGACGCTGAACGAGACCCCGTCGCCGAGCATGGCGCGCAGATCCCGGCGCAGCTGGGAGGAGGCTCTCGTCGTCGGACCGGTGAGCATGCGTGCTAGTCCGCCAGGATCAGGCCGTGCGGGATCTCGTCGCGGTCGTCGGGGGCGGGGGGAAGCGGGTGGCTGAGCATCGCGCCGCAGCGCTCGACGGCGCGCACGATGCCCTCGGCGGCACGCCCCGCGCGAATGCCGCCGAGCACGCAGTCGACGACCGCCTGCCAGGTCTCGTCGGGGCCGAGGGCGCGGTCGATCGCGTCGTCGCCCAGCACGACGACCCGGTGCTCGAGGAGGGAGACATAGACAAGGATCCCGGTCCGCCCTTCGGTCCGCCGGGCGACGTGGCGATGGAATGCGTCGAGGGCCCCGCGCTGGGCAGCGCGCTCGAGCTCGTCCTCGCGCAGACAGAGGCGGCGGATCGGATCGAGAATGCAGGCCGCATGGGCCACGAACACCGCTGCGGCCTGGAGGCCGAACAGGACGAGCAACGACGACGCCGGTGCGATCCAATCGGCCGCGAGCAGCACCAGTGCGGCGAGCAGGACCGCGAATCGCCAGGGCGAGACGGCGAAGTCCTCTGAGCGCCGCACGACCTGGACGACGATCTCGCCCGAGGTCCCCGCCTCCGCCGCGCGCACCGCCGCCTCGATCCGCTCCCGGTCCGCCAGTCCGATCAGATTCGAAGGCCGCATCTACCAGCTCCCGGAGGCGCCACCGCCTCCGAATCCACCGCCGCCACCGCCGAAGCCCCCACCGCCCCCGAAGCCGCCCCCGCCGAAGCCACCCCCGAAGCCGCCATGTCCACCCGTTCGCCAGCCGCCCGATCCGCGCGGATGGAGCGCAGAAGCCGAGGGCGCGATGGAAAAAAGCAGCGCGAAAAGAAAGCCGGCGATCGCGGCGAAGATCGACGCCGAGAGCAGAGCAGTCAGCACGAACGCCAGGAGCGCGGCGAGCGATCCGCCCACCAGCGATCCGACAGTCCGCGACAATCGCGCGAGGTTGCCGCCGACGAAGGCCCCGACGAGCACGGCGACCAGGACGATCTGCGGCGTCGATGGTGCGCCCCCCTGCCCCGCAATCGGCTCGCTCGAGGGCGGCACGACCTCGCCCCGCGCCGCCAACATCACGGCCTGGACGCCCGCACGCACGCCCTGCCCCATCTCGCCCCGCTTGAACCACGGAATCATCTGCTCGCGGAGGATTCGCGCCGCGAGCGCGTCCGGGATGACGCCCTCGAGGCCGTAGCCGACTTCGATCCGCGCCATTCGATCCTCGGATGCGACGACCAGGATCGCGCCGTCGTCGCGCCGCGCGTCGCCGATCTGCCAGGCCTCGGCGACCCGCAGCGCGAAGGACTCGACTGCCTCGCCCTCGAGGGTCTTCACGGTGAGCAAGGCGATCTGGTGGCCGGTCTCGCGTTCGAACGCGGCGAGATCGGCCTCGAGCGCCTGCGCCTCGGCGGGCGCGAGCAGTCCCGCGTCGTCGTTCACCCGGGCCGCGAGCGGGCGCACCTCGACGAGGGCCTGGCCTGCCGCTGCGACCAACAGCCCGAGCGCGAGGAGCAGGCCGCCCGCCGCAGCGCGGATCAGAACTGGACCGCCGGCGGCTTGTCGCCGACGTCCTCGCGGGCCTCGAAGGTCGGCTTCGGTTCGGCGCCGATGACCTTGGCCGTGAGCACAGCCGGGAACGAGCGGACCAGCGTGTTGTAGCCCTGCACGGTTTCGATGTAGCGGCCGCGGGAGACCGTGATGCGGTTCTCGGTGCCCTCGATCTGGGCCTGGAGATCGCGGAAGGCGTCGGTCGCACGCAGCTGCGGATACGCCTCGGCGACGGCAAAGAGCCGCGAGAGGGCGCTCGTCAGCTGTCCCTGCGCGTCCATGAATTTCTGCAGTGCCTCGGGATCGTTCACGAGCTCGGGCGTAACCTGGATGCTCGTCGCCTTCGAGCGGGCTTCGATGACCGCCTGGAGGGTCTCCTTCTCGAAGTCCGCCGCGCCCTTCACGGTCGCGACGAGATTCGGAATCAGATCGGCGCGCCGCTGGTACTGGTTCGAGATCTCGGAGAAGGCCGCCTTCACCGCTTCGTCCCGGGCCTGGATCTCGTTGTAGCCACAGCCCGAGAGTCCGAGCAGAAGTACGAGCCCGACGAGCCCGAGCACGGTCGATCGAATCTTCGTCACGGCGAACCTCCCCTGTTACGCGTTTCGAGTCGCCGCGCAGACTAGCGCAGGACGGGCGCGCCGTAGGCGGCGTGGAGCACCGGGGCTACGACCGAGGTCCACGCGGCATAGCCCGCCGCGCTCAGATGGAGGCCGTCGAAGCGAAAGAATTCCTTGCGCGGCTTTCCGTCGGGACCCAGCAGGACTCGACCCACGTCGATGTAGTGCAGCCGCGGGTCGGCCTCCGTTCGCTTCCGGATGCGCTCGTTTGCCTGCGAGATCTCGGGCCAGAGCGCCCAGCGAAGCCGCGAGGGCTTGATCGAGAGGAAGTAGATGTCGGTCTCGGGCAGCGACACCTGCAGCAGCCGGACGAGGGATTCGAAGTCGGCGACGACGGTTTCGACGCTCTTGCCGGCGCCGATGTCGTTGTCACCGGCGTAGACGACGACGGCGCGCGGGGCGTAGGGAATGACGATCCGCGGCGCGATGTGGATCACGTGGGAGAGATGGGCCCCGCCGAATCCGCGCCGGAGGACGGGGAGCGGCGCCATGTCCTGCTCGAGGCTCGACCAGAAGCGGATGCTCGAGCTCCCGACGAAGACGATCCGGCCGGGCTCGGGCGGATGCTCGCGATCCGCCTCGAGGAGCGATTCGATCTCGGACTCGAAGAAGGCGGGATCGTCGCCCGATCGCCCGAGGTAGAAGACGAGGTAGAGGGCGACCGCGGCGGCGGCCAGGACGACGAAACCGAGGAGTCCCAGGGCGATGCGCTTCATGCTGACCCTTTCTCGAGCGGACCTACATCCGCTTGAGTGTCTTCCAACCGAACGCGAGCAGGCCCGTCAGCAGGACCGTCGGGATCGCGCCGAACACCGCGAGCGCGATCTGGTCGCCGACCGCATCGGCCAGCGCCCCGACGGCGAGAATGCCGACGAAACCGAGCTGCGCCAGGGTGAAGACCATGCTGAGGACCCGGCCGCGCATGGCCTCGGGCACCGCGAGCTGGAAGCCCACGACGGCGACCACGTTCCAGAGCTGCCCCGTGAACCCGAGCCAGACCTCGACCCCGAGCGCCCATTCGTACGAGAACGCCAGCGAATAGAGGACGAGGCCGATGGCGTAGCCGAGCATCGTCCCCGTGATCAGGAGGCCGACGTGGCGCGGATGCGGCGGGCGGAGCGTGACACCGAGGGCCGCGATGAAGGTGCCGACGCCGTGGGCCGCCGAGAGCATGCCGAAGCCCGAGGCGCCGACGTCGAGGACGTGGCGCGCGAAGATCGGCCGCATCGGATTCAGGGCGCCATTGAAGAGCGACATCGAGCAGGCGAGCAGCGCGAGCAAGAGCGGCGGTCGCTCCCGCACGTACGCATAGCCCTCGCGCAGGTCGGCCCAGGGCGAGCGGTGCTCGCTGCCGCGCAGCGCGCGGCCGAGGCTCGGGATCGTGAAGGCGAGGAGCGCCGCGAGGAGCACGCCGAAGGACGCGGCGAAGTAGGTCGCGACGATGCCCAGCGTGCCGACGAGCACGCCAGCCAGCGCCCCGCCCCCCATCGTCCCGAATGACGTGCCCATCGCGTTCAGCGAGATCGCCTCGTGCGTTCGCTCGCGCCCCACCACGTCGACGACGTAGGTCTGGGTCGCGGGACCGAGGACCGACGCGACGAGGCCGCCGATGATCGAGACCGCGAGCAGCATCCAGTAGGCGACGTGCCCCGTCCAGACGAGCAGGCCGACCGAAAGGGCGATCAGCGCCATCGCCAGGCGCCCGATCACGATCAGGTTCCGCTTGGCGGCGCGGTCGACGACGACGCCCGCCATCGGGGACACGAGCGCGATCGTCCCGCCCTGCACGAAGCCCATCAGCCCGACCGCGCTCCGCAGCGGCGACAGCGACGTCACGAGCCACTGCATCGCGAGAAAGAGCACCTGGAAGCAGATGAACTGCAACAGGTTCGAAGTCCAGAGGCGCCCGTAATAGGGGAGCCGGAAGGTCGCGATGACCGGATGGACCGCCGGCGAGATCGGGGCGGCGATCGAGGCCGAATGCGGCGACGGGACATCCTGCGTCGATTCTCGCTCGAAGCTCACGCGCCTGACTCCCCGATCACGGCCGCAGCGGCGCGGCTCCGCCCATTCCGTTCGGGGTATACGCCAGAATTCCGCGGCGCGTGAGCGGCGGCGCGTGTGATAGCTTGGCCCGTCGGGAGACGGCGATGAGCGAATCGAAGCAGACCGGCGTTCGGGGACTCGACATTCCGGCGGTGACCCGCTGGCTCGCGGATCACGTCGAGGGGGCACAGGGGGCGCTTCGCTTCGAGCTCGTCGCGGCGGGCGGATCGAACCTGACCTACCGCGTCGAATCGAGCGGGGGCCAGCGTTGGGCGCTACGCCGACCGCCCGAGCGCGCCCGGGTCGCGACCGCCCACGACATGGCGCGCGAATGGAAGATCATGTCCGCCCTCGACGCCCATCGCGAGGCGGGCGTCCCGGTCCCCGCGGCGGTCGCCTACTGCACGGACACGAGCATCCTCGGCGCCGAGTTCTACGTCATGGCCTTCGCCGAGGGCCGGATCCTGCGCGGCCCCGCCGACGCCGAGTCGATGGACGCGGCCCGCTGCCTTCGGGCTGCGGAGTCGCTGATCGACGTCCAGGTCGCGATGCACACGATCGATGCCGACGCCGTCGGGCTCGGCGACCTCGGCCGGCGCGACGCCTACGTCGAGCGCCAGCTCTCGCGCTGGCTGCGACAGTACGAAGCCGCGAAGTCCCGCGAGCTCCCCCTCGTCCACGAGCTCCACGACCGACTCGCGAAAGCGGTGCCCGCGCAGCAGCGCGTCGGCCTCGTCCACGGCGACTACCGCTTCGACAACACGGTCCTCGGCCCCGACGACCGCGTCATCGCCGTGCTCGACTGGGAGCTCTGCACGCTGGGCGATCCGGTCGCCGACTTCGTCTGGTCGATCCTCTACTGGAGCGATCCCGGGGAGCCCCACGATTTCGGCTCGCCCTCGCCGACCCGCCATCCCGCGTTCCCGCGCCGTGCCGAAGCGATCGAGCTGTACGCGCGCAAGTCGGGCCTCGACCTCGCGCAGATCGACTACTACCGGGCGTTCAGCTGGTGGAAGATGGCCTGCCTCGTCGAGGGCGTGGTCGCGCGGCTGCGCGCGGGGGCCGGCGGCGGGCTTTCTGCGTCCTCGGACCTCGGCGAGGTCATGAAGCGGGTCGATTGGATGCTCGAGTGTGCGCACGAGGCGGCGAAGGACATCGGGCGCGGAGCTTGAGCGCGCGGGCGCTGTGAAGCTGAAAATTCCAATGGAGGAATCGATGACTGGAACTGTTGCCCTGACCGCAAAGAGAATCCGGCTGGCATTCGTCTTCGCCATCGTCGTCGCGCTGTTCGCCGCCTGCATCTCGAATCGAGTCACCGTCGACTCGAGCGACGGCGAGGTGCTGGCGCAGGCAGCGACCCTCCACGTCTCGCTCGCGCGCGTGGCCGAGCCAGCGACGGAGAAAGAGGCCGACACAGAGACAGAGGGC
>JANMTD010000634.1:0-3831 GCA_031390075.1 Deltaproteobacteria bacterium | reverse complement strand
CTCGACGTTTTACGAGGCGCTGGCGCAGCCGGGCGTATCGCGGGCCGAGGCAATGCGCCGCGCGCAGCGGCGACTGATCGACGACCCCGCCTACGCGCACCCGAGCTCGTGGGCCGCATTTCTCTTGATCAACAGCTGGCTCTGACGCCGGATTCCGGTGCGGGTCCCCGCCCGGCAGCGAGGCGGCCTAGCGAGGTGTCCTACCCACGTGGCCTAGCGTGGTCGGCGCCTTCGCTCGAGGGCGGCGAGCGCGATCAGGCCGCTCGCGAGCATCGCGCCCAGCCCGGGCTCCGGGACGCAGGCGTCGCCGTCTCCGTCTCGATCGAAGTCGTCCTGGGCGAGGCTGCAGGGGAAGTTGCCGCACTGTTGATTCGAGAGGCATGTGCTGCCCGTGCTGGGTCCCGAGGTACAGGTCCCGAGCAGGGGACCATTGGGCACGGTCTGGCAGTTGTCGCAGAGATCCTTGATGCCGTCGAGATCGAGGTCGCCGGGTTGATTCGCGGGGAGGCTCGAGTCGGTGTTGATGTAGAAGATGGCCTGGCCGGCGCCGGTGACGCCTGTGACCGAGCCGAGCTGCCAGGTGCAGCAGTCGAGGCCCTGATAGACCGGGCTGCCCTGGTACTGATAGGTGTACGGCAAACCGAAGTTGTTGCCCACCGGATTGAACTCGCAGCGCCCCACGACCGGCGTCACCAGTACGTTGTCGTTATCAAGGTCGTAGATCCAGCGGAAGTTCTGGCGTTCAGTGAAATACGGAATCGTCCCGGTCGGGAGATCCCCGTCGGCGCCGGACGTCAGCGCGTAGTACTGCACCACGAGCCGCGGCCGCGAAGCCGTGGTCGCGTGTTCGGCGCTCGCGTAGCGAATACCTCCGCTCAGGGGAGAGAGGAGCATGCCATCGTACGAGGTCGTGTTCGTGTGGATCGTGCGGATGTGCTGGAGGAGGTTGACGCCGGAGACCACGAGGAGGCCCGTCTGTGTGACGTTGACGCCCCGGAGCGAGGCCGGGTCGTGGTCTCCGCCCGCCGTCGACCAGAGACCCAAAGCTCCGCTCGAGAACCATTGACGGTGGCTCCAGGTCGCGGCGTCGCTGAGCGCGGCCGGCGGTGTGGTCGGCGGCGTGGATTCGACGCCCGCGGCATCGGCATTGCCTTCGACCCAGGTGACGGAGGGGTTTCTCGGAACGGCGTAGATCTCGAATGCTGGCGTTCCGCTCGTGCTGAGGACCGTGAGCTCGAGCTGCGCGTCGACGATTGTCGCGCCTCCCGGAATGTTTGCTTGGACATTGAAATTCAAGAGCGAGTGGAGCGCGTCCGCGCTGGCGGCGGGCCGGGTCCAGAAGGATTCGCCCTGGCCATTGCTCGAGCCCGTGTTCGCCTGGTAGAGCGTCGTGTCCTTGATCGCGGGGATCGAGACCGTCTGGAGCGTCGAAGTGACCTCCGCGCTGATCGTCGATGTCGGGACCTCGGTCTCGCCGCGGATCGTGATGCCGAAGTTCGCCGGGGCACCGGCGCTGCCGAATCCGAGGGCGCGCACCTTGACGCTGCAGGTCTTGCCCGCGTACGGCGGCGAGTTGGGTTCGATCGCGCCGCAATTCCACGGCTTGAAGACGACCGATTGCGCGCCGATCCTGGGATCGGAAACTCTCGGAAGTCCGAGAGGTCCGAACTGCTCACACGTTTGAAATTCGTTCGGGTAGTCGAAATTGCAGTTCGTGACTTCGAGTCTGAGCTCCATGTCGGGGTGGGATGCATCGGGAGCGGCTTCGACGATCAGGTTCGGGCGCAGGGGCAGGGTACTCATGTCGACCGTGTAGCTGACCTCGCTCGCGAGGTTGTTGAGGGGAACGTTCGACTGCGTGAAGGGCGTCGCGACGGCGCCGGCGATGCCCGCGGTGGCACACGCCATGAGCAGGACGAAAGGCATGCGCTGCAAGAGAGCCCTCGACTGAACGGACATGGCGATTTCCTCTTCCGACCGACTCGGGTCGCACGGCCGCGTTTGGGCTTGCGAACGTGCCGAGCCCTCGCGATCCCATGATCTCACGAGCATGATCGTTGAAGAGTGGGAATTTCGCCCACCGAATGAAATGCCCGCCGAAGAAATCTGGAATCGGTCAGGATCGCCCCCCGAAACCGATCGCCCCGGCGCGGGCCCGCCCGGGTCCCGTTGCGCCCGACCGAGCCCATCCGGGCCGACACCCAGGGGGCGGGCTCAGCTCCAGATCGCCAGCAGGCTCATCCCGACCACCCCGAGCGCCATCGCCAGCCATTTGGCGAAGCGCCCGCTCGCGTGGGGGAACTCGTCGCGCAGGACGTCGAAGGTCGCGACGTACATGAAGGTTCCGGCGGCGATCGAGAGGAAGATGGCCTCGACCAGGGCGGCGGAGCGCCCCTCGATCGCCTGGCCGAGGACGATCCCGATCACGCCGCCGATGGGGGTCGAGCTCGCGAAGAGCGCGATCAGGCGCCAGCGCTGCGCCTTCGAGATCGAGCTGCGTGCGAGGCTCACGCCGAGGGCGAATCCCTCGGCGGATTTGTGGGCGAAGATCGCGAAGAAGATCACGAGGACGCGTGTCGTGTTCTGCTCGGTGCCGAGTGCTAAGCCGCCGACCAGCGAATGGATCGAGAGCGCGACGAGGGCGGAGTAGGCGGAGAGGGCGTCGTGGTGGCCGTCGTGGTGAGTGTGGCCGTGGTCGGCGCCGAAGCGCTCGTCCGAGGGAACGTGGAGCTCCTCGTGGACGTGCTCGGGGAGCAGCACGTGCTCGATCAGGAGCATCCCGGTCAGCGCGAACGCCGAGAGCGCGAAGGCCAGCGGGAATTCGAATCCGAGCTCGCGCCAGATCCGGTCGGCGTCGGGGAGCATGTGGACGAGGCCGGCGGCGAGGAAGACGCCGGCGGCGAAGGAGTTGCCCCAGCCGAGGATCCGCGCGTTGCCCGTCGCGCCGCCGCGCCAGAGCGGCAGGCTTCCCCCGGCGGCGCCGGCGGCGAAGATCGCGAAGAGCAGCGCCAGCTTGAGTTCGAACACGGCTCTCTCTCGCCCCTCTGAAAATTAACGGACGGACTGGCGCAGGAGCGAGATGCCCTCTGCGGGTGCGGGGATCTCGGCGAGGGCGATGCGGCGGATCTCGGCGCTCGAATACCGCGAGGCGTCGTAGACGACGACGATCGACTCGTCCCCCGGCTCGAGGAAATTCGTCTCGCCGAAGTCGGTGTAGCGGGTCGCGCCGATGCTGATCAGGGCCTGCGCGGGCCGCCCGGCGACCTCGAACCAGCGCGCGATGTTCTCGAGCGGGCCCCCGTCGACCTGCTCGTTCAGCATGCGGACGAGCCAGGCGACGAGCTCGCCGTACATGTAGCTGTAGCTCGCGACGGGGCTGTCGACGCCGTACTCGTGGAGCACGCCCGCGCGGAGTAGGAAGCACGCGATGTGGTAGTCGTCGAGGATGCCGCCCCGCTCGAAGCGATCGATCGGGATCGATTGTCGCGAGGTGCCCTTCGACTCGGGGCCCCAGTTCTTCTTTTCACTGATCTTCGAAGCGCCCTCGCGGCGGATCGAGCAATCGTTGTGGGCCATCGCGAAGCGCGGGGTCAATGACGTGACGCGGGATCCGTCGGGCCCGCCGTAGACGAGGTCGCAGAGCAGCGAGACCTCGGGCTCGATCTGGTGGTTCTCGTCTCGGGAGCTCAGGCGGATCCGGTCGGCGGAGATCGGGTAGCGGTGGAGGAAGTGGCCGCTCGTGCCCGCGCTGGAAGACGAGCTGGAAGAGGGGAGCGGAACATAGAAGGGGAAGACGCCTTTGGGCGCCCGCGCATCCGCGCTGGCTGCTCG
>JANMTD010000602.1:0-11469 GCA_031390075.1 Deltaproteobacteria bacterium | reverse complement strand
CCTCGGCCGCCGCCTCAAGCTGCTGGTCGGCAAGCCCGGCTTGGATGGACACAGCAACGGCGCCGAGCAGATCGCGGTCAAGGCCCGGGATGCCGGCATGGAGGTCGTCTACGACGGCATCCGCCTGACGCCCGAGGAGATCGTGCAGTCGGCCCGGGACGAGGGGGTCCACGTCGTGGGCCTCTCGATCCTCTCGGGATCCCACGGCGTGCTCGTCGTCGACGTGGTCGAGCGGATGCGCGCGGCGGGGCTCGGCGGAATTCCGGTCGTCGTCGGTGGGATCATCCCGGCGGAAGATGCCCGGGCGCTCGAGATGGCCGGGGTTCGCCGGGTCTACACACCCAAGGATTTCGATCTCGCCCGCATCATGAACGAGATCGTCGACGTCGTCGCGGAAGCGAACACCGCCGCATGAGCACGCCCGACGAATCGCCCCTCGAGCTGGCTGGAAAGGTGCGGGAAGGGGATCGCGGCGCCATCGCCCGCGCCCTCAATCTGGTCGACGACCGGCGCTCGGAACGGCGGGCTTCGGCGCTCCTCCTCCTCGACGCGCTCGAGGGCCACGCGCGCGGCCGGCGCATCGGACTGACCGGCGCCCCCGGCGCCGGCAAGTCGACCCTGCTCGATGCGCTCGCCACCTCCCTGCGCGGCCGGGGCCGTACGGTCGGCATCCTCGCCATCGATCCCTCGAGCCGGAAGACAGGCGGCGCGCTGCTCGGCGATCGTTTCCGCATGGGCGCCTCGGCGCGGGACTCGGGCGTCTTCTTCCGCTCCCTCGCGGCGCGCGAGCAGCTGGGCGGCCTCTCGGAGGTCACCGGCCCGAGCCTCGACGTGCTGGCCGCCGCCTTCGACACCGTCTTCGTCGAAACGGTCGGCGTCGGGCAATCCGAAGCCAGCATCGCAGACCTCGTCGAGACCCTCGTCTTCGTGGCCCAGCCCGCCGCCGGCGATCTCGTCCAGTTCATGAAGGCGGGCATCCTCGAGTGGCCGGACATCTTCTTCGTCAATAAATCAGACCTCTCGGACCTCGCCTCCCGGACGGCGGCCGAGCTCCGAGCCGGGCTCGATCTCGGCCGCAGCGAGGGTCCGGCACAGCGACCGCCCGTGTTATGTGGATCCGCCCGCGACGGTGTCGGGATCGACGCGCTGGTCGAGGCCATGGACCGCCACGCCGATGCGCTCGCGAGCTCCGGCGAAGCGAAGCACCGCCGCGCGGCGGGACGGCTGGCGCGGGTGCGGAGCGCCCTGGCGGCCCGCTACGGGAGCTTCGGCCTGGCACGCCTCGCGGAGAGCGTGTCGATCGCCGACTTCGTCGCGAACCATCCGGGAAGCTCCGTCGAGCGCATGATCGAGAACCTCGGGGCGCAGATCGAGGCGCGCTCCGGGTCGACGCGCCCGTGACGGAGGCTTCGGCAGGAGCGACGCGTCCGCGTCCGTCGTTGCTCGTGCGCGCGCTGCGCACGCTCTTCCGCGCGCTCCTGTTCGCCTTCCTCTTCGGATTCACGGTCGGCACGCTGATCCGCTGCGCGGCCGAGCGAACGGCAACGCCTTCGCTCCAATATCTGGGCCAGGGGGACCGGGGCGAGCTGTTCGCCGTCCCCGAATCAGCCCGAGCGGCGTGACCAGGCCACGTCGGCCACGCCCTGGCGGGCATTCTCGTGGCGGGCGAGGACGAAGAGCAGGTCCGAGAGGCGATTCAGGTAACGGGTCGAGGTCGCCTCGACGGATTCGCCGGGCGTCGCCGCGAGCTGGACGACGGCGCGCTCGGCGCGGCGGCAGACGGTGCGCGCGACGTGAAAGGCCGCGGCCGACGGGGTTCCGCCCGGGAGGATGAAGTTCGCCAGCGGCGCGAGTCCTGCTTCGAGGCGGTCGATCAGCGCCTCGAGCCCCTCGATGTCGGAATCGGCGACGCCCGCGACGCCCGCCTTGCGGCGGTGGGCGGCGTCCGGCGTCGCAAGCGAGGCACCGAGGTCGAACAGCGCGCTCTGGATGCGCGCGAGGAACTCCGCGAGCGCGGGGTCGATGCCCGCCGCGACCGCAACGCCGATCGAGGCATTCAGCTCGTCGACGTCACCGTAGGTCGCGACGCGCAGCGCATCTTTCCCGACCCGCTCGCCGCCGAACAGGTCGGTCTGGCCGGCGTCCCCCCGACGTGTGTAGATCTTCACGCGATTCTCCTCGCTCCGGGCCGCGCTCCCCCCGTGAGGAGGGCGACCTGCGATGATCGAGATGAGCTTGCTAGGCGCGCTCGGCGAGCTCCGCATCGATGATGCGGGCGAGCTCGTCCGAATCGGAGCTCCGACCGGCGGGACGCGCGCCCCCACCGCTCGGCGACCCCTCGCTCGGCGCGGCCGAGGCGGAGGACGCGGGCGCAGCCGGCGCGACGATGCGGCGCAGGACGCGGAACGCGATCGCGCCGAAGACGGCGAAGCCGAGCACCGGGAACACGTAGGCCCAGAGCGTGATGCCCTTCGCCGGCGGTGCCCCGAGGATCTCCTCCCCGTGCCGCTCGACCAGGATCGCGATCACTTCTTCGCGGGTCACGCCCGCCGCCTCCTGCATCGCGATCCACTGGATCATCTCGGTCGCCTGCGGGCTCGGGCACGAGGCGACGGTGCGCCCCGGACAGAAGGGACTCATCAGCTCGCCCGCGAGATCGTAGGCCCAGCTCGAGCCGGCGGATGCCGGCACCGCGGCGTCTTCGGCCTCTGCGGCCTCTGCGGCCTCTGCGGTGTAGACCGTCCCGTTCGCGAGAACCAGGCCGAGCAAGGCCACCAGGCAGACGACGCAGGCACGGCGGTTCATCGCGAACTCCTCAGATGTTCCAATCGACGTCCATCGCTTCGTCGACGAGGGCCCGGCCCTCGGCGCCCTTCACCAGCAACCGCGGCGCCTCGGCCATCACGCGGGAAGCCGGCGGGACGCTGTGGGTCAGCCAGACGTTGCCCCCGATGACGCTGCCCGCGCCGATCACCGTATCGCCCCCGAGAATCGTGGCCCCCGCGTAGATCGTGACGTCGTCCTCGATCGTGGGATGGCGCTTTTTGCCGCGCAGCGCCGCGCCGTTCTTGATCGAGGTCGCGCCGATCGTGACGCCCTGGTAGATGCGGACGCGATGGCCGATCACGGCGGTCTCGCCGATCACGATGCCCGTGCCGTGGTCGATGAAGAAGCGCTCGCCGATCTGCGCCCCGGGATGGATGTCGATGCCCGTGCGGTCGTGGGCGTACTCGCTCATGACCCGCGGCAGGAGCGGCACGCCGTAGCCGTAGAGCTCGTGGGCGATGCGGTGGATCGCCAGCGCCCGGATGGAGGGATAGGCGACGACGATCTCGTCGTAGCCCTTCGCCGCCGGGTCGCCGGAGAAGGCCGCCTCGACATCGAGGGAGAGCATCTGGCGCAGATCGACCAGCCGGTGGAGGAATCGCAGGATCAACGCCTGCGGCGTCGCGGGCTCGCTGAGCACGACCTGCAGCATCAGCCGGAAGAGTCCGTCGGCGACGGCGGGCACCTCGCTGCGCAGCTCCTCCGGATCGACCCGGAACCGCAGCAGTCGCGTCTCCCGGTCGACCCAGACCTCCACCTCGGCCGGGTCGAGGATGCCACCGCACACGGTCTCCGAGAGCACCGTCCCCTCGCAGCCCGCAAGCCCTTCGACCACCTCGTCGAGCACATCGTCGGGGCACACGAATGCGTAGCCGTCCGCGACGTGCAGCGTCGGCGCGGCCTTGGTCTGCGTGGACTTCATCTGCGTGGACTTTATCAGCGTGGACTTCGAGGTCGGATGTGCGGAATCGCTTGCCATATCTGGATGCTCCTCGGGTCCGAACGGGTTCGGACAGGCGCGGGCATAGAATGCCCCACATCCCCGGCCGCGACATCCGGCCCGTCCGGCAGGCGACACGCAGATCGAGCCCCTATGCTCAGCCGGGCCGATGCGGGGGCGGCCTTCGCGCGGGCCTTCGCGAGACGCGCCGCGGGAGTCTCGATTGGGTCCGATCTTCAGCCACTCGCGCATCTCGAGCTACGAGAAATGCCCCAAACAGTTCGAGTTCCGCTACGTCCAGAAGATCGAGCGCGAAAGCGAATCCATCGAGGCCTTCGTCGGCAAGCGGGTGCACGAGGTCCTCGAACGGCTCTATCTCTTTTCTGGGCGCGGGATGGTCCCAGGGGTCGAGAAGGTCGTCGACCGCTACCAGAAGCTCTGGGAGGAGGCCTACGACGCCGAGCGCGTGCGCGTCGTGCGCGAGGGGGCGTCCGTCGGGTTCTATCGCTCGCTCGGCGAGCGCTGTGTGCGCAGCTATTACGTGCGCCACTACCCCTTCGACGAGGGCGAGACGCTCGGCCTCGAGAAGCGCGTGCTGTTTCCCCTCGATGAGGACGGCCACTACCGCATGCAGGGGATCATCGACCGCATCTCCCGCGCGCGGGACGGCGTGATCGAGGTGCACGACTACAAGACCGGCGCACGAGTGCCGAGCCAACGCAGCCTCGACGAAGACCGTCAGCTCGCGCTCTACCAGATCGGACTCGCCCGCGAATACGGCGAGGGCACGCCCTTCCGCCTCGTCTGGCACTACGTCGCGAAAGATGCGACGCGGATCTCGACGCGCACTCGCGAGGACCTCGATGGCCTGCGGCGAACGACGATCTCGCGCATCGACGAGATCCGGACCGCGACGGATTACCCGCCGCGCAAATCGGCGCTCTGCAGCTGGTGCGAGTACCGCGAGATCTGCCCCGCCTTCGCGGCCGAGCGGCCCGCGACGCCGGCGCCGAGCCCCGCGACCGTCGCGCCGCCTTCGGCCGACGACACGACGGACGCGACGGGCGCTGCAGGCGCGGCGATGACCGAGCAATCGCTCGAGCCGGTCGACGGCGAGCAGCTCCGTCTGCTCTAGCCGCAACCGGGCGACTCCCGGTCCGCGCGCCCGGCCTTTTTGCTCTGCTAGCGTCGACCGATGGCCCTTCGCATCGAACGCATCCCGACGCTCTCCGACAACTACACGTACCTCGTGATCTGCGACGAGACGAATCGAGCCGCGATCGTCGACGCACCGGAAGTCGACCCCGTCGTCGAGCGCGTCGCGATCACGAATGTTTCCGTCGAGCTGATCCTCTCGACCCACCACCATCCCGACCACTCGATGGCGAACCCCGAGCTCGCCGCCCGCTACGGGGTTCCCGTGGTGGGCCACGTCTCCGACGCGAGCCGGATGCCCGGCATGACGAAGGGCGTCGATGAGGGCGACGAGCTGCGCGTCGGCAACCACGTGGCCCGCGTGCTCTTCATCCCGTCGCATACGA
This sequence comes from Deltaproteobacteria bacterium, assembly GCA_031390075.1. Classification (GTDB taxonomy): domain Bacteria; phylum Myxococcota_A; class UBA9160; order UBA9160; family UBA4427; genus UBA4427. The sequence goes on along the minus strand of JANMTD010000602.1, from coordinate 6,162 downwards.
CGGGCCACGTCGCCTACGTCTTCGATCGCGCGCGCGCCGTATTCACCGGCGACATGCTCTTCGCCGGCGGCTGTGGGCGCCTCTTCGAGGGCAACGCACAGATGATGTACGACGCGCTCTGCGTGAAGCTCGCGGCCCTGCCCGACGACTACCTCGTCTACTGCGGTCACGAATACACCGAGAACAACCTGCGCTTCGCGCTCTCGGTCGAGCCCGAGAACCCGGAGATCAAGGAGCGCTACGAGGCCGTGCGCGAGCTGCGGGCCCGGGCGGCGACCGATTGGCACCAGGCGACGCCCGCCGAGATGACGATCCCCTCCACGATCCGGCTCGAGAAGGCGACCAATCCCTTCATGCGCGCCGGCGACGGCGCGGAGCTCGGACGCAGGCGCACGCTGAAGGACAGCTTTTGATCGGTCGCGAGGCCCTCGACGTCCCCAGTGGCGCTCCTATTGGTGCAAAGACCGTGACGATTCAGCACCGTGTCGGTTTCTTCGAGACCGATGCGATGGGCATCGTCCATCACTCGAACTACCTGCGCTACTGCGAGAACGCCCGCGTCGCCTGGCTCGAGACCCACGACCGCGCCTACTCGGACTGGATCGCGGCGGGGCTGCATTTCGCCGTGACCCGGGTCGAGCTCGACTACCGGCGGCCGGCGCGCTTCGACGACCGGCTCGAGATCACGACCTGGCTCGAGTGGGTCCGCGGGGCGTCGCTGGCGATGGCGTACGCGATCGCGTGTCGAGACGTGCTCCTCGTCCACGGGCGGACCGAGCACGCCTCCGTCAACGGCGAGGGACGGGTCCGGCGGATTCCGCGCGACGACCGGGAGCGGCTCGCGCGCCACGCGCTGATGCGTGACGGACCGCGCGACTGACCGAGCGATGGACTAACGCGATCGCCAGCGTCGCAGCAGCTGTCCGAGATCGCCGACCCGCAGCCGCAGCTCGCGCTCGAACCAGGCGGCCGTCGACTGGATGACCTCGAGGGCATCTCCCTGGCCGGACCAATGGCCCCGAACGACATCCGGATGGACGTGGTTCACGAGGCGGGAGAGACACGCCGCCACGATGAAGAGATCGTCGAGCATCCCGATCGGCCCCAGCACGAAGGCCGGCAGCAGGTCGATGGGGGAGAGCACGTAGGCGATCCCGGCCACGGCGACCGCCTTCTCGGAAAGCGGGACCCGCGCGTCGCGCAGCAGGCGACCGAGCAGGATCGTGAGGTCGGGCAACAGCAGCAGCAGATCGCGGGCCCCCGTCGCCGACCCCGGCCGACCGGGCACGATCCACTCCCGCAGCCGGTCGTAGAAGCGCCGCTCGTGGGGATTGATCTCGATCGTGATGGGCCCCTGGCTCACGGCTCGCCTCCGTTCTCATCATCGCGTCCGAGCTCGCGCAATGTGCGCGGAATATCGCCGTCGCTGCCGACCCCGATCCGCTTCGGACCGGGGGGCGGAAGCGGCTGGCTTGCGCGCAGGATCCCCACGAGCGTACGTCCATCGAGTCTGTCGTCGAGGCGCAGGCCGAGCAGTCGGGCGATCGTCGGAGCGACGTCGACGAGCGCGAGCTCGGGCATGCGCACCTGCCCGCGCACACCCCGCCCCCAGGCGACGAAGCCGACCGCGCCCGCGGCGCCCTCGCGCATCGCAAAGCCGCCGGCACTGCTGCGCAGCTCGGACGGGCGCAGCAATGGACCCATCAGGGCGTTGCCGAAGCTGTAGCCCGGGCGCGCAGCGAGTCCGAACCACGCCTGCGGATCGACCCCGCTGCCGGCGAGGTCCGCCGCCGGAACGACTTCGAACGCACCACTTCGCTCGGCCTCCGCCTCGAGAACGCGGCGGGCCGTGACGGCGTTCCCGGCGTCCTTCGCATACACGTACGCGCTGCGGCCGTTCGAGCGCGACAGAGCGAGCCAGCTCCGCACGCCGGTCTTCGAGCGGGGATCCCTGCCGATCAGGTTTTCGCGTACGAGGGGCACGTTGGGAGAGATCTCGGTGTGGACCGGGCGGAAGGCGACGTCGCCGACGATCACGAGGGCGGTGTCGACGAGGCGAGACGCGCTCGCGAGACAGTCGACGAGGCGACCGAGCCGCGTATCGGCACGCCGCAGGGCTTCGGCATGCTCGTGGGTTCCGTGGCCGTGGGCCGCGAGGGCGCTCGCCGGCTCGACCAGGCGAATCAGCCAGATCGCGGGATCGCGCTCGGACTCGGCGACACCGCAGGCGACCTCGATGAAAGCCGCATCCCGCTCGCCCGCGGTCGGCCAGCTGGCCGGGCTCCGCTCGCGGCCCGAAGGCCCGGCCTGCGACGCTTCGAGGTCCTTCGCCGCGACCGCCTCGAGGGTCGCCACCAGCGACGGGCTCGAGCGCCGCCGCACGAAATCGAGCCAGGGCTGGGCTTCGTCGTCCGGGACGGCGTCGGGCACGAGCAGCTCGATGCGCGCGCCATCGGTCGTGGGCCAGCCCAGCGCGAGGGCACCGCGTCCCAGCGCCGCGTCCCAGAGCGTCGTCGCCTTGAGCAGGCGGCTGTCCCAGAAAGGCAGTGTGCGATCGCCCTCCGGCACGAGCCCCTCGTCGGCGACGATGCCGTGGCGGTCGGGGCGAAGGCCGGTGACGAGGGTCGCGTGCGAGGCGTAGCTCGAGCCCGGCGAGGGCGGCCCGGCCTGGAGTCCGAACGTCCCCTCACCCGCGAGCTCCGCCAGGAATGGCATGCGAGTCGGATCACCGGGCCCCGCCGTGAACCCGGACGGTGCGAGAAAATCGCCCGCCTCGAGGCCCGCCACCGTCACGAGCACCACCCGGCGCGGGGTCCCCGCCTCGCGCAGCGCCCGCAGTCGGGTCGCGTCCTGCTCGGACCGGCGCTCCCCCGGCGAGGGGCTCGCGCAGGCGAGGGCCAGGATGGCGCAACCCCAGATCAGAATGCCGTCCGCCCTCAAACCAGCTCCCCTTCCCCGCGCAGCGCTCGGGCGAGACCATGACACAGGAAGGGGGGACCAGCATGAGCACGCGCTTCCCCCGCGCCCGAGCTCGCTTTTTCCGACGTCGGATGGCGCTCGCGGGCGGGCAGATGGCAGCCGCCGCGCGCGATCTCACCTAACTTCCGAGCGCCATGGAGTCGTCCTCGCAATTCCAGGAAATCCAGATCCGGCTGCCCGAGCCGGTCCACGGGCTCGACCACGTGCGCGGCGTGCTCGGCGTGCCCGAGTGGTGGCCGACGGGTGAGCGCGTCGCGATCGTGTTCGCCCACGGCGGCAGCGGCGATCTCGACGATCCGCTGATCGTGGCGATGTGCCGTGCGCTGACGGCGCGCAGCTACCTGACACTGCGCTTCAACTTTCCGTTCGCCGAGGCGGAGATGCGCAGCAGTGCCGATTCGCAACTCGTGCTCGAGCGGGGATTCCGCGCGGCGCTGAACGTGCTCGGACGCGACCCGTCGGCGCTGCCGGCGCGGCTCTTTCTCGGTGGGATCGGGATCGGCGCCCGGGCCGCTGCGAGCCTGGTCGCCGATCCGGTGCGTGCGGACGGGCTCTTCCTGCTGGGATTTCCGCTGCATCCCCAGGACAAGCCGAACCAGGCGGATCCCGAAGTGCTGTTCCGCGCGACGTCGCCGATGCTCTTCGTGCAGGGCGATCGCGACCGGCGCTGCGATGGCACGGCGCTGCGCAAGGCCCTGCGTCGCGTGGGGGCGCCGATGGAGCTCTACGACGTGCCCGAGGCCGACGGCAATTTCCGCGTGCCGCGTCGATCGACGCGCACGAACGAACAGGTCCAGGCGGAGGTCTTCAGCGTGCTCGCCAATTGGATCACGCGCCGCCTGCGCAGCTGAGCCTTCAGCCCATTAGAAGGATCCGAGCCATGCCCGCCGCCAGCGATCTCTACTTCGTGCAACAGCTCGTGGGCGAGATGGCGAATTTCGCGTACCTGCTCGGCAGCAAGAGCGCGCGCCAGGCCTACGTCGTCGACCCGGCCTGGAACGTGAAGGGCCTGCTCGACCAGGCCGCCAAGGACGGCGTCGAAGTCGTCGGCGCGCTCGTCACCCACTACCACCAGGACCACGTCGGCGGCGAGATCTTCGGCCACCACATCGAAGGCCTCGCCCGACTGCTCGCGCTCAAGCCGATGCCGATCCACGTCCACAAACACGAAGCGAAGGGCGTGATGCAGGTGACGGGCGCGTCCCAGAGCGATCTCGTCGAGCACGAAGGCGGCGATCTGCTCGAGCTCGGCGCGGTTGGCGTCCGCCTCCTCCATACCCCCGGCCACACACCGGGCAGCCAGTGCTTCCTGGTCGGCGAGCACGACCAGCCTGGCCACCTCGTCGCCGGCGATACGCTTTTCCTCGACAGCTGTGGCCGCGTCGATCTGCCGGGCAGCGATCCGCGGGCGATGTACGAGAGCCTCACAGCGCTGCGGCGGCTGCCCGACGACACGACCCTCTTCCCCGGTCATCTCTACTCCCCCGAGGGCCGCGACTCGCTGGGCAATCAAAAGCGCACGAATCCCTACCTGCGCGCCGCGAGCGTCGACCACTTCCTCGAATTGATGGGCTACTGAGCCGCAATCCGCTCGAACGACCCACCGCCCTGATTCGTTGCGTTGAAATGGTCCACCCCCGGCTGTAGAGTGGCCGGCGTTCGAAAACCCGGCCGTCCGCGCCGGGTTTCATGCGATTAAACGCTTCATTTCTATCGGAGGCTCGCCCCCCATGAAGGTCATGGTGTGCCTGAAGCAGGTTCCCCATCAGGACGCACGTCTCGACGTGAAGGCCGATGGCTCCTGGATCCAGGAAGACAACATCAAGTTCGAGATCAACAGCTACGACACCTACGCCGTCGAGGAAGCCCTCCGGCTCAAAGACAAGGTCGGCGCGGAAGTCGTCGTCGTCTCGATCGGTCCCGACCGCGTCACCCAGGCCCTGCGCACGGCGCTCGGCATGGGCGCCGATCGGGCCATCCACGTGAACGATCCCGCTGCGATCGGCGCCGATAACCTCGGCACCGCCAAGATCCTCGCGGCGATCGCGAAGGCCGAGAACGCGGACATGATCTTCGCGGGCTTCATGGCCGACGACGGCAATGGCGCGTCGATCCCGCCGATGGTGGCAGAGCTGCTCGACATTCCCTCGGCGACGGGTGTGCTCGCGATGACCGCGGAGGGCGACACGATCAAGGCCGAGCGCGAGCTCGAGGGCGGCGCTCTCGAGGTCGTCGAGATGCCGAAGCCGTGCCTGATCGCGATCCAGAGCGGTGCCAACCAGGTCCGTTATGCGTCGCTCAAGGGCATCATGCAGGCCAAGAAGAAGCCGGTCGACGTCAAGAGCCTCGCGGACCTCGGTCTCGCGGGCACCGTCGGCGGCGCGAACAACAAGACTGCCGTCAAGAAGATCTACATGCCGAAGAAGGGCGATTCCGCCGAGATCCTGAAGGGATCGACCGCCGAGATCGTCGCCCAGCTCGTCACCAAGATCAAAGAGCTCGGGCTGCTCTAGCCCGAGCTTTTTTGCACGCACAAAGGAGAGAACGATGGGAACCATCCTCGTCGTTGCAGAAATTTCGAAAGGCGCGATCCGCGAGGCTTCCTACGAGCTCGTCGCCGTCGCGCGCAGCCTCGCCGAAGCGGGGGGCCATCAGGTCAACGGCCTCGTGATCGGCTCGGGCGTGGGCGACCTCGCCAAGGCCTTCGCGAGCAAGGGCGCAGGCAAGACCTACGTGGTCGATACCGCTGCAGCCGCGAACTTCAATCCCGAGGTGTACGGCAAGGCGATCAAGGCCGCGGCGAAGGCCGCCAATGCCTCGCTCGTCCTGATCTCCAATACGCCGACGGGCTGGGACGTCGCGCCGCGGGTCGCCGCAGGCCTCGACTGCGCCTTCGTGTCGGACTGCTTCAAGGCGAGCGCCTCGGGCTCGGACTTCACGTTCGTGCGCCGCGTGTTCAACGGCAAGCTCGACGCCGAGATCCATGCGACCGGTCAGACCGTCGCGACGATCCAGCCGGGGGCCGTGTCGGCCTTCACGGGCTCGAGCGACGGATCGACGGAAGCCCTCGCCACCGACCTCGGCGCGAAGAGCAAGTTCGTCGAGATCAAGATCGCCCAGTCGACGGGTGTCGACCTGACCAAGGCCGACGTGATCGTGTCGGGCGGCCGCGGCGTCGGCTCG
>JANMTD010000467.1:0-12466 GCA_031390075.1 Deltaproteobacteria bacterium | reverse complement strand
GGCCGTCAAGCTCCCGCGCCCGTCCCGGGCGTCGCCGTGTGGACCACGACTTCCTCGATCTGCAGTGCTCCGTCCTGGAGCGTGTCGCGCAACATGTCGTGCATCATGAGGCCGAGGGCGTCGGGCTCCATGACGCAGGTCGGGCACGCTTCGTTGACGCCCAGGACATAGGCCACGCGGAGCTTTCTGCCCTCGAGCGCGATGAACGAGACGTGGCCGCCCTCGGGCCGCACGATCTCGTCGAAGGCCTCGATCACGCGGAGGATCCCCGCATCGAGCGTCGATTGAACGGCCCCATTCGTCTGCGCCGCCATGCGTCCCCTCTCCCCAGCCCGCTCTAGGGGCTCTCGATGGCCTGCTTGCGGCTCAGCTTCGCGAGCACCTTCGGCGCCAGGATCCGCGCCAGCTCTTTCACTTCGTCGTCGGTCCAGACCGCCGTGGGCGTCCACGGGTAGTCGACCACTAGGAATTCATAGTCCGGGAAGCCCGAGAGGCGTGCCATCGACTCCGCCGAGCCGCGCACGGCCTCGTGGATGATGGCGAGACTCGGGACGCCTTCCCACTCGAGCTCGATCGCGTCGCGCAAACTGCGCGCACTGCAGGAGCCTCAACCCCCGAAGCCGGTGATCGCGACCGAGGCCTCCGAGGTCAGTCGCGCCCAATCGGCGCGCTCGGGGGCGATCGACACGCTGTTCTTCACGACGTGGATCACGCCGCCCGGCCGCGAGATCTTCGCGAGCTCGCCCGAGAGCGCGGTCATGAATTCCTGACTGCGCCCCAACCCATTCGTCACCAACCCGATCACCTGCCCGTCGAGGTCGCTCGGCCGCGCGGCGAGCTTTCGCCCGGTCGGTTTCTCGAGGGGGCCGCTCGTCGGATCGAGGGCCACGATGCCTTCGCTTCGCCTGTCTGTCCCTTGAATCGTCATCTCACGTCCTCCGCGTTGCGCTCGCCGGGTCGATCGCTTGCGTGATCGCCCAGGCGAGGTGGGGAAAGAACAGCCAGGTCGTCGCGTGGCCGGGGCCGCCAGCGCCGACGATCAGGAAGCCCTCGGGCCCGCCGAGCATGATGCGCTTCGCATTCTCGCCGGAGGCCTGGCACTGCTTCCAGAGATAGTCGCGCACATCGGCCTTCGACCAGCCCGCCTGCGCGAAATAACGCTGGTGCTCGGCGGAGACGACGATCAGGATGTTCGCCTCGGCGACGAAGCGGTCGGCGAAGATCCCCCGTCGCAGGATCTCGGCGAGCCAGCCGTCGCAGATCGCCTCCGGCGTGCGGCTCGTGTAGTCCATCACCTCGCAGACGATCATCGTCGAGTGGACCGTGACGGCGCTCTGGTCGGGGGCGAATCCACGTTCGACATGGAGGGGCTTCCAGTCGTTCGCCTCCTCGTCCTCGCCGAAGCAGAACGAATAACGGAAGGGCGTCGACAGGCTCGCCCGGTCGAAGACCCCGGGCACCGCGCGGCAGACGTTCCGGATCACGAGGCGCAGCGCCCGGCCGATCGTCGCGTTCGCGCGAAAGCCGGGCCCGAAGCAGGCGCCGCGGCACTCGATCCCGATCTCGTTCCGGACCGGTCCGTTGACGACGACGATCTGGCTCGCGCCGGAGAGCGTGCCCGTCGTGCTGTGGCAGTTGGCCTTCTCGTGGAGATGGGCGCGCACCGCCGCCACGACGGTCGGGAAGTAGTCCGGGCGACAGCCTGCCATCACGGCGTTGATCGCCGCGTGCTCGGCGGTCACGACGACGTCGCGGGTCGGCACGGCGCCGAGAATGGCGTCGGGGGCGAGACCGGCGTGGTCGAGGAAACACTCGACGCTCTCGGGTGTCGGGGGAACGATCGGAAGCCCGTCGGTCCAGCCGCGCTCGTAGTAGTCCTCGACGAGGCTCGCATAGTCGGGATAGTCGTGGCGGGCGGCGCGGAGCATCCCGATCACGCTAGCCAAGCCGGATCCCGCCGCCATCTCCGACCCGCTCCGACCTGCTCCGTCCAGAATGGCCGGCCTCGGGCCGGCCCCGCCTGTCGGCATCAGACGATCGCGCCGGCGCTCGTATGGATCGTCTGACCCGTGATCTGGCGGCTGCCGGGCAGGCAGAGATAGACGATCGCGCTCGCCACATCCTCGGGCAGCGAGGTGCGACCCGTCAGATTCGCGAGCGGCCCCTCGGCGATCACCTGCGCAAAAGCCGCCGCGTCGCCGATGCCGCTCGTCATCGGCGTCATCGTGACGCCCGGGGCCACCGCATTGACGTTGATGTCGTAGCGCCCGAGGTCGGCAGCCGCCGTCCGCGTCAGCTGCGCGAGGCCCGCCTTCGCCGCGCCATAGGGCGCCATCACGCGGCGCGCGCGGTGGGCCGAGCTCGAGGTCACATTCACGATCCGCCCGCCGCCGCCGCGCTCGACCATGTGACGGCCGACTTCCTGGATCAACCTGAAGGGCGCCTTCAGATCGATTGCGAGGACGCGGTCCCAGTTCGCCTCGGACTGGGTCAGGATCTCCCCTTCGTCGCCCGAGATGCCCGCCGCGTTCACGAGGATGTCGATGCGGCCGTGGGCGCGCAGCACCTCCGCGACCGCCGCGGGGATCGACGCGATCTCGCCGAGATCGACGCGATGGGCCGTCGCCTGGCCACCCTGCTTGTGGATCGCCGAGACGACGCGCTCGATCCCGGCGGACTCGCGGTCGAGAACGGCGACCGCGGCGCCCTGCTCCGCGAGCAGACGCGCCGTCGCCGCGCCGATGCCCGACGCGCCGCCCGTCACGAGCGCGACTTTGTCCTTCAGCTCCGATCCACTCATCGCCTGGTCCCCCTTCGATCCCCGCTCAGAGATCGTCGCGCTTCCAGGGCAGGAGCTCCCCCGGCGGCATCGTGTAGGCGTGGGTCGAGAGGTAGCTGAAGGTGACGTTCGGCTTCTTCTCGATCACCTCCGAGATCTCCCAGACGCGCTCGAACTCGGTCCGCTGGATGCGCCACTTTCCATCGCCCTCCTTCACGTAGGTGTCGCGGTAGAAGGCGGTGCCCATGATGTGTTGCTTGCGGCGGAAGTCGAGCACGTAATCGTTCAGGTACCAGAGGCCCGTCGCCGTGGTGTCGCTCGTGAGGTCGATCTCGGGGTGGTGGCCGTGGTGTTGCGTCACCATCTCGGCGTGCGCGCCCTCGCGGATCAGCTTGAGGTACGCGTCGCGACCTTTGAGCTCGAACTTGTAGACGCCGCCGAGGACCGTGATCACGACGTCCTCGGTGAAGACGTCCGCGATCGCGTCGACGTTCGCGGTATCGAAGTAGCGGAAATAGCGGTACTTGACGCGCTTGATCGCCTCGATCTCCTCGATGCGTTGGATGCGCTTCGCGACCTCCTGCCATCCGTCCTTCTTACCCCCATCGATGTCGGCCATGGGATCCTCCGTGTGCGTGATTCGAGACGTGTCGATTCGCCTCATTCTACGCCGGCGATGCCGATGCGCCCGAGGAAAAACGGCCGGCGCGGGAACCGATCTAGACCGGCGACCACAGCCGATCCGCCGGGGTCTCGACGACCTCGAGCTCGACTTCGGCGTCCGGCTCGTGATCGACCCAGCCGGACAGGCGAACGGGCGAAGCGCCGGGCGGCGCCCAGGTCGACACGATCGCGGCGAACTCGGTCGGTCGCTGGCCCGGCTGCACGCGCAGATCGAGCGCGACGCGGGTTCCGGCCAGGCTCGCCTGCGCCGCAAGGCGCGCCACCTCGGCCGAGATCGACTTCGCGAAGTCATCGGCCCCGATCGACTCCGGACGGGACTCCGGACGGGACTCCGTACGTGAAAAGATCGCGCTGATCCGCCGCGTACCCGCCGCGTCGTGGGCAGGCCGCGCGCCGGCGAGGATCCGTTCCTCGAGCTCGCACGAGAAACGCCGCGTCACGTCGAGGAAGCGCTCGTCGTCCTGGTCGAGGACGCGAAACTCGGGCGACGCCGCGAACACCCGCGTCGATTCCTGGTCCTCGCGGCTCGCGAACCAGAACTCCGTCAGGCAATCGAAGTCGACGTGTCCCGCATGCACGGCGACGACGTGATTGCGCTGGTATTTGCGCCAGCGGAAGCGATCGATGAAGCCGAGGCCGAGGGGGACGTGGCGCTCTTCGTAGTGGCGGCGGAACGCGTCCCGCGTCGAGCCCTCGCGCCGCGTCTTGACGGAGAGGAGCTTGATCATCGCGACGACGCTGGCGCATCCCCGCGGATCGCGCCCGGAGTCAGCGCGAGGAAGCCCTTCCAGACCTCGTCCATCTTCGGTTCCCACTTCTCGAGGATCGGCGAGCGGGCGGCCGCCGGCGCCATGCCCTTCTCGACCGTGAGGTAGTGGTACATGAAGGCCGAGACGCGCATGTTCATCGCGCAGTGGACGAAGATCCGCGCGCCCTCGAGGGCGCGCATCGTCTTGATGAAACGCTGGAGATCGCCGAGCGTCGGCGCGTCCCATTTCACCGGGATCTGGACGTAGGTCATGCCCGTCGCGGTGACGAGGCTCCCCTCGTTGGCGACAGCGTTATGCGAGTCCGGCACCGCGAGATTCACGACCGCCGCATAACCCGCCGCCGCGATGTCCGCGAACTGCTCGGCGGTCGGTTGACCGGACGTGCCGATCGATTCGGTCAGCTGCACGAAATTCAGGATCTGCTCCATTACACCCGCTCCATCGCCCCGAAGAACGCCTCCGCCTCGCGGATCAGATCGTCTCCCGACGGCACAAAGAGAAGCTCGGTCGTCCCCGCCGCCGCGGCCTCGTCGGCGCGCTTGCGGATCGCGTCTGCCTCCCCGACCCAACCGTGCCAGGGGATCTGCCCCTTGAACGTCGCGAGCGCCTTTCGATCGGCGGCCGTCAAATGGGTCACATGTCCGTCGTGCACCGCGAGATGGCGCTCCCGCTCGGGCCGCTCTGCACAAATCGCGTCGAGCCAGACCTGCCCACCCGGAAGCGAGGGCACCGCCGCCCGGTTCATCTCCCAGGTCGCGTGGTACATCCCGACCTGCCAGGGACCGAACGCCTCGACGACCCGCGACGACTGCGGCGATTCGCCGGGATCGAGAACCGTCCCCGTCACCATCTGCACCGCCCAGTCGAAGCGCTCCGGCGGCGCCGCGAACCCCATCCAGCCGTCGGCGATCTCCCGCGTGATCGCGAGGCCCTTGGGCCCGAAGGCCGAGAGCAGGAGCGGCACGTCGATCGGCCGCTTCTTCGCGAGCTCCGGGCGGTGGATCATCTGACAGGCCTTGCCCTCGATGTCGACGACCCGGCCCTGCAAAAGGGCGCGGAGCTGCTCGAGATAGGTGCGCGTGAACTTCCAGGAGAGGGCCTTCTGGCCGAGCACGGCGCGGGCGGTGAAGCCCGTGCCGAAGGCGCAGGCGAGGCGACCCGGCGCCAGGCGATCGATCGTCGCGATCGCGGAAGCCGTCGCCATCACGTGGCGCAGATTCGGGACCAGCACCGCCGTCCCGAGGCCGATCCGCCGCGTCCCCTCGGCGATCTGGGCCAGGTGGATCCAGATGTCTTCGTAGAGCGCCGCCGAATCGAAGAGCCAGATCCGGTCGTAGCCGAGCGCCTCGGCGCGTACGGCGAGCTCCCGGGCCTTCGGACCCGGCGGACATGCGATCGACAGCTTCAGCTTCTTCGTCATTTCGCCCCCTCAATCCGCCTCGGCGGAGATTGCGAACTTCGCGAGATAGTCTCGCGACCGCGCCCGCAGCTGCGCCGGGTCGAGCCCGACGTCCTCGTAGCGGTACACGAGGCGGCCGAACTTCCCGCGCGGATGCGCGTCCTGATAGTCGCGCATGCGGTCCATCGTCGCGTCGCTCGCGTCGAGCCCGGCGAACTCGAGCACCCGCCGCACGGCGGTGACGGGATCCTTCATGTACGCGTCGAAATGCACGTCGCAGCGCTGGCTGGCCGGGACGGCGTGGACGTCACGCACCGCCGCATCGAAGCGGTCCTGGACGTTGTCGGCGACCTGACGTCCGATGAAGATCGGATCGACCGTCTGCTGGACGAGTCGCCGTCCGTAGGCCGTCATCGTCGCCATCGAGAGGACGACGCGGGCCGGATCGCGGAAGGTCATCACGACCCGCGCGTCGGGATAGGTCCGCATCAGGGGCACGAGCCGCTCGAGATGCATCGGACTCTTGAGCACCCAACGCTTGCCCCCGTCGCGCAGGAACGACACGACCTGGAGCACGCGGCGCGCGTACGCATAGCTCGGCGTGATGTCGGCCTTGCGGTACCAGGCGCGGTAGCTCGGCACCTTGAAGGACGTGAAGAAGATCGGGCAGCTGAAATCCATCGAGAAGAAGCCGATCTCCTCGTGCGGCGTCAGCGCGTCGATCTCGTGCATCGCCTGCTGGTGCGGGATCAGGGCCATGCCCTTATCGAGGCCCGCCTGGATCGGGGCGATGCGCGGTTCGGACTCGCCGGGACGGACGACGTCGTCCGGCGCCGCGATCGGCTCGCTGCTCTCCCAGTAGGGCAGGAAGCGCAGCTCGGGATGGGCGGAGAGGAGATTGTGGAGGTGGCTCGTCCCCGTCCGCGGGAGCCCGACGATGATGACGGGGCGCTCGATCGGGACGCGCAGCGCTTCGGGATGGCGCGCGACGACGGCCTCGAGGCGCAGGCGATTGACGAGGAGCTTCACGAGCTGGGAGCGCGCCGACGTTCGCCCGAGGAGCGTCAGCTCCGCCTCCGACTCGAGCGCGGCGAGCAGCACGCCGAGCCCTTCCCGGAAATGGCCAGCCCCGAAATCCTCGAGCCCCGCCTGCGCCCGCGCTTCCGCGAAGAGGCTCGCCTCGTCGAGGGGGACGCGCCGGCGCGCCTCCTCCAGCGAGACCGCGTTCATCGCGTGGATCGCTTCGGGAAGCACGGGGGACGCGAGGTCGTCGATGTAGATGTCGGCGGGCATGGACGCGATCGCAGCTCCGAAGGCAGGCGGATGGATCCCCGGAGCCCGCCACTCTACACGAACGCACCGAAGCCGGGCCGACCCCTGCGCACCGGGCGCCGAGGGAGCGTCGCTCGCATCGGGTTGCCCCTCCCGGCGCCGGCCCCTAGGCTGAAATGCATTCCACCCCGACCCGACCCCGGACGCGAGGAGCCGCCATGAGCGTGTACGACTTCGAAGCGAAAACGATCGACGGCAAGAGCCAACCCCTCGGCGACTACCGCGGGAAGACGCTCCTGATCGTGAACGTCGCGAGCCAATGCGGCTTCACACCCCAGTACAAGGGCCTCGAAGCCATGTGGCGCAAGCTCCGGGATCGCGGCGTCGTCATCCTCGGCTTTCCCTGCGATCAGTTCGGCCATCAGGAGCCCGGCAACGAAGACGAGATCCAGAGCTTCTGCTCGACGTCCTACGACGTGACATTCCCGATGTTCGCCAAGGTCGAGGTCAACGGGCCGAACGCCCATCCGCTCTACCAACATCTGAAGAGCGCCTCGCCCGGCGTCCTCGGCACCGAGGGCATCAAGTGGAACTTCACGAAGTTCCTGGTCGACGGGAAGGGCGAGGTCGTGAAGCGCTACGGCTCGGTCGACACGCCGGAGAAGATCGAGAAGGAGATCGAGGCGCTTCTCTAGATCCGAGCGCGACGAGAGGCCGGCCATTGATGTCGCGCACCGCATTGATCACCGGCTGCTCCTCCGGCATCGGCGCCGCCTGCGCCCGCCGTTTCGCCGACGCCGGCTTCACCGTCTTCGCAACCGCCCGAACCGTCGAAAGCCTCGGAGACCTCGCCGCGATCGGCTGCCACACCCGTCCCCTCGATGTCACGGATGCGGCGGGCATCGAACGCGTGGTCGGCGAGATCGAGACGAGTCACGGCAGCGTCGAGGTTCTCATCAACAATGCCGGCTACGGGCAACAGGGGGCTTTCGAAGAGACCTCCCTCGACGCCTTTCGAGCCCAGCTCGAGACGAACCTGATCGGGGCGATCGCCCTGACCCAGCGCGTCCTCCCGCGCATGCGCGAGCAGCGACGCGGGCTGATCTTCATGATCTCGAGCATGGGCGGGCGCATCTCGTTTCCGGGTGGCGCCGCCTATCACGCCTCCAAGTACGCGCTCGAGGCGGTGAGCGACGTCCTGCGCTTCGAGGTCGCGCGCTTCGGCATCGACGTCGTGATCGTCGAGCCGGGACTCGTCGCGAGCGACTACGGCAGGGCCTCCCTCGCCCGCCTGGCCGGCCGTGAGTCGGGAGTCTACGCCGCGTTCAGCGAGGGGCTCCGCGCGGCGCTCGCCCGATCCTTCGCGGGCGAGGTCCCGGGCACCTCCACCCCCGACGAGGTGGCGAAGGCCTGTGTCGATGCGGCGACCGGCGAGTCGGTACCGACCCGCATCGTCGTCGGCGCGATGGCGGAGGAGTTGATCCGCCTGCGCGGGACCCTCTCCGACCTCGGCTGGGATGCGATGCTCGAGACGATGTACCCGCGACCCGAGCCCGAGTAGGCGCCCGCTCTCCCTGCCTTCAGCGCTTCGGGAGGGCCTCGCGCCCCGCCGCGAGCCAGGCGGTGCGAGACCAGATGTCGTGATTCTCGCCCCACAGCTCGCTCGTGTGCTCTCCCTCGCGCTCTCCCTCGCGCTGCCACTCGACGAGATTGAGCACGGCGTAGATCTCGCTCCCCGCGTCGACCGCCTGGCGATTGGCGATGCGCCCCCGATAGCGGGCGCTGCGGCCGAGCGCGTCGCGCAGCTCGACGGCGAGGGCGCGCGGATGGCTTCCATCCCAATCCGTCCGGCGCTCTCCGGCGACGATCCGCGCCGCGACCCCGTCCTGCAGGAGATAGCCGCTCGTGATGCGCTCTACGCCACGCACGTCGGGGTTCACGTAGGCGAAAAAAGCATCGCCCTCCCGCGACGTGCCGTGTGCGTTCCCGAGACGCAGGTCGCTTCTCATCTCGCGCGGCCCCCACGAGCGATCTCGAACGCTGCCGCAATCGATCGCGTACTCGCGCTCGGCGAGGCGCAGGCGCCCCGTGACCCGTCCCGGCTGCTCGAGGTGCCCGGCGAACATGCCCGGCGATTCTGCGGGTGCGACGGGGTTGGGATCCATGCGCGCCGCGAAGGTCACGTCGACCTCGATGCGCGGGCTCCGGTGCACGATGCGGTAGCGCGAGAGCGGCACCTCACAAGTCAAACGAAAACCGCGTTCCAGGACGAGCTCGCGGAGATCGCCGAAGCCGGTGAACGCCTCCGTCCAGCCGTCGTAGGCGAGGATCTCCGAGGTCCCCCGCCAGGCGTGGACCGCACCTCCCTGCTCACCAGCGTTCGGCCGGAACCAGATCCGCGCGTAGACGCTGATCTCCTCCTCTGGAACCCAGAACGGAAACCAGACGGTCTCGATCCAGCTCGGATCGGCCGTCGTCGGGCGATGGAAATCGTCGTCTGCGGGGGAAACGGAGAGATCGGAATCCAGGCCGGCGATCATGACGGGACGAGCCGCTGCGGAAAGCGGTCGAAGAAGGCGCCGAGGCTCGCCTGCTCCGCACGGGCGCGGGCCTGCAGCTGGACCGCGAATTGCCGAGCGAGCGCCTGCTCGTGCTCCGGGTCGGCAAACAGGGAAGCGTCCTCCCGAATCGCGACATTCGTCTCGACCAGCTCCCGCGGCGGCCGCTCGACGCCGACGACGTCGCAGAGACAGAGCGCGAGCGCGCGGAGCAGGAGAAGTTGAAAGCGCTCGAGGGGCTCTCGCTCGCGGGGCGGGAGCTCACGGCGGAGTCCGAGCGCGATCAGGGTCGTGTTGCGCGCGAGGATGAAGATGCGGTACCAGGCGATGCTCGCGAGCTCGACGGGGGCCCCGCCCGCGGCCGCGTACTCTGCATAACGCGTCGCCAGCGGCCCGATCGGCGTCGCCATGTCGCGCACGGCGATCGCCGCCAGATCCTCCATCGGATCGCCCCAGTGCGCGACCTCCCAGTCGAGGATCGCGGTCACCGAGCCCCGCTCGTAGAGGAAGTTGCCGGGGCCCATGTCGCTGTGAACGAGGCTCGTTCTGGAAGCGCGGGGCGGGCTCTGCAAGAGCCATTTCGCCGCGAAGACCTGGACCGGAAGGGCATCGGTCCCCAGAGTGAGCAGCAGTTCGTCGAGCTGGGCGAGCTGGCAAGCGGCGTGATCGCTCCTGGCCTTCGCCTCGCCCAGGTGTTCGATCGCGAGACGACCCGGATCGAGGGCGTGGAGCGCGGCGGTGAGGCGCATCAGGTCACGCGCTGTGGACTCGCGATCTTCGTCGCGATCGACGGCCGGAAAATCGCTGCGGCCGGGTACGCGGGCCAGGAGCAAGGCTCCGAGCTCGGCGCTCGAGGCATACACCCGCGGCACCGGAATCTCAGTCGTCGCGAGCGCCCGGAGCACGCCCGCGTCACGCTGCGAGCCGCCGGATCCGCTCGTGCTGTCGCGAAGGCAGAAGAGCTTCTGCGACCCTTCCCCGCTCTCCAGGTCGACCGCCCATGCCTGACGGCTGGCACCCTCGCCCGCGCGCTTCGCGGAAAGAACGCGCCCCCCGGCCTCGGCCTCGATCCAGGAGACGAGCTGTGCCGACATCTCATCCGTCGTCATGCTATGGGAATCTCCCGGCCAGATCGGCACCGTCTCGAACCCGCGACCGCCAGAGCAAGGACCCCATGGACCGCCACTACTCGCTCGACGACCTGAACGACCGCCAAGCCATCGCAGATCTCTACGACCGCCAGCTCGCCGCCGCCGAAGCCTGGGACTTCGAGGCCTACGATACAACGTTCACGGCCAGCGCCGAGATCGATCTGCGCGACTTCGGCGTGCCCATCCAGCGCTATCCCGCCTACCGACAGTGGTTGGCGTCGCTGCGGCCCTCGATGCCCCACGCGCAGCGCATCTCGGGGGGCCTGCGTCTTGCGCTGGCAGGCGATGTCGCGATCAGCCGCGTGCCCGTCGTCTGTTATGTCACGATGGAGCAGGACGGTGTCCGCAGTCTCACGACGACCGGTCTCTTCTACAACGACCGCCTGGAGCGGACGCGCGATGGCTGGCGCATCGTCGCACGCCGCGAGGAGCTCAGCTGGCGCGGGAATGCGCCGCCGCATTCGTGATTCCCGCCGTCGGCTCATAGCCGTAGAACGGATCGAGGCGCGCGACGGCGGCGTCGACGAAGGCGATCGACTCGGGGCCGAGGTCGTCGCGGTAGCCGCCCACCTTGCCGCGCCGGACCTTGAAGGAATCGGGTCGCGCCGGATCCCCTGGTCGAAGCCGCATATCGCTGAACTCGCCCGCGGTCTCGGCGGCCTTCATCTTGTCGAAGCGCGCCGCCTCGACCGCCGCGGCGACGACGGTCGTCGGGATCGGAACGCCGAGGGCGGAAAAGAGTCGCGACAGCTCGCCCTGCGAATCGCACTGGAGTCCCTCGTACGAGAGCCAATGGCAATGCGGGTGCGACGCGAAGCGCGCGCGCCAGCGATTCAGGATCGTCACGAGACCCTCGATGCCCCAGCGCGGGTGGTGCAGGAATTCCTCGAGACTGCAGTCGGTCTTGCGAGAGCGCTCGGTCTTGTGGAAATAGCTCGAGATGACGACGTCCCGGGGATCGCGGGCCAGGATGACCATCCGCTTCCGATCCGTGACCCGGCGCGGCAGGATGGATTTGCCGAGCAGCTGGCTCCAGAGCGTGTTCTGGCGCAGGTGGGTCGCGAGCTCGTGGGTATAGGCGATGCGGGGAGCAGCGCTCGCGCCGGGATCGAGGCGGATCGGGTCGAAGGGAATGCCGTACTCGAGCGCGAGGGCGTGGTGGAGCATCACGCGGAGCCAGGTCCGGCCGCTCTTGCCGAGGGACAACACGATCGCGTCGGCTTCGCGGAAGCGGCCGAGCTTGCGGGTCAGGTTCCACGGGACGTGAGACAGCACGGGGTCTCCTCGATGCGGTAGCTTAGGCATCGGTGGCGCGGCGCGCCGCCGGTGTGGAGGCGTCGTGAGCCAGTCATCCGATTTCGACCTCGGCGAGATCACGATCGCGATCGAATGGGAGAATCCCCGAGACGTCGCGTCCCATTGGACCGATCGAGCCCTCGCTGCGCTCGACGCGGAGATCGCCCGCGAGCAGAAGCAAGCGCCTGGACGCCCGACCCTTCTCTATCTCTACGATGCGAATGCGGTCGATCCCGAGTCGATTCGCCGCGGTGTCGCGCGCAGCGCCCCGGAGCTCGAGCGCCGTGCGGAGCTCCGCCTCGTCCCGACCGACGGGCTGACCTACTACCAGCTCAAGAATCGCGGCGCCGAGCTCGCGACGACGAAGTTCACGATCCTGCTCGACAGCGATGCGTGTCCCGAGCCCGGCTGGCTGCGGGGCCTGCTCGAGCCCTTTGCGGATCCGCGCATGATGGCGGTCTCGGGCGTGACGACCCTCGAGCCCCTCGACCTGATCTCGCGCACGATGGCGATAGTCTGGATCTTCGATCTGCCGAGCGAGCATCCGCGCTCCCGCG
>JANMTD010000503.1:0-4262 GCA_031390075.1 Deltaproteobacteria bacterium | reverse complement strand
GGATGTCGTTCTGGATCGTACCGGCGAGCTTCTTGCGCGGAACGCCCTGCTCTTCTCCGGCCACGATGAAGGCCGCGAGCACGGGGATCACCGCCCCGTTCATCGTCATCGAGACCGTCACCTGCTCGAGCGGAATATCCTGGAAGAGGATCTTCATGTCCTCGACGGAATCGATCGCGACACCGGCCTTCCCGACGTCGCCCGACACACGCGGGTGATCCGAGTCGTAGCCGCGATGGGTCGCGAGATCGAAGGCGACCGACAGGCCCTGCTGGCCCGCCGCAAGGTTCGCCTTGTAGAAGGCGTTCGACTCCTCGGCGGTCGAGAAGCCCGCATACTGCCGCAGTGTCCACGGGCGGTTCGCGTACATCGTGGCGCGGGGTCCGCGCAGGAAGGGAAAGAGGCCGGGGAGCGTGTCGGTGTGCTCGAGGGCTTCGAGATCGACGGCCGTGTAGAGGGGCCGGATGCGGAGACCGTCGGGACTCGTCCAGACGAGATCGGCGATGTCCTGACCCTTGACCTCCGAGGCCGCCATGCGCCGCCACTCGCCGAGGTGCTCGCCCGCCTTCATCCCGCCCGATCTGGGTCCAGATGCATCCGCCATTTCATCCTCGCTTCGCTTTCGACACTCGTTTCGCCGCGGGCACCCTCGGTGCCTCGGGGCGCGCAACTCTAGCAGCCTGCCTCACATCGCCCGCCGGTAGCGGCCTCCGACCTCGAAGAGTGCATCGCTCGTCTGGCCGAGGCTCGCGACCTTGACGGTCTCGAGCAGGACTTCGAAGACGTTCTCGCCGCGCCGCGCGGCCTCCTTCAGCCGCGCGAGGGCGGCTGGCGCCTCCCCGGCCCAATGCGCGTGAAAGGCCGCAAGCGCGTCGAGCTGGGCTCGCTTCTCGGCCTCCGAGGATCGCATCAGCGAGTCGATCGAGACGGGGGGCCCCTTCGCGTTGGGCGACAGGAAGGTGTTGACCCCGATGATCTCGAGCTCGCCCGAGTGCTTGCGCTGCTCGTAGCGCATGCTCTCCTCCTGGATGCGACCGCGCTGGTAGAGGGTCTCCATGGCGCCGAGCACCCCGCCGCGCTGGGACAGTCGATCGAATTCCTCGAGCACCGCCGTCTCCAGCAGGTCCGTCAGCTCGTCGATGACGAAGGCGCCCTGGGTCGGGTTCTCGTTCTTCATCAGACCCGCCTCGCGGTTGATGATGAGCTGGATCGCGAGGGCGCGCCGCACCGACTCCACGGTCGGGGTCGTCACCGCCTCGTCGAAGGCGTTCGTGTGCAGGCTGTTGCAACCATCCTGTAGGGCAGTCAGCGCCTGCAGCGTCGTGCGGATGTCGTTGAAGTCCATCTCCTGGGCGTGCAGCGACCGGCCGGAGGTCTGGATGTGGTACTTCAGCTTCTGGCTCCGCTCGCTCGCGCCATAACGATCCCGCATCACGACGGCCCAGATCCGGCGCGCGACGCGGCCGAGGACCGAGTACTCGGCGTCGAGACCGTTGCTGAAGAAGAACGAGAGGTTCGACGCGAAGTCGTCGACGGCGAGACCGCGGGCGAGGAAGTACTCGCAGAAGGTGAAGCCGTTCGCGAGCGTGAAGGCGAGCTGGCTGATCGGGTTCGCGCCGGCCTCGGCCATGTGGTAGCCCGAGATCGAGACCGAGTAGAAGTTCCCGATGCCCTCGCGACAGAAGGTCTCCTGGATGTCGCCCTGGACCTTGAGCGAGAACTCGGTCGAGAAGATGCAGGTATTCTGGGCTTGGTCCTCCTTCAGGATGTCGGCCTGCACCGTGCCGCGCACGGACTGAAGGACCTGCCGCCGGATCCGCTGATAGGTCTCCGCATCGACGGCGCGATCCCCGGGAATCCCGAGCAGACCGAGCCCCGATCCGTCGTGGCCGGGCGGAAGCGGTCCGCCATAACACGGCAGCGATTGCCCCGTCGCCCGCAGCTCGGCCTCGAAACGCGCCCGCACCTTCTCGAGCTCGCCGCGCTTTCGCAGATGCCGCTCGACCCGCTGGTCGATCGCCGCATTGAGGAAGAAGGCGAGCACCGTCGGCGCCGGACCATTGATCGTCAGCGACACCGACGTGCGGGGATCGGCGAGATCGAAGCCCGAGTAGAGCTTCTTGGCGTCGTCGAGGGTGCAGATCGAGACGCCGGAGTTGCCGACCTTGCCGAACACGTCCGGCGTGTCGGCGGGATCCCGTCCGTAGAGGGTCACGCTGTCGAAGGCCGTCGAGAGCCGCACGGCGGGCTGCCCCGCAGAGAGCAGATGGAAGCGCCGATTCGTCCGCTCCGGCCCGCCCTCGCCCGCGAACATGCGCGCCGGATCCTCTTCGCGGCGCTTGAACGGGAAGACGCCGGCGGTGTACGGGAAGCGCCCGGGGAGATTCTCGCGGGCGAAGAAACGCGTGAGCTCGCCCCAATCCCGGGTGCGCGGGAGCGCGACCTTCGGGATCTGCGTACCCGAGAGCGATTCGGTCCGGTTCTCGACCTCGACGGCGCGGTCGCGCACGACGTAGCGGTGGTGGCTCGCCCGGTACTCCGCCTGGGTCTCGGGCCAGCGGCGGACCTCCTCTGCGAGGGCGGGATCGACCGCTTCCGCCGCCTCGGCATAACCCCGGACGAGGGCGCCGCGAAGGGCGTCTGCACCCTGCTCGGGATTCGCCCCGGTCGCGCTCGTCGATTCAGTCCGCGCAGCCGCGTCGACCGCTTCGGCCGCGAGAGGCGCGAGAGGCGCGAGAGGCGCGAGAGGCGCGAGCGGATATTCCGGGCCCGCGCCCGACGTCGCGAGGATCCGGGCGTGGGCATCCGCGAGGGCCGCGCGCTCGGCGGATCGCTCCGCCCGCGCATGGTAGTCGCGCACGCTCTCGGCGATCTCCGCCAGGTAGCGCTGCCGCCCGCTCGGGAGCACGGCCGCGGTCGCATGCAGGCGGATCGGTGTCCCTTCGCCTGCCCGGTCCGAGAAATGCGCCGCCAGCCCGAGGCCTGCGAGACGCGCCTCGAGCGCCTGGGCGAGGCGCTCGGTGCCCGGATCGTTCCAGGCCCGCGCCACCGTCGGAAAGACCGGCACCTGCTCGTCGGGCAGCGACAGCTCGCTGCGATTGCGCCGCCACTGCTTGCGCACGTCGCGCAGCGCGTCAGCCGCCCCCTGGCGATCGCATTTGTTCAGCACGATCAGGTCCGCGAAGTCGAGCATGTCGATCTTCTCGAGCTGCGACGGCGCACCGTAGTCGGGCGTCATCACGTAGAGCGAGCAGTCGACGCGGTCGACGATCTCGGAATCGCTCTGGCCGATGCCCGCCGTCTCGAGCAGGACGAGATCGAAGCCCGCCGAACGCAGCACCGCGAGGGCATCGCCGACGGCGGCCGAGAGCGAGAGATGGGCGCGGCGCGTCGCCATCGAGCGGACGAAGACCTCCCGGCCCCCGATCGCGTTCATGCGGATCCGATCCCCGAGCAGCGCCCCGCCGCTGCGCCGCCGCGTCGGATCGACCAGCAGCAGCGCGATCCGGAGCGACGGCGCATCCCGGCGCAGGCGCAGCACGATCTCGTCGACCACGCTCGACTTCCCCGCGCCGCCGGTGCCCGTGAAGCCGACGACCGGGGCCCTTGGCGTCGGGCGGGCAGCGATCACCTCGCGCAGCGCCGCCGCCTCGTCCTTGCGGGTCTCGGCGTGGTCCTCGAAGAAGCGGATCAGCTGGGCGATCTCGAGCGGGCGCTCGGGGGAGAGATGCGAGGCGAGCTGGGCGAGCCCCTGCGCCGGTTCGACGTCCCGGGCGCGGCGCGCGGCGAGGCATTCCTGGAAGATCGACTCGATCATCCCGTCGAGGCCCAGGGTCCGCCCGTCCTCGGGGCTGAAGATCCGCGCGACCCCGCTGCGTTCGAGGGCTTTGATCTCCGCGGGCGCGATCGTCCCGCCGCCGCCGCCGTAGACCCGCACGTGGGGCACGCCGGCCTCGGCGAGTCGGCTCACGAGGTACCCGAAGAACTCCATGTGGCCGCCCTGGTAGGAGGAGACCGCGACGGCGTCGGCGGACTCCTCGACCGCCGCCTCGACGAGCTCTTCGACACTGCGGTCGTGGCCGAGGTGGATAACCTCGGCGCCCTTCGCCTGCAGCAGTCGGCGCATGATGTGGATCGCGGCGTCGTGGCCGTCGAAGAGGGCCGCCGCCGTGACGACACGAATCGGCGTCTCCGCGCCTTCGTGGGCGTGATGCTCGGTCTCCCTCATGTCCGCTTCCTTTTGACGGCGCGCGGTGCACGGG
>JANMTD010000443.1:0-6075 GCA_031390075.1 Deltaproteobacteria bacterium | reverse complement strand
CGAGCGGCTGAGCGTCACGCGCCGACAGGCGTAGCCGGCGACCGTGTCCATCTCGTCGCTGCGCCCGACGATCAGCGGATCCTCGGGCCGATTCGGGTCGAGCTGGGATGCGCCGAGCCAATGCCCGAAGAGGCGCTGCTGGTCTTTCGGCACGCCATCGAGCTGGCGATCGACTTCGCGGCGCGCGCTCCTCGCCCCCGACCCGAGCCGCTCGAGCATCTGGCGCTCGATGGCCACATAGCTCCGGGCATGCTCGACGACGCTGTAGAGCCGATCCTGATCTCCGCGATAGATGAAGACGGGCGGCGGATTCGCGGCGCCGGGGGACCGCTGCTCGACCCGCACCCGCCGCTGCGACGTCAATACCGTCGCGCGATTGACGGGCGTTTCGTTCCCGCCCTCGAAGAACTCGACCTCGATCCGGATGACCTCGGCAGCATGAGCCCCGGGAGCGAGCGACGCCGTGCCGGAGGCTGCGGCGAACGCGACGGCAGGGAACAGAAGCAGTCGACGAGCGAACGATGCGCGGGCGGAAACCAAGGCGACGCCTCCGATCGGAAGGGGCACGCCCGTGAAGGAGCGTGTGTTCGCGATCGGGTCATCGTCGGGGAAAGTTGAAAACTGTTAGGCGAATTGAAACCGGAGCGGAGCGTTGCCATGGGACGCGAAGCGTGGCCGCGCGTCGATCGATCCCGGCCGATCAGTCCTTGTAGACCGGCTTTCGCTTCTCCTTGCGCGCCTTCGTCCCCTCTTCGAAATTCTTGGTCATCATGCGGACGAAGAGCTGCCCGATGCCCTCGAGCTGCATGTGGGACTGGAGGCTACCGGCGTCGAGGCTCGACCAGAGGCTTCGCTTCGTCAGCTCGATGCCGGGTCGGCTCCAGCCGATGATGCGGTCGGCGATCGCATAGCAGGAATCGAGCAGGGCCTCCGGCGCGACGACCTGGGAGACGAGTCCGATGCGACAGGCCTCGTCCGCGTCGAAGTCGCGGCCGGTCAACATCAGCTCGGCCGCCCGGGCCTGACCGATCGCTCGCGGCAGGAGGTAGCTGAGACCGAGCTCGCTCGCGGTGAGACCGTTGTTGATGCCCGCCGCCCGAAAATACGCGCTCCGCGACGCGACGCGGATGTCGCATCCGAGCGACAGACACAATCCCCCGCCGATCGCGGCGCCATTGATCGCGCCGATCACGGGCTGGTGCATGTCGCGCAGGGCCAACATCACGTCGTCGAGCACCTGGAGCGCGCGCAGCGCGATCGAGACCGGCGTGAGCCCGTCGATATGCGGCGGGGCACCGGCATCCGCCTGGTCCGCCCCCGAGCAGAATCCGTCTCCGGCGCCGGTCAGGATCACGACGCGGACGTCGTTGTCGACGCTGATCTCTTCGATGGCGCGGCGCAGGGGAAGCATCACGTCGAAGGCCATCGCGTTCATGCGGTCGGGCCGATTCAATGTGAGCAGGGCGACGTGGGGACGGGGACGATCGATGAGGAGAAATGACGACATGGCGCGAACGTTAGACGAAGCGGGCGCGACCGGACCACCCGTTCGTCTCTCGATTCGAGAATCCGGGCGAGCGGCCCGAGTCCGTGTCAGGCTTCGTCCCGTCCAACCCGACAGGAGTCAAACCATGGGCATCAAGGTCTTCGAATTCGTCCGCCGGGCACCGGGGCTCTCGATCGACGCGTTCCAGCGCCGGTGGCGCGAGGAGCTCGCCGCGGAGATCGCCGCGAGCCCTTCCGCCCGCAGACATCTGCGGCGCTACGAGCTGAACCATCGACTCGCCGCGGACTACGCCCGGGACCGCCATGCGCTCGAGGTCGCCGACGCCGGGTTCGACGGTGTCGACGTGCGCTGGCTCGAGAGCCAGGCCGACCTCGATGCCTTCGAACGCGACGCGGCCCTCGCGGATCGGATCGCTCGCCACCGCGCCGCCCTGTTGGCCCCGGGCACCCTGCGCGTCGTCACCGCCGACCCCGATCCCATCGTCGACAAGCCCGGCCGCGAGGCCGCGAAGGCGAAGCTCCTCTGCATCCTCCGCCGCCACCGCACGCTCGCCGCGGGCCTGTTCCACGCCCACTGGAAGAACCACCACGGCGGACTCTTCCAGCGCATTCCCGAGCTGAACGACCCCATGATCGCCTACGACCAGAACCACGGACTCGCGGCGGATGCGTCCTTCGACGGGGTGACCGAGCAGTGGTTCGCCGATCTCGCCGCTTTCGTCGAATCCCTGCGCGCCGAGGCGAACGTGACCGACGTCGCGCCCGACGTCGCCTACATGCTCGACCCGACGAGCATCCATTTCATCATGGCGGGGCGGCCGGCGGTCGTCCTGGGATGAATGTGGGCTGAGGGCC
The DNA here is from genome assembly GCA_031390075.1 of Deltaproteobacteria bacterium. Classification (GTDB taxonomy): domain Bacteria; phylum Myxococcota_A; class UBA9160; order UBA9160; family UBA4427; genus UBA4427. Next base: position 3,714 of record JANMTD010000443.1, on the reverse strand, counting down.
TTTCCGGAAATCGCCTACAGCACGAACTCCTCGCCCGACGCGCGAACCGTGAGATCGCTGATCGAAACGCCCCAGGGCTGGTCGATCGCGTACAGGATCTGCCGGGCCAGCTCCTCCGGCTTGATGGCCCAGTAGCGGATCGATTCGGGATCGGTCTGCTCGGGGGCGAGTGTGCCCCCGAAATAGCCCGCGATGTTCGCCATGAACGACGCGCCGTGATGGCCGAGGATGCCGATGATCGCGCCGCCATTGACGACGCTCTGACCGAGGCCCGTCGTCGGGACGCCGGTCGGGCGGATGGTCGTGACCTTGATCCGGCCCTGGGACTCGATGCGGAGCGTCTCGGAGAGGACGTTGACGGCGGCCTTGGTCGCGGCGTAGACGCCGGAGCCGGCGTTGGGATGATTGCCGTAGATCGACGACACGTTCACGACATGGCCGCGGCCCCGGGCGATCATCGCGTCGTGGACCGCGCTGATGCCGTGGAGAACGCCCTTGAAGTTCACCTCGATGCAGCGGTCCCAGGCCTCGGCCGCCTGCGCGTGATCGGCGAAGAAGGCGAGCGGCATCGTGCCCGCGTTGTTCACGAGCACGTCGATCGCACCGAAATGCGCGATCGCCGCAGCGGCCATCGCGTGCATCTGCGCGCGGGCCGTGACGTCGGCGGCGACCGCGAGGACGTCGACGCCGCCGGCACGGAGTGCCGACGCGGCCTGCTCGAGCGCTTCCCCCGGCAGATCGACGGCGACGATGCGCGCGCCGCGGGCGCCCGCGAGGCGGGCGAGCTCGCGGCCGAAACCGCTCGCCGCGCCGGTGATGGCGATGACCTTGCCCTTCAGATGGTCGACTTCCCGCAGAGGATCGGTCACGGCGCGCCTTCGAGGTAGCGGTCGAGCACGGCATGGAAATGTCGGATCCGGCGCTCCTGATGGGCGAGCTGCAGCCCGCGGAATCCGCGTGAGCCGAGGCCGCGCTGTTGCGGCGGGGCGGCGTTGCCGTCCTGCAGCAGGGCGAGATGGACCTTCTTCTCGTTCCCGTCACCCCAGATCGCGTCGACATGCGGCGGGCGCGGCGGGCGTTCGCCGCCGGGCGCGATGCGGCGGTACTCCTGGAAGTCCCAGTACATGCGCTCGGGATCGCTCGGATGCGGGCGGTGGCGGAAGAGCCAGAAATGGCCCGCGCTGATATTGAGCGTGATGTTGGGAAAGAGCGTGTAGTGGACGTCGATCCAGAGCTGCTCGTCGTTGAGCGCCGAGACGTCCCAGCCCGCGGCCCGCGCGACCTCGCGGGAGCGTGCGATCAGCGCTCCGCGCACGCCTTGCGCGTCGTCTTCAAAGGGTGCCGGATCGATCTGGTAGTAGCCGAGCAGCTCGCGCATCTCCTTCGAGAGCGCGTTGCGATCGCGGTAGCCCGCGGACTGCGCCTTGCGGTCGCTCCAGCGCGGGCTCGGTATGCCGACCTTGAAGAGGAAGCGGCTGTGCTCGCCCAGCAGGTCGATCGGACAGTCGACGTCGTCCGTGAAGGGCAAGAGCTCCGGATGGATCCCCTGGACGTGGTAGACCTCGTTGAACGCGTCGACCCCGACCTTCCAGTTGCACGCCCACTCGAAGCTGAAGTCCTCGGCGAGGGCGTAGTTGCGGCCGAAGTCGTAGGGCGCGAGGTGCTCCGCGACGATGCCGAGATAGTCCGCCAGCGGCGCAGCGTCCGGATCCATGTTGACGAAGACCCAGCCGCCCCAGGTCTCGACCCGCAGCGGCGGCATGCGCGTGTCGTCGGGGACGCCCTGCGGAAAATCCTCGCGGTCGGGCAGGCCGAGCAGCTTGCCTGTGAGGTCGTAGGTCCAGAGGTGATAGGGACAGACGAAGCTCCGCGCGTGGCCGCAGCCGTGGCCGGCGACGACCTGACTCGCCCGGTGCTGGCAGACGTTGTAGAAGGCGTCGATCCGGTCGGGGGCGGAGCGTGCGACGACGATCGACTCGCGGCCGATCTCGAAGCTGAAGTAGTCGCCGACCTGCTCGAGATCCGAGAGCGGTCCCGCGTAGAGCCAGGTCCGCGTCCACATCCGGTCCCACTCGAGCCGCGCGAATTCCCGCGACGTGTAGCGCTCCTTCGGGATGATCGCGTGGCCGAGCTCGGGCTCGGGAAATTTGTGAAGCGGCGTGCCGACGGGGGACGCGGACATGGTCGACCTCTCTTCGAAATCAGCAGCGGAAAAAGCCCGCCGACCGAGCTTAGAAGCTCCGTTAGACTCCGCCATCGCATCCTCGAAACCAGAAGCGCAAGGAGACCGACCGTGGGAGTCAATCAGCGGGGCCAGATCGTGATGTCGCCCGAAGAAATCACGACCTTCATTGAGCAGGGACGCACGGGCACGATGGCGACGATCGGTCCGAAGGGCATGCCCCACCTCGTGGCCATGTGGTACGGCCTCGTCGACGGGAAGATCTACTTCGAGACGAAGACGAAATCGCAGAAGGTGAAGAACCTCCGCCGCGATCCGAAGATCGCCTGCATGATCGAAGCGGGCCTGACCTACGACCAGCTCCGCGGCGTCTCCGTCGAAGGCACGGCGCACATCATCGAGGACAACACCGATCCCGAGTACTGGGCCGCGGGAGTCAGCGTGTTCGAGCGCTACAACGCGCCCTACAACGAGCAGATGAAGCCCATCGTCGAGATGATGCTCAACAAGCGCGTGATCGTGCGGATCGATCCCGTGCGCGTCCGTTCCTGGGACCACCGCAAACTCGGCAGCGCGCCGATGCCGCTCGGGGGCACGACGGCGCAGTACCTGTGAGCCGTGCGCGGCGATGATCGGCGCCCTCGAGCATCATCGGATCCCCGTCGACGGCGGCGAGCTCTTCGTCGGCGTCTGGCCGGCGCCGAGCCCGTCGGCCCCGGTCGTCATCGCCCTCCACGGCGGAACCTCGTCCCATCGCATCTGGTATCGCATCGCTTCGGCGCTCGGCGGCCGGGCCACGCTCATCGCACCGGACTTTCGCGGCGCGAACGGCAGCGAAGCCGTCGGGCCGCCCTTCGGTCTGCGGGCCCACGCCGACGATGTTCGGCGCATCGCGGATCATTTCGGTGCGGCGCGGGTGCTGCTCGCCGGGTGGTCCCTCGGCGGCTTCATCGCGGCGAACGCGGCGGCGCTGCTTCGCGATCGGGCGATCGCGGCGGTGCTGATCGATGGTGGCCTGCCGCTTCCGCTGCCCGAAGGCTTCGACCCGGAGGCGATGCAGGATGTGCTGATCGAGCCGGCGATGAAGCGCTACCGCCTGCACTTCGAGAAACGCGACGCGCACCGCGCCGTCTGGCGCGCGCATCCCTCCCTCGCGGAGCCTTCACTCTGGAGCGAGGCGCTCGTCGAGGCCATCGACGACGAGCTCGCCGACGAGCCCTTCGACGGGCCCGTCGACGGCCAGAGCCGCCTGCGTTTCCGCGTGAACCTCGACTCCTTGCGCGCCGATGTGCTCGACACCCTCCGCGGCGACACGCGCACCGCGGTCGACCGGATCAAGGCCCCCACGACCTTCGTCTGGGCCGAGCGCGGCCTCGAGGACGAGCCGGTCGGCTACTACCCGCTCGAGGCGTTGCGCGAGTACGCGCGATCGCGCGCCCTGCGCATCGCCCCGGGCCACGCGCTCAACCACTACACGCTGATGCTGTCGGAGCGCGGTGCGGGACTGATCGCGGCGGAGCTGGCCCGGTTCT
>JANMTD010000441.1:0-1524 GCA_031390075.1 Deltaproteobacteria bacterium | reverse complement strand
ACGGTGCTTTTCCCGTATCTGCTCTCGCCGCTGCTCGTGAACACGCCGGCGTCGCAGCGGCTGATCGACGAGGTGCTGGTGCGCTCCGATCGGCTGCTCGTCTGTACGGCCGTCAAGCGCGACGTCGAGGGTCCGCCGGGCGTCGACGACGTCTACAACGTCGGCACGGTGCTGCGCGTCGTGAAGATGTTGAAGTTTCCCGACGACTCCTACCGGCTGCTCGTGCAGGGTGTCGCGCGCGTGCGGCTCGAGCGCTTCACGGCCACCGACCCCTACCTGCGCGCGACGATCCGCCGCGTCGAGGACGTGGGGCAGCTCGCCGAGTCCGTCGAGATGACGGCGCTCGTGCGGAGTGTCGCGCAACAGTTCAGTGGGCTGGTCGCCGAGAGCCCGCGGCTCTCGGACGAGCTGCAGGTCCTCGTCGCCAACCTGACGGATCCCTCGAAGCTCGCCGATCTCGTCGCCTCGAATCTCGAGCTCGACGTCGCGGGCAAGCAGCAGATTCTCGAAGCCGATCACGTCGGCATCCGGCTGCGGCTCGTCCTCGACCAGCTCTCGAAGCAGACCGAGGCCCTCCAGATCGAGACCGAGATCAAGCAGAAGGTCCAGAACGAGATGGGCCGGACGCAGCGCGAGTACATGCTGCGCCAGCAGCTCGAGGCCATCCGGCGCGAGCTCGGCGAGAGCGAGGACGACGAGGAAGAGGTCGAGCGGCTGCGCGCGGCGATCGATGCAGCGGGCATGACCGAAGAGGGCCTAAAGCAGGCGCTGCGCGAGCTCGAGCGATTCGAGCAGACGCCTTCGGCGGCGGCCGAGCACTCGGTGATCCGGAACTATCTCGACTGGATGACGGCGATGCCCTGGAGTCGCGTCTCGGAGGACCGACTCGACGTCGCGACGGCGCACCGCGTCCTCGACGAGGACCATTTCGGACTCGAGAAGATCAAGGACCGGATCGTCGAATACATCGCGGTCCTCTCGCTCAAGCGCGATCTGAAGGGGCCGATCCTGTGCTTCGTCGGGCCGCCGGGAACGGGCAAGACCTCGCTCGGGAAGTCGGTCGCGCGCGCGCTGGAGCGACAGTTCGTGCGGATCTCGCTCGGCGGTGTGCGCGACGAGGCGGAGATCCGGGGCCATCGTCGGACCTACGTCGGCGCGCTGCCGGGGCGCTTCATCCAGGGGCTTCGCAAGGCGGGAACGCGCAATCCCGTCGTGTTGCTCGACGAGATCGACAAGGTCGGTGCGGACGGGCGGGGCGATCCGTCGTCGGCGCTGCTCGAGGTCCTCGATCCCGAGCAGAACCACGAGTTCAGCGACCACTACCTCGAGGTCCCCTTCGACCTGTCGCAGGTGCTCTTCATCGCGACGGCGAACGTGATCGACTCGGTGCCGCCGGCGCTGCGGGATCGCATGGAGGTGATCGAGCTTCCGGGCTACACGCTCGAGGAGAAGCTCGAGATCGCGAAGCGTTTCCTCGTGCCGCGCCAGCTGATCCGCAACGGCATCCAGGACGCGGGTATCGAG
>JANMTD010000424.1:0-19901 GCA_031390075.1 Deltaproteobacteria bacterium | reverse complement strand
CCATCGTCGTCCCCCTGTTCGCGGCCTGCATCTCGAATCGCGTCACCGTCGATGCGAGCGACGGCGAGGTGCTGGCGCAGGCAACGACCCTCCACGTAGCGCTCGCACGCGTGGCCGAATCCGCGACGGACAATGAGACCGCGGCCGACGCCGATGCCCTCTCCCCAACTCCGGACCCTGGTCCGGACCCGACTCTCGGCCCGCCTCTCGATCCGGCCCTCGAGTCGACTTTGCGAGCCCGCGCAGAAGAGGCGCTCCGCGCGAAGGGCTATGCGATCGGATCCGCCGCCGAGAGCGACCTGATCCTCGAGCTCGCCCCCCGCAACGAGTCGGTGGCCCGACAGACCTGGTCGAGCGACCCGGATGCGAGCGGCGCGCGGATCGTGAAGAGGCCCGAGGCCGTGCTCTTGCTGCGCGCCCGCAGTCGCGGCGAGAGCGCCGTGGTCTGGCGCGGCGAAGCGCGCGCTCGGCTACCCGAGTCGGAGCTCGTCATCGGGACGGACGCGGAAGAGGTCTGGAGTCAGGTCCTCGCGAAAGCGCTCGAGCGCGTGCCCGACCGGCGTGTTCCGACTCGTCCATAGACGAGACCTCCCCGAGACGACTTCAGCCGCTCGTTGCCTCGTCGACCGCTGCAGCACCCGGATCTCGGGGAGGTCGATCGGAGGGTGCCCCCGCGCGGTGACGTCGCCGTGGCGCCCGCATGAGCATCTCGATGCAATCCATAAAGCTGGCGGAGAACGCTGAACACCGCGTGGCCGGGCGACGGCATTCGCGATGCGCCAGCGACTTTGCAGGTCCCCCGGGCATGAATTAGCGTCCACGGCCTCACCCCATTCCCGAGGTCGTCTCCATGTCCGAATTCGATTCCAAGCCCCTCGTCCTCTTCAAGTCCCTGACCAACACCGAGCTCGGCGCCGAGCGCGTGCGCGTCGACGAGAGCGGCGACGTCGTCCTGGTCGATGTGCTGAAGAAGGTGACCGAGTCGATGCTGACGTCCTACCCGCGGACGCAGCTCGGCCTCTGGACCCCGAACCGCGCTGCAGTCCGGTACAACAAGAGCGAGCTCGAGGGACGCGACATCCGCCGCTTCGACACGGGCAAGAAGCTCAGCTTCGACGAGCTCAAGTCGCTCGCGAGATAGTGTCCCGTCCGGGACACTAGGACTCGAGCCGGACCGGGAAACGATCCGTATAGAAGCGGAATCGCTCCCGCAGCTCGCGGCCGTCGAGCCCGAAATCGGCCAGGTCGTAGACGACCCGGCCGAAGCGGCCGCGCGGATGCGTCGTGTTGTAGTCGTCGATGCGGCGCTTCGTGTCGGCGTCGAAGGGCAGCTCCGCGAGGGCGTAGATCTGCTTCACGGTGTCGAGCTCCGAGCCCATGTACTCGTGGAAGAGCACGTCGATCGAGCGCGCCGCCGGCTGCAGCGCGCGATCGCGCACACACGACCGGAGCATCTTCTCGATCCGATCGGCCCAGTAGTGGCCGATCCAGACCGGATCGGGCTTCGCCGCCGCCATGCGCGTCGTGTAGGCGGCCATCGTCGAGAACGAGGCCACCGTCGAGACGGGATCGCGATGGGTCACGACGACGGCGGCACCGGGGAAGACCGTCGCCAGCGCAGCGAGCTGCTCGAGGTGCTGCGGACTCTTCAGGATCCAGCGCTTCGGCCCGCGCAGCCAGGACAGCGCCTGCAGGATCCGCTTCAAATAACGATAGTGGGGCGTCTGGTCTTCGCTGCGGTAGTAGTCGCGGTAGGTCGGGGAGCCGCCGACGCCGATGTTCTCGAAGAACATCGTGCCGAAATCCATCCCGAGCAGATGGATCTCCTCGTGGACGTGGTCGACCGTCATCTCGTGCATCGCGTCGAAATGCGGGAGGACCAGATTGCGCGCGTCGATTCCCGCCTTCGCCCGCGTCCAGCGCGGATCGACCTCTCCGGGCCCCGGCTTCTCGGAGTCGTCGAGCACCGGCTCGAGCGCCTCCCACCACGGCAGATGCCGCAGGCGCGGATCGGCGCCGAACAGGTTGAGCAGATGGGTCGTCCCGCTCCGCGGGAGCCCCGCGATCACGATCGGCGGCTCGAGCTCGACCGCGAGGATCTCGGGATGGCGCTTGATCAGCCCCTCGAGCCGGAGCCGATTCTCGAGGAATGCCTGCACCGCGCCGTGGGACGTCAGCTTGCCGAGCGTCGAGAGCGCGGGCCCCTCGCGCAGCCCCTTTAAGACGATCTCGAGCCCCTTCTCCCATCCCGCCGGCCCGAAATCGTCGAGCCCCGTCTTGTTGCAAGCCGAGTCGATCATCGCGCCGGGCTCGAAGGCGAGCGCATCCGCCATCGGCGCGAGCGCCTTCATCTGCTCCTCGAAGCCCTCCGGAAACCGGGGATTCGCGAGATCGTCGATGCGGATGTCGGCGGGCATTGCGCTCATATCCTTTTCACTCGCTCTTCATTCATAGGTGCAGAGATAGGCGGTGTCGCCCGCGACCTTGAGCTGGAACTTCACGTTCGCCGCCACGACGAAGGATTTTCCCGCAGCGAAGGTCTGCCAGCTCGACTGACCCGGGAGCTTCACGACGAGCTCGCCCGAGACGACGGTCATCGTCTCCTTCTGGCTCGTCCCGAACTCGTACTCCCCCGGCGCCATCACGCCGACCGTCGCCGGCAGCGTCGCCGTCTTGAATCCGATGGATTTGACCTTGCCCTCGAAATACTCGTTCACCTTCAACACGATCGATTCTCCAACTGTTTGGCACCCGACACGGGCCGCCGAGCTTAGCGAGGAATCGGCGGGCCCCATGGCGACCCGTCCGCGCTTGCTACGCTGGCTCGCGACCCTGCGAGGAGGAGCCCCGGTGGAAGATTGTCCGATCCAGATCGGTGAGATGTTGCTGACCCTCGTCGACCCGCGCCGGGGCCAGGAGGTCGCCTACAACCGCTGGTACGAACGCGACCATTTCTATGCGGGCTGCATGATCGGCCCCTGGCTCTTCGCGGGCAGCCGCTGGGTCGCGACCCGGGCCCTCAAGGATCTGCGGCTCTCGGATGGACGAGGCGAGGTGGCGAAGCCCGTCGACGCCGGCTCCTACGTTTCGATCTACTGGGTCCACGCCGACCACGAAGAGGAGCACTGGGACTGGGCCGGCAAGCAGGTCCACTGGCTCTACGGCAACGGCCGCGGCTTCGCCGAGCGCGACCACGTCCACACCGTCCTCTTCAAGTACCTGACCACCGCCTATCGCGACCGCGACCCCGTGCCCATCCAGCTCGCCCTCGACCACGGCTACGCCGGCCTCGCGATGATCGCGACGGACCGCGCGCAAGGCGTCTCCGAGGCGGACTTCACGCGCTTCACCGCCGAGTCGAAGGCGATCCGCTCTCCGGAGAGCCCCATCGCGAGCCTCTCCTCCTGGCGCCCAAAGCAGCGCGACGCGATCACGAGCAGCTCGCCGATGAACCTCGGCACGGGGACCGGTGGACCGGAGCGCGTGATGCAGCTCGCGTTCCTCGAGGGCGACCCGGCCGCGGCGTTCGGCGAGGTCGCGGCGTATGCGAAGGCGATCGAGGGCTCGGGCCTGGGTCGGGTCTGCTTCGCGGCACCGTTCTTCAAGACGGTGGTCGGAACGGATCGGTACGCGGATCAGCTCTGGTAGGTGCCGCGCATGGAAACCGCACGCGAGAGCGTTCGCCCTCGACCATCGCCGATCCTGATCGGACTCGTGCTCGTCTTCGGGCCGATCGCGCTCCTCGTCGCCGCCTACGGCGCGACGGGATCCGCCGTCCTCGCGAGCGGCCTCGCGCTCTCGTTCTCGCCCGCCCTGCAGCTCTTGGCCGAGCAGCGATGGCCCGCGCGAGCGCTGCCCGCGAAGACCGCACGCCAGCTCGGCGTCGAGGCGTTCCAGGGTCTCGTCTACGGCACGTTATTCGGATTCGGAACCGCCTTCGGCCTGTGGTGGCTCGTGCTGGAGCTTCGCCAGGCCTTCGGAATCGGATTCAGGCTCGCGGGCGATCCCTGGATCCCGGCCGTCGCACTCGTCGTGCTCGCCGATTTCGTCGACTACTTTCGGCATCGCCACGAGCACGAGTCGAACGGCCTGATGTGGCGCGTCCACTCGGTGCACCACTCGATCCGGCATTTCTCGCTCCTGACGGGACTCGCCCTCCACCCGCTCGAGGCCGTGTTCACCTATATCTCCTACGGCGTCGTGGCCGGCCTCCTCGGGCTCTCCTTCGAGAGCATGCTGCTCGGCCTGACGCTGGCGCTGCTCGTGATGGGCGCGCAGCACACCAATACGGCGACCTCTCTCGGTGGGCTCTCCCGCGTCCTCGCCCACGCGGATGGCCATCGCTGGCACCACGACCTCGCCCTGGGCGCCGGGCGGAACGTGAACTACGCGAACGTCCTCTCGCTCTGGGACCAGCTCTGGGGCTCCTTCCACGCCCCGCACGACTTCGACGGGGAATACGGCATCGAGCCGTTTCGCGACGCGTATCCGGCGGATCTCCTCGGCCAGGCCCGCATGGCGGAGGCCGGGTATTATGCGGAGGTCGATTCCCGGTCTCGACGTCCACAGGAAGGAGAGCATCGGACATGAAGCGGGCATCCACGATCCTGGTGATCTGCCTGGCGGTGCTCTGGAGTCCGGCGGGCGCGGAAGCGGCCGACCCGAATCCGCCCACATCGACGCAGACGAGCGAATGGGGACCGATCGACCTGAAATCGCAGATCGTCGCGCCGGGCACGAAAGCGAAGTTCACGTTCATGGCGGAGCGATCCTTCGAAGGCAGCTTTCTCGATACGGCGCTCTGGGCCGCACGGGGGACGTCTCCGGGCCCGACCCTCTGTGTGGTCGCGGGCATCCATGGCGACGAGATCAACAGCGTCGAGATCGCTCGTCGGAGTTTTCATGCCGTCGATCCGCAACGCCTCGTCGGCACGCTGATCGTCGTGCCCGCCGCCAATTCCGAGGGCTTCCGGACCATGAACCGCTACATGATCGACCGACGCGATCTCAACCGGTCGTTCCCGGGCTCGGTCAAGGGGAGCGTGGCCTCGATCGTCGCGAACGCGATGTTCGAGCGCGTCATCCGGCAATGCGACTACCTGATCGACCTTCACACGGGCTCGAATTTCCGGTCCAACGTCGCGCAGATCCGGGTCGACATGGAGGATCCCGCATCGCTCGCGCTCGCCGAGAACTTCGGCGTCGGCGTCATCATCGGCGGGGCCGGACCGAGCGGCAGCCTGCGCCGTGAGGCCGTCGAGGCGGGCGTCGCGGCAATCATCTACGAGGCCGGCCCGCCGTATTCATTCCTCGAGGAAGAGATCGAGCTGGGGACCCAGGGTGTGCTCAACGTGCTCGACTACCTCGAGATGTTCGAGACCAAGGGGAAGCGGCAAAAGTCGCAAAAGCTGATCAGCTCGAGCTGGGTCCGGATTCCCCGAGGCCGGGGCGGAATCTTCCTGACGAAGACGCGTCTGGGCGATCGGGTCGACGAGGGCGAGCTCCTCGGCACCGTGACCGATCCCGTCACCGACTACACGTACGAGATCCTCTCCCCGCGCGACGGCATCGTCATCGGCGCGGCCATCCCGCAGGTCGTGCTCTCGGGCTACGGGGTTTTCCACATCGGGCGGCTCGAATGATCTCTGGAATGATGGAGGCGGGCCGGTCCTCGAGATCGCCCCGATCGGCCTTGTGGGAAATGAGCATCGAAGAACCTACGATCCACGTCACTGATCGGTGACGGGCGAGAGCCGACCCCTCACCGCACGCTCGCAGTGAATCACGCGCGGAGGACAGAAGATGGCGCCGACGAATCCGGAGAGCGACCTCGACCTCGACGATGACCTGGTCCAGGACGAGGCCTATTTCGATGCGACGGTCCCGCCGCGCCGGACCTTCGACGCGGGGATGTTGAAGGAGCCCGTCACCGTCGTACCGACACGTCCCCCGCTCGTGTTCGGAGCGGATGCGAGCGTCCAGGTCGCGATGCAGGCCATGCAGCAACGCCACCGCGGCTGCATCCTGATCACGCGGGACGGAACGCTTCGTTCGCCCCTGACGGGCATCTTCACCGAGCGCGACATCCTGCTGCGCGTGATCGACAGCGGTCGCAATCCAGCCAGTGTGCCGCTCAGCGAAGTGATGACGCACGATCCCGAATCGCTGCCCTTCGATGGCCGACTCGCCTGGGCGCTCAACATGATGGCGGTCGGAGGCTATCGCCACCTGCCCGTCACCGATGCGAGCGGCTGGCCGACGGCGGTGTTGGCCGTGCGCGACATCGTCGCATTCCTCGTCGAGTCTTTCCCGGCCGAGATCCTGAATCTGCCGCCGGACTTCGGCCGCAAGAAGGGTCGCGCCCGCGACGGCGCCTGACGCTCAAGGCGAGAGCTCGCGCCCTTCCGCGTTCGGCTCGACACGAACTGGATAGTCGCCGTACCACGGACGATAGTCGCGCCCGTAGCCCCAGCGGTACCCGGTCGGAAAGAGCGGATGTCCGCCCGCGCGAACGCCGACCCACATCAGCTGCGCGACGAAGCCCCCCGCGCGTTCATCGACGCATTGCCGAAGCGCGGCGTCGGCCGCGGCGCGCTCCGACGCGCTCCCGCCGCACCAGTAGAGCTCGTCGTGCTCGACACAGCAGGGCTCGCTCCAGTCGCCGTCGAGCCAGAGCGAGCAGCCGTCCGTCACGAAGCGCTCCTCCGGCAATGCCCGCGGCCCGTCGGGCCCCGTCGCGCAGAGATCTCGCGCCCGGGTTTCGAGGGCGCGCGCCGCCTCCGAGTCGCTTCGATAGGGCTCGATCGTGTGGTGCTCACGAGCGCATGCGACGGAAACGGCCGCGAGCAGGAAGCAAGCGAGCGGGCGCGACATGACCAGCTCCTCCACGGTGACCCGAGCACGACAGGAGCGCTGCGACGCGCTCAGGCGGCCGGGACGCCCCTTCGATAGGACCGGAGCGCGACCCAGCCGTAGGCGAAGAGCACGACGTGCGCGACGACGAAGGCGATCGTGAACCAGGGGATCGGGCGATAGTCCGGCGCGACCTCTCGCATCGAGACGAGGTTGGGGAACATGCTGATCATGCGGATCCGGAATCCGTAGTACCGGACCAGGACCGTCGCGTCGCGGTGGTCGGTGGCCAGGTTGTTGGCCTGGGCCGCGATGTCGCCCTCGTCGAACTTGAAGTACGGCGGCCAGCCGAAGCCCGTGTCCTCGTTGCGGAACATGTGGGCCGAGCCGTCGAGGCCCTCGGCCATCACGTAGCGCACGTCGAGGGAGCGGACCTTCCCGTCCGAGGTCTCGGCATCCCGGCGCGTGACCTCGGTGCCGGTCACATGGACCAGCATGGACCTTGGCAGGCTGTAGGCGCAGAAGATTCCGTAGACGAGCAGCAGCAGGAGACCCACGCCGAGCCCGAGCTGTCTCAACCCTTGGAGAATCCCGGACATGCGGGCGAGCTCCCTTCCCGGTTCACCGGGATGCTTGTCGGCGCCGACGCGCGCCCCGCTCGGAGCGGGTCGAGCCCGTGCCCTTCGATAGTCGATTCTCCACCCGACCGTCAAGCGCTCCTTCGTACGCTCCTTCGTAAGGAAGAATTCGCCCCGGAACGCGTCCCATGAAATACTGCGCGTGAAACGAATGGGCAATCGACTCGACACCGACACGCGTGCCAAGGTCCCGACCGGCGAGAGCGTCGGTTGGAAGCGCTTGCGTTCCCGCTCGGTAGCCATCGAAGCCCTCGTGGCCCTCGCCCTCGCCCTCTTTGCCCTGGCACACCTCGTCCTCCACATGCACGCGATGGCGACGACGGGCCTCTGGAACGACGAGATCGCGAGCATCCGCGATTTCAGCAGTCAGGGCCTCTGGACCACGCTCACGCACTACCCGGCGCCGAACAACCACATCTTCTTCAATGCGCTGAACGCGCTGCTCGGCTGGACCGATTCCTATCAGCCCCTTTCTGCGCGCGCCTGGTCCTTCGCCGCGATGGGAGCCCTCTTCGCGCTCGGCGTCTTCGGTTTCGCACGCCGCGGGAGCTTTCTCGAGGCCGGCCTGTTCGCGCATCTCCTGTTCATGAGCAGCGAGCTCATGGCACTCGGACTCCAGGCGCGGGGCTACGGGCTGATGGCCCTCTTCACGTTGTTGACCGCCCTCTGCCTCTGGCGCCACGAACGCGACCCCGCGAGCCCCGCTGCCCTGCTCGGCCTCGCCGCCGTCGGCATTCTCGGGAGCTGGACGATTCCGATCTTCGCGCTCTTCGCGATACCGGCCATGGCCCTGTGCGTCCTGTCGGCATCCGACCATCTGCGGCGCAATCTGTCGATCGCGCTCGCTGCGGCCGCGATCGCCGTCCTGCTCCATCTGCCCGTCGCTGGCGAGATGCTCGAGGCGAACCGGGACTACGCGCAGCAATGGGGTCAACAGCTCGCTGGTCTCGATGATCTCGTCGACACGTTTCGGCTCTATCTCTTCCACGACGCGAGCCTCGTCCACGGCCCGAACGACACGTGGATCCTGTTGATGTGCGCCGCCCTGATCGCGTGCACCTTCCCACGCGGGTCGAGCGCCGAACGCCGCGCGGCGCGCACGCTCGTCGCCAGCATCCTCGTCTTCCTGCTGATCGGCTTCGCACTCGGGACGCCGCCGGCGCGGACCGTGGCGCCCATCCTCGTCGCTCTCGTCTTTGCAGCGGGCCTCGTGTTCCGAGACCGGCTCCCCCCCTTCGAACGACGGCGAACGCGCGCCGCCATCGCCGTCGCGCTCGGGGCGGTTCTGTTGCCCCATGACGAACGGGTCCTCGACGAATTCGCCTTCGAGCCCCGGGAGAACTGGCTCGCGATCGCCCGCTATATCGACCGCGTGCTGCCCGCCGACATCGCAGTCGCCGTGCCCTACCGCCGCGATCAGCTCCTGCTCTACGTTCGGCATCCGCGCATTTTCCAGGACCTCCCGGTTGCGGTCGATCTCGCACACGGCCGCAGCGCCCTTCTATTGAACGGCCTGGACTCCGAACCCGCCCACACCGCGTTCGCAGCGGACCCGCGCCTCGCCCCGATCCGCTTCCCCCAGAATCGCGGTCGCCATCAGACGCTCTACCTCCGCCTGCCCGCCGAACGCTCCATTCGCGACCTGGTCCTCGTCGCCGCCGACGCCTCCGACTCGAGCCCCGACCTCGCCCGGGCGCACGACGGCGACCTCGCGACCGAGGTCCGCCTCGAGCGACCGGCCCGCGACGCGCCACGTTATTTCGAGCTGGAGTCCCGGTTCGAGGCGGGGCGGAGCATCCGCTCCCTCGTCATGCTCTTCGACCCCGAGATGAGGATCCGGCATGTAACGGCGGAGTACCGGTATTCTGATGGGTCCCGGCGAGAGGCACCGGAATCGAACATCCTGGTCTGGGGAGCGTCGATCGCCGTGGTCATCGACGCGGGCGACGACACCGATACGAGTGCCGAAGCCGCTACAGCGCGAGCCGACTCGATGGGCGGGACCGCGCCGACGATCGACAGCGTTCTGTTGCGAATCCGCCCGCGCTCGCAGGACGGCCGGCGCGTGCTCGCGATCCACGAGGTCTGGGCCTATCCGAAGGGCTCGAGATGAGGCTGGGTATCGCCCGGCCAGGAGGGATGTTTCGCCTCATCCCACCGGCATCGAACGCAGCGCAATCCATCCCGAGTGAAACTCCGCGAGCGACCCGATGATGGCGACCTCCCCGACGAGGTAGGGTATTCCTCGAACGTCCGGCCGCGTGCCCACCTCGCCTCTTGCGCTCTCGCCGTGCACCCCGAGGAGCCCCGTGTGAAGATCGAATCCTTCTTCGACGAGCACACGTGGACGCTGTCCCATGTCGTCGACGATGGGCGCACGGCCGTGGTGATCGATCCGGTCCGGGACTACGACCCGAAGAACGGCCGCACGTCCTGGACCTCCTCCGAGGCGATCGCGCGCTACCTCGACCGCGAAGGACTCGAAGTCCCCTACGTGATCGATACCCACGCGCATGCCGACCACATGACGGGGCTCCCCTTCTTCAAGGAGCGCTACGGAGCCCGCTCGGTCACGGGAGCGCGCGTGGGCGAGGTCCAACGGGCCTTCCGCGACATCTACAACCTCGACAAGGATTTCCCCGTCGACGGGAGCCAGTTCGACCTGCTCGTCGACGAAGGGAGCCAGCTCGGGTTCGGGACGCTCGCGGTCGAGGCCCTGCACACCCCGGGGCATACCCCCGCCCACATGTCGTGGAAGATCGGCGACGCCGTCTTCGTCGGCGACACGCTCTTCATGCCCGACTACGGCTCGGCGCGCTGCGATTTCCCGGGCGGCTCGGCCTCGGAGCTCTTCGACTCGATCCAGCGGATCTACGCGATGCCGGAGGCGACGCGGCTCTTCATGTGCCACGACTATCTCCCGAACGGGCGACCCCTGCGCTCCGAGACGACCGTCCGCGAGCAGAAGCGCGACAACGTCCAGATCGACGAGCGAACGACCCGAGCCGAGTACGTCGCCTTCCGTCAGAAGCGGGACGAAGAGCTCGAGGCCCCGGCCCTGATCCTGCCGTCGATCCAGGTCAACATGCGAGCCGGTGCCCTGCCGGAGCCCGAATCGAACGGGACCTGCTATTTGAAGATTCCCCTGAACGTGTTGGGAGGTCGGCGATGACGCTGGAGGAAATCTCGCCTCGGCAGGCCTTCTTACGACTCTCCGACCTCGAGGTGGTCGATGTTCGCCGGGAACATGAATTCCAGGGACCGCTCGGCCACGTCGAGGGGGCCAGGCTCCTGCCCCTGCCCGAGCTCGAGGCCCGTGTCGGCGAGCTGCCGCGCGGTCGCCCGCTCCTGCTCGTCTGCCGATCGGGAGTCCGCTCGGCCAGGGCCTGCGAGCAGCTCGCGGCACTCGGGGTCGGACCGGCCGTGAACCTCGTGGGCGGGATGATCGCGTGGAATCACGCGGGCCTTCCCGTGAAGCCGATGGAGGCTCGGTCCCTCTCCGAGCTCCTCGACACCGTCATCGCATGGGTGGCGCAGGTCAGCTCACGCGAGAGCGGACTCGTGCGCGCAGAGCTGATCGATGGGTTGCGCCGCAACGATCACGCCGTCGATGCGCTGACGCGAGCGGGCGTCGCGCTGGCACTCGTGCACGTCGAGAGCGCTCTTCGCCAGAGCAGCACGCCCCCCGATCTCGAGCTCAGCCTGGCCTCGTTCCAGCGCTCGCTCGCGGTCCTCTGAGGCGGCGTGTCTTCCCTCGGCCTGGCACTCAGCGTCCTGATCGGTGTCTCGCTCGGCTTCTTCGGCGGCGGGGGCTCGATCCTGACGGTACCGCTGCTCGTCTACGTCTTCGGCCTCGAGCCGAAGCAGGCGATCGCCAGCTCGCTTCTGATCGTCGGTGTGGCGAGCATCTCGGGCGCCTATCAACACTGGCACGCCGGAAACGTCGAGCTCCGGACGGCGCTGCAATTCGGCGCGGCGGGCATGGCCGGCTCCTATCTCGGGGCGCGGGCCGGCGCGTACGTGGATGGCACGCTCCTCCTGCTCCTGTTCGCCGCGATGATGGTCCTGACGTCGCTGGCGATGTGGCGCGGCCGGCGCGCGCCGAGCCCCGCGGCCTCCCGCGATCGCGCCCTCTCGCAGCTCCTGACGCAAGGCTTCGGTGTGGGGCTCTTCACGGGGCTCGTCGGTGCGGGAGGCGGCTTCCTGATCGTCCCGGCGCTGGCGCTCTGGGCGGGGCTTCCCATGCCGACAGCCGTAGGAACCTCCCTCGTCATCATCGTGCTGAACACGCTGGTGGGCTTCGCGGGGTACGCGAGCCACGTCGAGGTGGACTACGCCCTCGTCGGTTCGATCGCCCTGGCGGCCATCCTGGGCTCGTTCGCCGGATCGCGATTGGCCGATCGGATCGATCCCGGATCCCTTCGACGGGCGTTCGCGGGCTTCGTCCTCGTGATGGCGACGGTCATCTTCGTACACGAGACGGACACCTGGCTCGCGACGGCGAGCAACGCCGTGCCCCGATCGATTCCACAAGTCGCCTTCGTCCTCTTCGTGCTCGGGGTGGGCATCGCCGCGGGTCGTGTCTCGCGCCGGGGCGGCGCCGATCCCCTCGGCGAGAGGGCTTTCACGGAGGGTGCAGGCATATGACGACTGCAAAGGCGATGAGCCGATTCGCGATCGGCGGCAGCGCCGTCCTGGAGGCATGACGGATGGACTCGACGTTCACACCCATGACCGGCCTGCTCGGGGGCTTGCTGATTGGCCTGGCCACCGCGGGGCTGCTGCTTTTGGATGGCAAGATCGCGGGGATCAGCGGGATTCTCGGCCGGAGCCTCCTGCCTGCGCCGGGCGATCTCGGTTGGCGGCTCGCATTCCTGCTCGGACTTCCGATTGGCTCATGGCTCATGGCTCGCGCGATCCCGGAATCGACGGCGTTCGCGATCACCGGGAATACAGTGCTCCTCGTCGCGGGCGGACTGCTCGTCGGATACGGGACGCAGCTCGGCAACGGCTGTACGAGCGGCCACGGCGTGTGCGGCCTGGCACGCCGATCGCAGCGGTCGCTGGTCGCCACCATGACGTTCATGATTTCGGGTGGGATCACGGTCTTCGTGATGCGACACGTCCTGGGGGTGTTGTGATGCCGACACTGGCCGCATTGATCTGCGGAATTCTCTTCGGAGCGGGGCTCGGGCTCTCGGGGATGACGAATCCGGCGAAGGTCCTCGCCTTTCTCGACGTCGGCGGGCACTGGGATCCCACGCTCGCGCTCGTAATGGGCGGGGCGCTCGCGGTGAGCGCGGCGGGATTCGCCCTCGCCGGCAGGGTCGAGCGTCCCTGGCTTGCGGAGACCTTTTCGCTTCCGACCCGCCTTGACCTCGACCGGTCGTTGCTCCTCGGAGCTGCGTTATTCGGCGTGGGATGGGGTCTGGTCGGTCTCTGTCCCGGACCGACGCTCGCCGGGCTATGGCGGATGTCTGGCGAGCTATTCCTGTTCTTCACCGCGATGATCGCAGGCGTACTGCTCCATCGCCTGCCGTCGCGTGCTGCTGGCGGGAAAGCGAGCGAGTCATGACTTCATCACATACCACGTGGGATCGAGTTCGGGCGCTCGGCCGCGAATCGTTTCGGGCGGGGACGCTTGCAGGCCTCGCGATGATTCCGTTCGCCGCGTTCTTCCGGGCTCGCGGGCTGCGGGTCAACGAGTACGGAAGGAAGACGCTCGAGATCGTCGTCGGCGGCGCGAACCCGGCGCTGAATTTCCTGCTCACACTCGTTCAGCACCTCGTCATCAGCTGGATCGCCGCCGTCCCCCTGCTCTGGCTCCTGGGACGCGTCGATGATCGACGCAGCCGAGTCCTGATCGGGGCCGCCTACGGCGCTGCCTTCTACGTCGCCATCAACTCCTGGGCGCTGCCGCGCCATTTCGGCGACCGCACGCCGTGGGAGCTCGGCTTCGACACCGTCTATCCGAGCCTCGCGATCCACCTCGTCTACGGCGTCGTGCTCGGCCTCGTCGCTCGCCCGCCCGGGCGGGCTCGAGGACCCGCCTGAGCGGCGTCCTCACGCCGCCCCCGACTCCGGATCCGCCAGCAGGAACGCGTCGCCGAGCACCTTCTTCCCGTCGAGGCTCCGGACCTTGCGCGCCGTCTCGTGCAGGATGTCGCGGCTGAAGATCACGCGTCCGACGTGGCGTCCGCTGCAGAGCTCGAGGGCCCCCTCGGCCATCATCTCGACGGGCTCGACCCAGTCGGGGTTCTTGCGCGCGATGTCGCGGACATAGGCCGCACCGCTCGTCAGCACGATCGAGGTCGGTGCCATGCAGTTGACGAAGATCTCGTGCTCGACGAGCTCGTGGGCGAGGGCCTGCGTGTAGCGGTCGAGCGCGGCCTTCGTCGCGCCGTAGGCGCCGATGATCCAGGCCGACATCTTCGAGTCGCGGTAGGGGATCGCGGGCTGGCGCGAGGTCGCGCTCCCGATGTTGAGGATCCAGCCGCCGCCCTTCTGCTTCATGCCGGCGATCGCCTGTTGCGCGAGATCGACGGGGGCATTGAGATTGAGCTCGTGCATCTTGCTGCGGTCGGCGTTCGTCGTCTGGCTCGGGAGCTTCATGATGCCGGCCGCCGCATTGTTGACGAGGATGTCGACCGCGCCGAAGGGCTCGCTCGCGCGCTCGATCAGGCCCTCCCGCGCGGCGGGGTCGATCAGGTCGCAGACGACCGCCGCGGCCTTTCCGCCCAGCGCCTGGATTTCGCTCACGGTGCCCTCGAGCGTGCCGGAGAGCTTTCCGTGGGCTCCCGGCCGCGAGGCGTTGACGACGACCGAAGCGCCCTCCGCTGCGAAGCGCAGGGCGATGGCGTGGCCGATTCCGCGGCTGGCTCCGGTGATGAATGCAACGCGTCCTTCGAGACTTCCCAAGCAAAACCTCCTCGACCCGGCGGGTCACGCACGCCCGATACGAGAGCGCACCGATCGCCCAAAAGCAAACGGGCGAGGGCCGTGCTCGCAGCGCGACCTCGCCCGTTCGACGGGTCCGCTCGGGTGAGCCGGACTAGCTCTGCTCGGCCGTCCGGAAACGGCGGAGCGCGATGATCCCCATGGCCGCGAGGGATGCGAAGAGTCCCGCCGTCATCCAGAAGGATGCGCTCGGCACCGGCGCCGGCGAGGCGTTGACGCTGCCCTGGGTGCCGGCGTAGTTCTTGGGCGTGTTGGGTCCGACGCCGAGGCCGTCGGTCAGGGAATCGATCCCATTGGTCGGCACGGCGCCGAATACGAAGCTGTCGTAGGGACCGAAGTTCACGGTGTCACCGGCGACGTTGAAGAAGGGCATCTTGCCGACCGGGATGATCGCGTCGGGCGTCGGGGCGCCGGGGAGCGCCGCGAAGGTCGCCGACGCGATGAGATAGCTCTTGCCGTTCGTCGGCGGCGCGACGGCGGGGCTCGACCAGGTATGGGTCTGCGTGCCGCTCGAGATCGTGCCGCCGCTGACACCGGTCTCCAACCCGCCCGAGCCCGCATCGAAGAGCTCGACGTACTGGATCGTACCGCTCGCGTTGCTGAAGACTTCGCGGACATCCCAGGTATGGATGCCGGCGCTCGCGATCGACGCGGCGAAGAGGACGAAGCTGGACGAGAGGGCCGCCGATCCCAGCACGGGCGCGCGGCGGAAATTTCCAGGACCCATGAGTCGAAACTCCTTCGGTGCGTGATGAGGTGCGTGGTGAGGGGTGGGGAGGGTGAATCGGTGAGAATTCCCGTCTCATTCTATGCTCGGCGGATGGAAATCGGGAAGAAAATCACGGCGACACCGCGTGGATTGTCGAGGTCGGTCTGGGCCCGGCGGGGATCCCGGGGCGCGATCGCGGCCTTTTGCCGGCTGTCGATCCTCGCCGCGGGCATCGGACTCGGCT
The DNA here is from genome assembly GCA_031390075.1 of Deltaproteobacteria bacterium. GTDB lineage: Bacteria > Myxococcota_A > UBA9160 > UBA9160 > UBA4427 > UBA4427. The sequence goes on along the minus strand of JANMTD010000424.1, from coordinate 4,501 downwards.
GTACGCGGGAGGACGACGCCCCGAGCCCGCCCCCTAACCCAGCGGAGGCGCGGATCGTCTCCCTCTCGCCCCTCGCCACCCGATTCCTGCTGGAGCTCGGGGTGTCCTCCCGATTGGTCGCCGTCGACGCGGAATCCCTCGCGCTGCTCGGTGCTACTCCGCGGCCGACCACGTCCCTCGAAAAGGCCCAACGCTTCCATCCCGATCTCGTCCTGCTCGCGGCGCTCCCCGAAGATGTTCGGTCCTTCTCCGCCCTGTCCGAGGCCGGCGCACGGGTCGTCGAGTTCGCGCCCCACGACCTCGAGGACGTGTTCGCCCTGGTCCGCAGCATCGCGGGGCCGCTCGTGGGCGAGGAGGCCGCCACGGCTTTCGAGCGGCGCATCGCGCGACCGCTCGCGCTGATCGGCGGCCAGTCGCCGCCGGAGGGGCGGCCGCGCGTGATTGCCCTGGTGAGTGTCGACCCGCCCGAGATCGCCGGGGGCCACAGCTTCGAGACGGATCTGATCGAGATCGCGGGCGGCTCGAGCGTGACCCATGGCAGCGACGACAACCGCCGTCCGATCGACGCCGAGGAGCTCGCACGCCTCGCCCCCGACCTCGTCGTCGTGATGACCCCGAGCGAGCAGGGGCCGATCGATCAGGATCGCGCCCTGCACCTCGTCGGCGACATCGCCCCCGTCGATTTCTTCACCTTCGACCGCGAGACGTTCTGGCTGGCCGAGCCCGCCGAGGACGCCGCCCGGCTGCGTGCCGTGTTCTCGAGATGAGCGCGCTCTCAGGCGCCGCCGAAGGTCTCGGCCGCATAACGCGTGTCCACGTGCTCCCGGATCTCGACGATCTTGTCGCCCTCGAGCTCGACGGCGAAGACGTAGTCGTTGTCGTAGTCGGGAACGGGGACCCCGGCGCGGGGCGGTCGCTTCGCCGTCACGCGCGTCTCGGCGACGACGACGTCTCCCTCTGCCAGCATCAATCGGACCACGATGCGCTGCGTCCCGGGCACGAAGGCGGTGCCGACCGCGCCGAGCATCATGTCGGCGATCTTCTGCGCACCGTGGTGCATCCCGCCGTAGGGCGCGATCGCGCCCTTGGGCACGCGCCAGCGCAATTCCGGGTGGAAGAGCGCGACGAGCCCCGCCCGATCGCCGCGCTCGAGCGCGTCGAAGTACGCCTGCACGCGGGCCTTGTTCTCGAGGGTTCCCATCGCGTCGCTCCTTTCGAACTCCGGGCTCTTCATCTCCGGCCTCGCCCCCCGCGACAAGTCCGCCGGGCCTGAGGCATGCTGCGGACATGCAAGCAATCCCGCCCGCGGCTTTCAAGTCGCTCGCGACGAACCACCTCCTGAATCGCTGGATCGGGCGGGGCCGCTTCCTCGGCCTGCGCCATCTCACCCCCGCGAAGCCCCTCGACCCGCAGCGCACCGCCCAGCCGATCGTGGTCGCCGCCCTCGGCGGCTCGGGCACCCGCGCGATCGTCGAGCTGCTGGTCGAGAGCGGGATCTTCATGGGCGAATGGGTGGATCGATCGACCGGCGACTCGCTCTTCATGCGGCACTTCCTGCACGCCCATTTCGATGCCCTCGTCCACGATCTCGAAAGCGAAGATCCGCGGATGCGGCGCGACCTGTACCGCGCGATCCGCGCGCACCGAAGCGGAATCCCGCACGAGGGCGACGACTGGGGCTGGAAGAATCCCCGCTCGATGTGGCTCCTGCCCTGGCTCGTCCGAGCCTTTCCCGGCCTGCGCTTCATCCACCTCGTCCGCGACGGCCGGGATCTCGCCCTCAGCCAGAACAACTTCCTGCTCGACGACCACGGTCGCCGCGTCCTCGGCGATCGATACACGGGCGACCCGATTCGCGATCAGCTCGAGCTCTGGGCCCTGGGCAACCTGCGCGCGGCGGATGCGAGCACGCGCCTCCTGGGACCGCGCGCGCTCCTGATTCGCTACGAGGACCTGTGTGCGGACCCGATGCGGGAGCTCGAACGGCTGCATCGATTCATCGGGCGCCCGCTGCCGCAGGCTGCTGCCGAGCGGATCGCCGCGTCGGTGAAGCCCTCGCCGAGCCTCGGGCGGGGTGTGCGCAGCGATTCGGAGACGCTGCGGGCCTGCACCGCACGCCATGCAGAAGCGCTTCGCCGCTTCGGCTATGCGACGCCGGACTGCTAGGCCGCTCCAGATTGCCGGCGGTGCGCGCTCACTCGCCGCGCAGGGCGCGGGATTCGGCGATGTAACCGAGCCAGTAATGCACGCGGTGGGCGATCCGGAAGCGCTCGGGCTCGGCGAGATGGCGCGCACGATGCGCGCGAAAGCGCGCCCGCCAGAGGTTCAGGAAGAGCGGGATCCAGCCGAGAACCGTCCGGGGCACACGCTTTCGCTTGACCCGCGCCGACCCCCGCCCGATCCGCTCCGCCCGCCCGAGGAGCCACTCGAGCTCGACCTGATGCGGCAGGATCACGTGGGCAACTTCCGCGTCGGGGACGTGGACGAAACGCGCCCCGCGCTGCCGCAGGCGCACGAGCAGCTCGTACTCGCTCCCCTGCGGATAGCTCGCGGCGGCGACCGGGCCGATGGCTTCGTCGAATTGCAGCCCCTCGAAGACGGAGGCACGGAGCGCGAGGTTCGCGCCGAAGGAAAGTGCTTCGGTGTAGCCCTCGCTCGACTTCCGCTTGGCGCCGAAAGCCTCGCTCGCGAGGATGAAATCCGGGTCGCGCAGCCAGGCCGGGGTCTGCGGCGGAAAAACCGGGTCGATCGGACCGCCGAAGACCGAGGCGTCGGGAAAGCGCTCGGCCGCCGAGCTGAGCGCGTGGAGCCAGTGCGGGGAGGCGATCACGTCGTCGTCGGTGAAGGCGAGGAGGCGACCCCGCGCATGGCCGAGGCCGTAATTGAGCGCACGATTCTTGCCCGAGCGTGGCTCGGCGAGAACGACGAGGGGGAGCGCCTGCGCGAACCGCGCGAGGACGGCCTGCGTGTCGTCACGACTGCCGTTGTCGACGACGAGCAGCTCCCAATCGATTCCGGGCAATACCTGGGCCACGAGGGAGTCGAGGGTGCGCGCGAGGCTCGCCGCGCGATCGCGGGTTGCGATCAGGACGCTCAGCTCACACGCGCCAGGCATCGATCTCATGCAGGTTCTCGACCCAGGTGGGAAGCTTGCGCGTCAGATTGCGCTCCCATTTGCGGCCGGCGGCGAGCAGCTCGGCGAAGGGCGCATTCTCCGGCGTCGCGAGACCCTCGACGAGCTCGCGCGGCGGGTCCCCGCCCCAGATGTTGCTCGTGTCGATGCCGTATTCGACGAAGAAGGTGTCGCGCACCGGAGCGTCGGGACGGCGATTGGCGCGGTGGATGCCGTTCGAGTCGAAGAAGAAGACGTCGCCCGCACGGCCCGTCGTCTCGAAGATCTCGATCGTTCCGAGTGCCCGCTCGCAGTCGGCGAGCGCGACCTCGTTGCGGAAGAACATGCGGTAGGGATGGCGGAGCGCGTGCGAGCCTTTGACATAGCTCATGACCTGCCCGGTCGCGGGGAGGTCCGTGAGCAGGACGAGGGCCTTCAGGCGCCGGTCCTCGAGATCGTGATGCCAGCCGAACATGTCCTTGTGCCGTTCTTCGAGGGGCAGGTAGCGCATCGCGACGCCGCGCGTGATGAAAGCATGGCGCCCATAGTAGCTCTGCGCGACGGCCGTGAGGCGCGGATCGCAGCAGAAGCGCGCGAGGCTCGGCGCGTGCTTGAAGGCGTTGTTCGTGATGAAGGCCCGGTCCTCGGGCCACCAGTGTTCCTCTTCGTCGTAGCTGCGTTTGTCGGCGCGGCCGAGCTCTCGCTCACGATCGAGGACGCGGATGAAACCTTCGAAATCGTTTCGCATCGCCGCGAGCTCGCCCTCCGGAACGAGCCCGGGAATGCGCACGATGCCCTCGCGGCGGAGCTGCGCGAGCCAGGGCTCCGTGGCTGGACCGAACTCGAGCGCCAGGCGATCGTCTTCGACGAGCGGCGTGCGGCGATAGATCTGGCGGATGCCGTGGAGCGTTTCGGGGTCGGCGTTCGACCGATCGAGGGGTCGGCGCCCGCGATCGTCCTCCAATCGATGGCTCGCGCCTCGCGCAAGCAGATAGGCGGCCGACTCGAGTCGACTGCAGCGCGCCGCGACGTGGAGGGCGGTTTGACCGCGCGCGTTGCGGGCGTCGATCGGCGCGCCCCGGTCGAGCAGCTCGGCGATCCGGCCGGTCTCGCCGCGGCGTGCCGCCATGACGATGTCAGGGCCAGAGCCCACATAAGCCGGAATCCGCCGCGCGATACGGACGATCTGCGTGCGGATCCGGGGAACGACGAGCTGCACGCTCAGAGCCCTCCGAACGCGGGCACCGAGTAGATCCCGAGCTTGTCGTCCCCGTAGTTCGTGATCGCGACCCAGCGGCCGTCCGGCGAGACCCCCGCGCCGTGGGGAAACGACAGGCAGGCGGTCGGATTGCGCAGCGTCTGCGTCGACCGCCCGAGCCGACTCGTCCG
>JANMTD010000380.1:0-2579 GCA_031390075.1 Deltaproteobacteria bacterium | reverse complement strand
GCCTCGATCGCATCGCGATCGTCAGAGGAGAGCGGCTTTCGCAGATCGACGCCCGAGAGGGTGGCGCCGATGCAGGGGTTCACGGGCTTGATGTCGACCATGCCTACCTCGTCGCTCCGCAGCCGATCCCTCTTCAACAAGACGAGAGCCAGCAAGACAAGGGCCGGCAAGATGCGATCCGGCAGAGCCAGCTGGCCGGAGTCGCTTGCGTGCATGCGATCGGGAACCCTAGCTTCGGTCGGTCGGCGCGGGTCCGCAAGCCTGCAGGGCGTCGGACGGAGTCGACCATGTCGGCCGAAAGGGGAGGATTCGGGTGATCGTCGACAGCCATGTTCACGTAATCGCCCCGGACCTCACGCGTTATCCGTTTACGCCGCGCTCGCTCTCCGGCCAGTGGTACATCGACGGTCCCTGCTCTGCGGAGGAGCTGCTCGGCGCCATGGACACGAGCGGCGTCGACCGCGCAATCCTCGTCCAGGCAGTCGGCGCCTATACCTTCGACAACGCCTATGCCGCAGACGAGGGCCGGGCACGGCCCGATCGGTTCGCCTCGGCGGCCTGCATCGATCCGCTTGCCGAGAAGCCCTTCGAGACCCTCGAGTACTGGGCCCGGGAGCGCGGGATGCAGGGTCTGCGCATTTTCGCCGTCTCGCGGACCGACGAAACCTGGCTCGCGGATCCGAAGACCTTCCCGCTCTGGGAACGGGCCCTCGACCTCGGGAGCCACTTGATCGTCACGATCATGAACCACCAGCTCCCTCATCTTCACCCCTTCCTCGACGCCTTCCGCGACGCGCCGATCTCCCTCGACCACTGCGCCTTCCCCGACCCGGCGACGCCGGCCTCGCTCTTCGATCTCGCGCGCTATCCGAACCTCCACCTCAAGGTCACGACCCACGTCCTCGACGCCGCGGTCGAGCACAACGGCGAGGCGCTCCCGTTCGTGACGCGGCTCGTCGAGACCTTCGGCGCGGAACGCCTGATGTGGGGATCGGATTTCTGCCAGATCCAGGGCCGTCGCTATGCGGAGCTCGTGGCGCTGGCGCACCGGGCGTTCGACGGGCTGCCGGAGAAGGAGCGGGCGGCGTGTCTTGGCGAGACGGCGGCGCGGCTCTGGGGGATCGCGCCTTGACGATACAGGACCTGGGAAGTCTCGCCGAGATCATGGGCGCCGTCGCGACGGTGGCGACGTTGATCTACTTGGCGATCCAGATTCGTGACAATACGTTCGCGGTGCGGTCGTCGGCGGCCCAGTCGGTGCACGAGGCATTTTCGACCTGGTACAGGATGCTCGCGGCCGACGCCGATCTCGCCCAGCTCGTCGCCAATGGCGCTCGCGACTACGCGTCGCTCAATGAAACGGATCGGGCGCGCTTCGTCGCGACGTTCATGGCGTTCCTGTCCTGCTCCCAAGACGCCTTCATCAAGTGGCGGGACGGCTCCCTCGCCCCCGAGCTCTGGTCGGGCTGGGAGCTGGTGATCTTGAATCTCATCGGGGCGCCCGGCGGCAAGGCGTTCTGGGAGGAGCGCGGCTACTTATTTGGGGATCCGTTTCGGCGCCATGTCGAAGGCGATCTCATGAAACGCAAGCTGCATCCGCGCGCAAAGCCGATGGGAGCGTTCTCGATCGGGGACCCCGAAGTGTGATTCCCGGTCGAGCTACGCAAAACGTCACGAGTGGGGTGGCGCGGCGCCCCGCAATTTCGACAGCGTGACGAGTCGGCACGTCGGTGTCGTCGGTTTCGTCTTGGGACACATCCAGCGGACGAAGAAGGTCCCCTGTCGCTCGCCCGCCGTGCTGATCCAGTCGAGGCCCGGAATCCGCGGATCTTCCCGCGCAATCGCGACGCGAAAGCGCCCGTCGCGGCCGAGGTGGGCGCGAGAGGCATTGATCGACACCGGACCGAGACGGTAGTCCCCGGAGCCGAGGAACGGATTCCAGAGCTGGATACCCCAGTAATCGCAGGTCCCGACCTGGCCCTCGAGCACCAGCGCCTGCGCAGGCTCCAGGGCGAATGCGCCGCGGCAGTAGACGTTGTCGAGGGCCTGCCACATCTGGCTCGGACCCTTCGGGTCGACCTGCCAGAGATCGCCGACGCGGTTGCGATCGCGCAGCGGCTGGGGCATCGCGATGGCCAGGTCCTTCACGACCTGCGCCATCTCGCGCAGGCGGCGCGCGACGTCCGCGCGCCCGGGTCGCAGCAGGGGCGGCGAGTCGAGCACCTCGATCTGGAAGCGCGCCGGGCGATCGCGGGCGGGATCGTTCAGGTAGACCCGGGCGTAGACCTCGGTCGCATCGGGGCTCGCGCGGAGCCAGTTCTCGCTGGCGCCGTCGTGGGTCGGCGAGACGAGGATCTCGAAGTCACCGCGGGTGTCGGTCTTCAGGTCGTGGTGGTTCAGGTGGCTGTCGAAGGCCTGCTCGAAGCCCGAGCCGCGGCGGCCGCGGTGCAGTGTGAAGCCGAGGTAGGCCTCGTCGCCGCGGCGGCCTTTGATCGTGTAGCGGCGGTCGCCGCGGACGGGCGCGAAGGCGTAGTGGACGTCGGGGTGGCCGCCGAGGGTCTTCTCGAACGGCGCGTCCT
>JANMTD010000372.1:0-2704 GCA_031390075.1 Deltaproteobacteria bacterium | reverse complement strand
AGCGGGATGCGGATCTTCGGCGGAGGCGAGCGGGGGTCCGGCGTGAAGCGCGAGCCCGAAGGGCGCAGAAGCCGCGTCCGACTCCTGCGGTGACGCCAGGCCGAGAGCGGCGAGGACGTGGCGGGCACCGCCGGCGACTTCGTTTCGGCCCTGGCGCTCGGCGAGCGTGACCAGCGCGCGCAGCGACGCGGCCGTGGTCGGTGCGGCGGCCAGGATCTCGCGGTGTAGAGCCAGGGCCTCGCGCCAGCGGTCGGGTGCGTGGAGCAGGAGCCCGCCCAGCGCGCTGCGCGCGACGGCGAGACCGGGCACGAGCTCGAGCGCGCGACGATAGGCGCCGATCGCGTCCTCGAAGGCCTCGAGCGGTCCAGAGAGCAGGCGTCCACGCTCGAGATGGACCTGGGCCACGCTCGCGCTCGTCGGGTCGGGGTGCGCCTCGAGGAATCGCGCCAGGATGCCGTCGGCATCGAGCCAATCGCCGGCCATGCGCGCGAGTCGGGATTGGCAGAGCGCGGCCTCACAGCAGCGCGGATCCCAGCGCCAGGCCTCCCCGTAATGGGTCGACGCCACCCGTCGGTCCCCGGCGACTTCGGCGAGGCGGGCGAGACGAAGGGCGATGCGCGCCGAGTGGGCGCCCGGCGTGATCGCCGCGAGTGCGCGCTCGCAGAGGCGGCGCAGCTCGCTCTCCTCGGTCGCGTCGGCGGCGAGATCGCATAACAGTACCCAGGCCTCACCGAGCTCGGGGTCCTCGCGTGTCGCCGACTCGAGATGTTGGCGCGCGCGCGCGCCGTCGCCGGTGGCGAGCACATGCTCGGCGGCGCGCAGGGCGGCCCGGGCCCGCAGATGCGGATCGACGGAGGCCTCCGCCCACGCCTCGAGCGCGGCCAGTGCCTCGCTCGGCCGGGCGGCGCGCTCCTCGGCGCGCACGAGGCACTCATGGGCGGAATCGAAGCGCGGATCGAGGGCCAGCGCTCGACGCTGATGCGCGGCGGCGAGCTCGAGCTCGCCCTCGGCTTCGAGTGCGCACCCGAGCATCCAGAGCGGGCGAACGTCCGCAGCGTCGCTGCCGCCCTGGCCGAGGCGCCGCTCGAGGAAGGGCCTCGCCGCGCGCAGGTCTCCGGCGGCGAAATGGGCCTCGGCGATTCCGTCGAGGGCCTCGCCGAGCTCGGGGTCGAGCCGATTCGCGGCGCCGTAGAGCCGCACGGCGGCGCTCGTCTGCGCGAGGCTGCGCGCGGCCCGGCCGCCGAGCAGGGCCAGCTCGAGGCAGGCTTCGGGGCTCCCGTCGCGCCCGGTCGCGAGCTCGAGGGCGAGCTCGGCGTGGCGGATCGTCTCCGCCGGCCGCGCGAGCTGACTCGCGACACGCGTCATGGCCCGGTGCGCGGTGAACGAAGTGGCATCGGCGCGCACGGCGCGCAGCAGCAGGGCATGGGCCCGCTCGGCGTCGCGGGGCGCGGCGATCGCAGCCGCCTCGACGCAGTGGCGCGCGGCCTCGATCGGAAGTGCATGAGAGGCCGCGCGTTCGAGCGAGGCGAGCGCGATCTCGCCTTGGCTACTCGCCTGTTGAAGCCGACCGAGCAGGGCCCAGGCGGGGGCGTGCTCGGGGGCGACGGCGACGGCGCGCTCGGCCCGTGCGAGGGCGGGGGCCAGCTCGCCCGCGTCGGAGAGTCGCGTCGCGAGTTGTAGGTGATCGGCGACCTCGGCGGTCGTGTCCTCTCGGTCGCACCAGCGTCCGAAGGTCTCGTGGAAGAGGGCGAGCTCACCGGCCCGGTCGTGGAGCAGCGCGAGGGCGCGCTCGTCCCGGGCGGACAGTCGTTCGAGCTGCTCGGCGTCGCGGTAGGCCGCGATCGCGAGCTCCGTCTCGCCGGCGTTGGCGCCGTACGACGTCGCGAGTCGGAGTTGGATCGCGGCGCGCCGCTTGCGCTCCGCCGCATCGTCTCCCAGCAGGGCGAGCTCACGCCGGTAGAGCGCGATGGCGTCGACGCGCTCCCCGCGTGCTTCCTTCACCGCGATCAGGGACGCGAGGGCTTCGCGGTCCCGGGGATCGAGCTCGAGGGCCGTCTGATAGGCGAGGGTCGCACCCTCGACCGACGAGAGTCGGTGCCACTCCAGGTCGCCCAGGCGCCGGGCGAGGACCGAGCGCTCACGGCGCGAGACGAGGGTGTCGAGCGCGAGCTCGTCACGCAGGGCCAGGGCCAACGCCGCGTCGTCCGCCAGGCGTTGGGCACACCGCCTGCGCCCGCGAATCGCCTCCAGCCGCAGCGCGGGCTCGTGTTCGGCCTCAAGGTAGGCCGCGCGGGCACCGGTCCAATCGGAATGCTGCTCCTCGCGAAGCGTCGCGAGCTCGAGCCAATCGCGGGGCGCGCCGGCGCCGTCGGCGAGGTATCTCGCGAGCCGGCCTGCGAGCTCCGCCCGGCGGCCGGTGCGTCGGAGCAGATCGTGGAGGCGTTCCTCGATCCGCGGTGCGACGCCGCCCTCGGCGAGCCGCGGGTCGTCGCACAGCTCGCGCACCTGTTCGAGGGCGCCCTCCGGATCCCCGAGCACGTGGTCGAGGATGCGGGCGATCTCCTCGCGCAGGAAGCGTTGATAGTCGAGGGGAGTTTGGTCGCGCAGCTCGGGGTGGCTGGCGATCAGCGCCAGCTCGCGTCCGGCCGCCGCCGCCCATTCCTCCTCCAGGCCACAGGCGCGCAGGGCTGCGGCGAGAACGCCG
>JANMTD010000363.1:0-7867 GCA_031390075.1 Deltaproteobacteria bacterium | reverse complement strand
CGAACGATCCCACCATCCATGTCGCATCAGTCGTCGCCATCGCTTGCCTCGCCTCCACTGACTTCACCCTTCAGATCGCCCTGCGAGTCCCCGGTCGCCTCGCCGTCCCCCTCATCGTCCCCCGTCGGCTCGCTCTCGTCCAGGTCGGCTCCGTCCGAGTCGTCCTCGTCCGAGTCGATGTCATAGTCCTCATCGCCCTCGCCGTCCTCTTCCTCGAAGTCGTAGAGGTCCTCCTCGGCGGCGGCCGCCGAGTCCGTCGAATCGAGGACCCGGGCCTGGCGATTCTGGAGGTAGGCGTTGCGGACGAAGGCGTAGTAGTCGAAGGCGTCCTTGCGGCTGTTCTCGATCTCCTCGAGGTAGATCGCGCGCAGATTGACGAGGCGGAAGGCATAGCTGCCGACTGAGGCACCCGTCATTTCGTATTCGTTCAACCCGACCACGTCGGACCAGAAGAGATTCATGTAGGCATAGGCGGCGGCCGTCGTATCGACGATCTCGCCGAAGCCGTCCCGCAGCGTATACGGGCCGAGGATGGGCACGACGAGGTAGGGTCCCGGCGGGACACCCCAGTAGCCGAGGGTCTGGCCGAAATCCTCGTCGTTGTCCGGGATGCCGACCCGGCTCGCGACGTCGACGAAGCCGGCGAGGCCGAGCGTCGTGTTGAAGAAGAAGCGCGCCACGTCTTCGACGACCGCCATGGGCTTCGCCTGCAGGATGTCGTTCGCGACGATGATCGGCATCTCGAGGTTGTGATAGAAGTTCTGGATCCCCTCCTGGGCGAAGCCGGGGATCACGAAATCCCAGGCCGTCGCGATCGGCTCGAGCGCATACCGATCGAGCCCCTCGTTGAAGGCGAAGATTCCGCGGTTCATCTTCTCGAGGGGATCGGGGCGCTCCGGCGTCGCACAACCGGTCGCCGCGAGGACGATCGCGAGCAGCACGACCCATCGGGGCCCGTTCGCGATCGCCCGTGCAGTGCCTCGCTTCAAGTTCAATCCGATACGCCCGCGTCGTGGACGAGGCGGCCGACGAGCTTGTCGATCGAGAAGGCGCTCTCGGTGTAGGTGAAGGCCTCGCCCGACTGCAGCGTCTCGTCCTCGGCGCCGAGCTCGACCGAGATGAACTGGTCGCCGAGCAGCCCTGCCGTTCGGATCGCCGCCGTCGAGTCGGTCGAGATCGCGACACCCGCATCGACGGCGAGGGTCACCTTCGGCCGGCTCTCCTCGTCGAGGCCGATCTCCGAGACCTGCCCGATCTTGACGCCGCCGATCCGGACCGGCGCCCGCACGGAGAGCCCGCCGATGTCGTCGAAGGTCGCTTCGAGCGCGATCCGCTTCGCTGCGCCGAACTCGATCCCCCCGACTTGCAGCGACAAATAGGCGAGCGTCGCGAGCCCCACGAGCACGAAGAGGCCGACGATCAGATCCCGCGTCGCATGATTCTGCATCCCATCATCCTTTCGTTCCCGCCCGCACGGACGCTAGACACCCCAGAGCGCCGTGATCACATAATCGGCGAGCAGAATGCAGACCGACGCCGTCACGACGGTCGAGGTCGTCGCCCGCGCGACGCCAGCGGCATCGGGGGTGCACGAATGTCCTTTATAGGTCGAGATCAGGCCGAGCAGGAGCCCGAAGACGAGGCTCTTGAGGAGGCTCTGGCCGACGTCGTCCCCGAACAGGACCGCACTCTCGAGGCCCGCGAGATAGACCCCGCCATCGAGCCCCTGGCGCCAGACGCCGACGCCGTAGGCGCCGGCGATCGCGAACACGATGAACAGCCCGTTCAAGAGCGGCATCGCGACGGTCAGCGCCAGCGCGCGCGGGAGCGCCACGAAATGCATCGGATCGATCGCCATCATGCGGAGGCCGTCGAGCTGCTCGGTCGACTTCATGGCACCGATCTCGGCCGTGGTCGCGGACCCCGCCCGCCCTGTCACGAGGAGCCCCGTGAGCACCGGCCCGAGCTCGCGCACCAGCGAGAGCCCGACCACCGCGCCGAGCCCCTCCTCGGCGCCGAAGCGGGAGAGCGTCGTGTAGAGCTGGAGGCCTAACACCATACCCACCGTGAAGCCGGAAAGGCAGATCAGCGCGACCGACAGCACGCCCGCATCGAAGAGCGCCCGCACGAAGAAGCCGAAGCGGGACGGCGGGCGCGGAATCGCCGCGATGAGGCGCCCGCCGAACCGGGCGACACGTCCGAGGCCTTCGACGCCGGCCGTCACCTGCGCCCCGAGCTCGCGGATCGGTCCGATCATGAGGCGCTCCCGCCGCGCAGCTCGTGCAGCCGCGCGAGGTAGCTGCGGCCGTCCTCGCCGAGGAAGTCGGTGACCTCGGCGTCCTGGCTGCTCGCGAGGACTTCGGGCGTGCCGGCGATGCAGCCGCCGCGGCGGAGCAGAATCATCTGGTTGGCCATCCGGAGCGACGAGGCCATGTGATGCGAGGTGACGACGACCGTGAGTCCGAGCTTTCGATTCAGCTCGACGAGCAGATCCTCGATGCGGGTCACGTTGATCGGATCGAGGCCCGAGAAGGGCTCGTCGCAGAGCAGGATCTCGGGCTCCATCACGATCGCGCGGGCGAAGGCGACGCGCCGGAGCATGCCGCCCGAGAGCTCGCGCGGAAGCAGCCCCTCGACGCCTTCGAGTCCGACCGACTTCAAGACCCGCGCGACCTGCGTCGCGATTTCGGGCCAGGATTTTCGCATGTGCTCACGCAGCGGGAGCCCCACGTTCTCGAGCACGGTCATCGAATCGAGGAGCGCGCCGTTCTGGAAGAGCATCCCGATGCCCTTGCGAATCTCGCCGAGCTCGCGCTCGCTCTTCTCGGGCAGCGAGTGGCCCGCGACGCGGACGTCGCCGGAGTCCGGTCGCTGAAGACCGCCGACCATGCGCAGGAGCGTGCTCTTGCCGGTTCCACTGCCGCCGAGGAGCAGATGGATCTCGCCCTTGCGCATCCGGCACGACATTCCATCGAATACCTCGCGCTTGCCGAAGGCGAGGCGGATGTCGCGCAGCTCGATGAAGGCGTCGGGAGAGACGACGGTTCCGGTGGCGACGGTTCCGGTGGCGACAGAGGGGGCATCCGAGGGGCGCGAAGACGCTTCGCGGGGGGATGCTTCGGCGAGGCTTTCCAGGGTCGATCCTCCGACTCGGAGTCGTTCTCCGCGCTGATCCCAGACAGTCGACCACACGGTGCTCGCGGCCGGCGTACAGTAACGCAGGCCTTCGAAGAACGTCCACGCGCAGCGTACACCGACAGAGACAGTGAGGACCGCGAGTCATGCGTTTCGGAATCGCGCTTCGGACGATGGGAACGGCGGCGACCGGCGCGGTCCTGCGCGAGAGCGCTCTGCTCGCGGAGTCGGCCGCGCTCGACACGCTCTGGATTCCCGATCACATCGCGATCCCGCCCGACGACGCGGATGGCTCGGGGGGCCGCTACCTCGATCCGCTCGCGACGCTCGCCTGGCTCGCCGCTGCGACCTCGCGGATCCACCTCGGCACCGCGGTGCTGATCCTGCCCTATCGACCGGCACTCCCGACCGCGAAGGCGATCGCGACGATCCAGGAGCTCTCCGGCGGGCGGCTCGAGCTCGGTGTCGGCGCGGGCTGGATGGCGGCCGAGTTCCGCGCGGTGGGCGCCCTGCTTCGCGACCGGGGGCGCATCAGCGACGAGATCCTGGAATTTCTCCGCGCTGCGTTCGACGCCCCGGACGACGCCGCGGTTTCGAATGGTCAGCCCTTTCTCTTTCGACCGAATCCGAAGCGGCCGCGCATCTGGATCGGCGGCGCCGCGCCCCACGCCCTCGCGCGGGCGGCGCGCTTCGGAGACGGCTGGCTTCCGATGACCGACGACCCGGATCGTCTGCGCGAGCCGATCCTCGAGCTCGCCGGGCGCTTCGAGGCGGCGGGGCGCGGACGGCCGGAGGTCGCGGTCTTCGGTGGACTCGGGCGGGGAACGCGGGACGAGGAGCTTTCTCGACTCGCGCGGCTCGAGTCCCTCGGCGTGAGCGAGTTCATCCAGGGGGCGCGCTACGAGAATCTCGAAGGCTTCCGCCGGGCGCTCGATCCGCTTCTCGAGCGCCGCGAGGCCTACCGATCGCGTTAGTCAGCGCTGGCGAATGCGGTAGCGAATGCCGGCCGGTCGTCAGGCCGGCGCGGACACGACGATCGGTTCGCCCGCCGACGCCGGCATGAGCTCCTCGAGCCGGCGGCGTTGGCGGCCGTCCCCGTCGAAGTTAGACGGCGCGAGCCAAGCCTCGAAGGCCGCGCGGATTCCGGGCCACTCGTCGTCGACGATCGAGAACCAGGCGGTATCGCGATTACGTCCCTTCACGACCATCAGCTTGCGGAAGACGCCCTCGAAGCGGAAACCGAGGCGCATGGCAGCCGCCCGGGACGGCGCGTTCAAGGCGTCGCATTTCCACTCGTAGCGGCGGTAACCCCAGTCGTCGAAGACACGCTTCATCATCAGGAACATCGCCTCGGTCGAGGCGGCCGTTCGCTGCAGCGCTGGTGAATAGGACAAGTGACCGACCTCGATCGAGCCCGTCTGCGGCGAGATCCGCAGATAGGCCGAGACACCGACCGGCTGATCGCTCTTCGGATCGACGATCGCGAAGAAGCACTCGTCTCGCGACGCCTGCCTCTCGGCGAGAAAGCCCTGATATTCGGCGAGCGTCGAGAAAGGCCCGTACGGCAGGTACGTCCAGTTGCGGCCCCTGGCATCCGCGGCGTAGGCGCGAAAGAGGGCCGCTGCGTGGCGGTCCGCAGCGAGGGGCTCGAGGCGGCAGTGCGTCCCCTGCATCGCCTCGCGCTCGGGCGGCTTCGCGCCGCGCCAATCGGGAACCGGCAGCCCGATCGCCTGCCCGTGCTCGTTCATCTCAGAGCGTCCGTGCCATCAGCTGGTTGACGAGCTCGGCGAACCCGCTCGGATCCTCGAGCTGGCCGCCTTCGGCCAGCACCGCCTGACCGAATAGCAGACGCGCCGACTCGGCAATGCGCGGATCGGCCGGGTCCTTCGCAAAGCGCGCCGAGAGCCGCTCGATCACGGGATGCGCCGGATTCAGCTCGAGGATCGGCTTTCGCTCGGGGATCGTCTGCCCCGCCTGACGCAACATCGCCTCGAGTGCCGGCGAGAGATCCCCCTCCTCGAGGACGAGGCAGGCGGCGGAGGCCTTGAGCCGACTCGAGAGGCGAATCTCCTTCACGTCCTCCTCGATCGCGGAGCGCAGGGCCTGCAGGAGATCGGAGAGATCGGCTTCGCGCTTTTCGAGCTCCTCCTTCCGCTTCTCCTTCTCGTCGTCGGATCCGAGCTCGACCTCACCGTGGCCGATGCTCTTCCACGGCTTCTCCTTGTACTGGACCGGCCCCTGCCCGACCCAGACCTCGTCGACGGGATCGACGAGAAAGAGCACCTCGACGCCCTTCTCCTTGAACGCCTCGAGATGGGGCGAACGGCGCAGGACGTCGAGCTTCGGACCCGCGATGAAGTAGATCGCGTCCTGGTGGGCCGGCATTCGCTCGATGTACTCGGCGAGGGAGACGAGCTTCGTCTCGTGGGCGGAGGACGGGGCCAGCACAAGGTCGAAGATCCGCTCGCGGTCGTCGCCGAGGTCGAGCAGCCCCTCCTTCACCACCGGCCCGAATTGCAGCCAGAACTGCTCGTACGCCTCGCGATCGTCCTGCAGCAGCTTCTTCAGTCGCTCGACCACCTTCTTGACGAGATGCTTGCGGATCGCCTGGATCTGGCGGTCCTGCTGCAGCATCTCCCGCGAGACGTTGAGGGAGAGATCCTCGGCATCGACGACTCCGCGCACGAAGCGCAGCCAGTCGGGCAGCAGCTCGCGGCACTCGTCCATGATGAAGACGCGGCGCACGTAGAGCTGGACGCCGTTGTGGAGTCGCTCGCGGTGGTAGAGGTCGTAGGGCGCGCGGGCGGGAACGAAGAGCAGCGCGCGGGCCTCGAAGGTGCCCTCGAGCTTCGCGCTGACGTGCAGCACCGGGGCGAGGGGATCGTGGGTGATGTGCTTGTAGAACTCGTCGAGCTCGCTCGCCGGGGTCTCGTTCTCGGGGCGCGTCCAGATCGCCTTCATCGAATTGAGGGGGGCGTCGAGGGTTCGCGCGGTCGGCGTCTCGGTGTCGGTCGCGGCTTCGAGAAGCGTGAGCCGGATCGGATAGGCGACGAAGTCCGAGTACTTCCGGACGACCTGGCGCAGGACCCACTCGTCGCAGAAATCGGCGATTCCCGCCTCGCCGTCGACGGCCTTGAGATGGAGCCGGATCGTCGTGCCCACCGTCTCCCGCGTCGCGTCCTCGAGGCCGTAAACACCATCGCCCTTCGAGATCCAGCGGGTCGCCGTCTCCTCGCCCGCCTTGCGGCTCACGACCTCGACCTCGTCGGCGACCATGAAGCTCGCGTAGAAGCCGACACCGAATTGCCCGATCAGGTCGGGCGCCGCATCGCCGCCGTCCTGGGTCCGCTTCAGGAACTCGAGGGTGCCCGAGCGAGCGATCGTCCCGAGGTGCTCGATCAGCTCGGCTCGGGACATCCCGATGCCGTTGTCCGAGAGGCTGAGGGTCCGGGCCGCGCGGTCGGCGACGAGCTCGATCGCGAGCTCGGCCTCGGCCTGGAGAGCCGGGCTCCGCAGACCTTCGAAGCGGCGTCGGTCGAGGGCATCCGAGGCATTCGAGATCAGCTCCCGGAGAAAGACCTCCTTGTTCGAGTAGAGCGAGTGGATCATCAGGCCGAGCAGCTTTTGGGTCTCGGCCTGGAAGGCGTGGGTTTCCATCGATCGGCTCCTATCGTGGGGATTCGCGGCGCGAAGCTTGATCACCGACCCGGCAGTCGCAACCCACTCAAGTTGAATATCTGGATATGCAGATATAGGGATGATAACCTCGGCCGCCAACCACGGAGCCCCCATGACGACCCGCCCAGCCCGATCGGAGCGCCTCGCGACCCTGCACCGCCTGCTGCGGGAGCGGGTCCTCGTCCTCGACGGGGCGATGGGGTCGATGATCCAGGGCTACGGACTGACCGAGGCGGATTTCCGGGGCGAGCGCTTTGCCGACCACCCGAGCGACCTGAAGGGCGACAACGAGCTCCTCTGCCTGACCCGCCCCGACGTGATCCGCGAGATCCACGACCTCTACTTCGAGGCCGGCGCCGACATCGCCGAGACGAATACCTTCGGCTCGAACGCGATCTCGCAGGCGGACTACGGCCTCGAGAGCAGCGTGCGCGACCTGAACCTCGCCTCCGCTCGGATCGCCCGCGAGTCGGCGGACGCGTGGACGGCGAAGAATCCCGCGAAGCCCCGCTTCGTGGCCGGCGCGCTCGGCCCGACGCCGAAGACGCTCTCGATCTCCCCGGATGTGAACGATCCGGCGGCGCGGAGCATCACCTTCGACGAGCTCCGGCTCGCCTATCGCGATCAGGTCGAGGCGCTGATCGACGGCGACGTCGACGTCCTGCTCGTCGAGACGATCTTCGACACCCTGAATGCCAAGGCCGCCCTCGTCGCGATCGACGAAGTCTTCGAAGCCCGCGGACTGCGCCTGCCGATCATGATCTCCGTCGCGATCACCGACGCGAGCGCACGTACCCTCTCGGGTCAGACGATCGACGCCTTCTGGCGCTCCGTCGCCCACGCGAATCCCCTCTCGGTCGGCGTGAACTGTTCTCTCGGAGCCGTCGAGATGCGGCCCCACGTCGCAGAGCTCTCGCGCATCGCGAACTGCCATGTCTCGAGCTACCCGAACGCCGGGCTGCCGAACGCCTTCGGCGAGTACGACGAGGAGCCCGAGACGACGGGCCGCCTGGTCGGCGAGTTCGCGACGAGCGGCCTCGTCAACATCGTCGGC
>JANMTD010000345.1:0-14005 GCA_031390075.1 Deltaproteobacteria bacterium | reverse complement strand
AGCGGGGCCTTGTAGTGCGGATGGTTCTTCGCGGCCTGGAGACATTCGATGAAGCCGATGCGGTCGAACTTGGGCCCGTAGGACGCCGTATCGCCTTCCTTCACGGCGTTCTTCAGCCGCAGCTCGATCGGATCCATGCCGAGCTTCTGGGCCAGCTCGTCGATCACCGATTCGATCGCGTACGCCGCGTTGGGCGCGCCGGGCGCCCGGTAGGCTGCGACCTTCGGCTTGTTGAGCACGATGTCGAGCCCTTCGAGCCGGAAGTTCGGGAAGTTGTAGGACGCGAAGACCGTCATCGTGGCCGCGCCCATCGGCGAGCCCGCGAAGCCGCCGGCCTCGAACTCCATGCGCGTATCCGCCGCGACGAACGTCCCGTCCTTCTTCGCCCCGATCTTCGCCCAGATGCGCGTCCCGGAGGTCGGACCCGTCGCCCGGAACACCTCTTCCCGGCTCATCACCATCTTGACCGGCCGCCGCGACTTGCGCGAGAGCAGCAACGCGACCGGCTCGAGGTAGATCGTCGTCTTGCCGCCGAAGCCGCCGCCGATTTCGGAGGGCGTCACACGGATCAGGTTCGGATCGATCTGCAGCGTGACCGACAGCATCGACTTGACCGCGAACTGGCCCTGGGTCGAGCACCAGACGTCGGCCTGCCCGTTCTCGCGGGTCGTCACGACGGTGGCGTGCGGCTCGATGTAGCCCTGGTGGGCCATGCTCGCTTCGTACCAGCCCTCGACGACGACATCCGCGCTCTTGAAGCCGGCGTCGACGTCGCCCCGGGCATTCGCGAGCCGCATCATGATGTTCGTGTCGCCCTCGGGCAGCGGCGGCACACCGACGGCCTTGCGGCCCTCGTGCAGGATCGGCGCGCCCTTGGCGAGTGCGCGTTCGAGGCTCATCACGGGCTCGAGGACTTCGTAGTCGACCGCGATCATCGTGCACGCTTCGCGGGCCTGATCGACCGTCGATGCGGCGACGGCCGCGATCGCATGACCGTGATACAGGGCCTTGCCCCGGGCCAGGCAGTTCGCCTGCAGATCCTTCGGATCGATGTGGCTCTCGCCGGCCGCCATCCCGCCGCTTCCGATCTCCGGGAAGTCGGCGCCGGTCACGATCGCCGTGACCCCGGGCATCGCCAGCGCCTTGCTCACGTCGATCTTCTTGATGCGCGCGTGGGCGTGGGGGCTGCGGAGGACCACACCGTGCAGCATGCCCGGCAGCGACAGATCGGCGCCGTAGTTGGCGCGGCCGGTCACCTTGTCGAGACCATCGTGGCGGATGGGACGGGTTCCGACGACCTTGAACTTGCGCTCGGCTTGGCCGCTATTATCGACGTTCATTTTTGCGCTCATGCTGATTCTCCTCGCATCGACGAAGCGGCGTCGAGCACCGCCTTGATGATCTTGTCGTAACCCGTGCAGCGGCAGAGATTGCCGGCCAGGTAGTAGCGCGCTTCCGCTTCCGTCGGATTCGGGTTCTTGAGCAGCAGCGCGCGGGTCGCCACGATCAGGCCCGGCGTACAGACGCCGCATTGCAGCGCCGCGTGCTCGAGGAATTTCTGCTGGATCGGATGCAGCCCGGTTCCCTGGGACACGCCCTCCACCGTCCCGATCTCGGCCCCCTGCGCCTCGGCCGCGAGCACGAGACACGCCGGCACCAGCTGCCCGTCGAGGGTGATCGAGCAGGCGCCACAATCGCCCGTCGAGCAACCCTCCTTGGTTCCCGTCAACCCGAGCTCGTCACGCAGCGCCGCGAGCAGCGATTGCTGACCATCGCAGAGGAAATCGGCCACTTCGCCGTTGATCGTCGTCTGGACCTGGATCTTTGCCACTGGAATCGCTCTCCCCGACTTTGCTCTGATGTCCGACTCAGCGCGTCCGCGCGCGTTCATAAGCGATCTTCGCGACGCGCTTCGTCAGCACCGCGGAGATCTTCTTGCGGTAGTCGACCGTGCCCCGGCGATCGTCGATCGGCCGTGCTGCAGCGCTTGCCGCCTGCCCCGCCCGCTCGAGCGCCCCCTCCTCGAGCTTCGACCCGATGAGGGCTGCCGCCGCCTCCGGGACGAGGATCGCCGTCGGCGCCACCGCCCCGAGCACGACCCGCGCCGCCTTCACGACGCCCCCCGCATCGACGGTCAGCGCGACGGCCACGCCGACCACGGCGATGTCCATCTCGCTGCGCGGGATCAGGCGCTGGTAGGCGTCCGACGACTTCGCCGCAGGCGTCGGGATCTCGAACTCGACGATGAACTCGCCCGGCGCGAGGGACGTCTTGCCCGGTCCCGTAATGATCTTCTCGATCGCCACGCGGCGCTCACCCTTCGGCCCCGCGATGATGACCGTCGCGCCGCACGCGATCAGCGCCGGCACCGAGTCCGCCGCCGGCGAAGCGTTGCAGAGGTTCCCGGCCCAGGTCGCACGACCCTGGATCTGGCTCGAGCCGATCAGGTCCGTCGCCTCGGCGAGCCCCGGCCAGAGCTTGCGGATCGACTCGTTCGAATAGATCGTCGCCGCGGGCACGGCCGCCCCGGCACGCAGGCCCTCCGCATCGAGCACCAGCGCCTTCAGCCGCGGAATCCGCTTCACGTCGATGAACACGCTCGGCACGCGGTTCATGAGCCGCATCTGCACGATCAGATCCGTGCCGCCGGACAGCACCTTCGCCCCCGGCTCCGCGGCCAGCAGTCGCACTGCTGCCTCGACGTTATTCGGCGCTTCGTATCGAACGGGTTCCAACTGCGACCTCCCGGTGGCTCGGCTTCTGGATTCGGGGCTCCCCACCGAAAACGCGGACCGGGGTCGCGCGTTTCGGAAGGCCCCCGAGCATAAGTCTCAGGACGGCATCTGGAAATACGGGTCCACCTCGGCCGGCGGATCGTAGTAGCCGCGCACGCGAACGAATCGGCCGTCGTCCCCGAGCGTCCAGACCTCGATCGTCTCGAATTCGAAGCGCTTGTCGCCGATCCGACCGGAGTTCTGGACGACGCAGGCGATGTCGCGCCCCCGGTAGTAGATCAGGCGGTGGTGGAGCTGCCAGCGCTGGCCGTCGACGAAGGACGAGTCCCATTGGCGGGCCGCCGCCTCGAGGCCGTGCTTGGTCGGGACCCCGACGGGGTCGTCGAATTGGACCTGAGGATCAAAGAGAGCGATCCAGCCCTCGCGGTCGGGCTTGTTCCAGCACTCGAGGTGGCGCTCGAAGGCGCGGCGGAGGTCTTCGCGGGTCGGCGGCATCGTCGATTCTCCCGGGGCAATTCGATTCGAGTTCAGCTCGCGGGCCCGGGCGCGAGCTCGGCCCCCAGCTCGGTGTCGGGCTCGATCACGAACGCCGGGATTCCGGACAGCCGGAAGGCGGTCGAGATCGCCGTACACGCCCCGGTCACGGGATCCGGATACGCGTCCGCGAGCCGCTCGACCGCACCGTACATCCCCGGACAGCGGAAGCCCACCGTGAAGGCGCCCTGCCGCGTCGCCTGGCGCGCATAGATGTCGTAGAACTGCTCGATGTCCCAGTAGCCTCCGACGAGCCCCCGCAGCCGACCCTCCGGCAGCAGCTCGAGGCGGACGCGCGCGTCCCGGAGCGCGTACTCGGCGGCCAGGAACTGGCCCTTGAAGTCGAGGCGCAGATCGAAGGGCCCGGCCAGGACGACGCCGTTCACGAGGCGGCCCTGCGTGACATTGCGGTGGCGCGGATCGGCGCTGATCGAGAGGCTCGCGCCTTCCATCATCGCGCCGGCCGCGTCGACGGGGATCGGATCGGAGCTCGAGAAGAAGGCGACCTCGATCTCGTCGTCGTTCACGGGGTCGTCGATCCCCGAGAGGCGCACGACGATCGTGCGCTGACCTTCGCGGATGTTCGCGATCGCGAACTCGTCGATCGTATTGCCCCGTTGATATCCCTTGATGCAGCCGACGGCGCGCCAGAGCTGGTTGTCGATGCCGACCTCGCCGCCCGGACCGGAGAGATCCGGGTGGGCACAGGCATTCGCGCCCGGCACCTCGTTCGTCGAAGCGATGCCGTCGAGATCGAAGCCGGGCGCGACCTTCAGCCCCGCGACGAGGTGATGCGGCTCGGGGTCGAATTTCGAAGGCTCCTTGCACTCGTCGGGGCCACCCTTCGCCCAGTCGGCCTTGATGAAATCGAACCCCGGGAGCACCGCAGCCGCGGCCTTGGGATCCCGCTCGGCGAGCCGTTGCGCGTAGAGATCGCGCTCGTCGAGATTGAAGCCCTCCGGACACGCGCTCGGCGACGTCTCCGGCTGCTCGAAGCTGAAGTCGACGAGCACGAAGCCGAGGGTCTGGCCCGAGCGCGACGCCGTGCGGTCCGGATCCGAGGAATCCGCGTCGCCACTGCATCCGAGCGCACAGACCACCGCGCCCGCGCACACGAGCCATCCCGCGCGGTCGCTCCGCCGCGCCATCAGGAGTCGCCCCCTCAAGAGACGCCCCCTCACGAGAAGAGCTCGCTGACGGAGGAGCCCGTCTCCATCGCCCCCATCCCCCAGCGCTCGACCGGCAGCCCCATCAGCTGCTGCATCGTGAGCCCGATCCGCGTCGCCGAATCGTTCGACCCCGTGATGTGTCGGCCTGTCGCGACCCGGCCGCCGGCCCGGCCCGCCGTCATCACCGGCAGTCCGGTCACGTCGTGGGCCTTCGCGAAGGAGGTCTCGGAATGGGCCATCACGAGGCAGTGGTCGAGGAGCGTCCCGTCGCCCTCCTCGACCGCGGCGAGCTTCGCGACGAAGCTCGCCCACGCCTCCATGCTGCGGTCGACGAAGAAGGTCGCCTCCGGCTGGTAGCCGAGCTTCGCATCGACGAGCTCTTCATGGGTCAGCTGGTGGTGGCCCGTCGTGTTGCCCGCTTTCTGGAGGTTCGACGCGCCGTAGGAGAAGACGACGTTGAAGACCCGCGTCTGATCACAGGCGAGCGCCAACGCCAAGATGTCGGCCATCAGCGCGTGGTTGTCGAGGGCCCGGTCGACGTCGGCGCTGATCTCGGTCGGCGCGGGGGCGTCCGGAATCCGACACGCAGCGAGCGGCGGGGGCGCTTCGAGCTGGAGCGCGAGCTGGTGCTCCAGCTGGCGGAGCGAGGTCAGATAGGCGTCGAGGCGCTGGCGGTCGTGGCTGCCGAGCTCGCGCTCGAGGCGTTTCAGGTCTTCGCCGACCGCCGAGATGGCGCTCTTGCGGAGCAACACCTCGGGATCCGGCGCGAAGACCGCGGCATTCGGATCGCTGAAGCCGCTGCCGAAGACGCGCTGGTAGAGGGCCAGCGGCGAGACCTCGCTCGGATTCCTCGAGGCGGCGTCGCGCAGGCTGTAGCTGTGGCGCGGGCTTCCGGTCGCGGCGAACTCGAGGGAGCGGAAACGCGTCCCGTTGCCGATCGCGTCGGCGATCAGCACGTCGAGGCTCGGCGCCGGCACGTCCTCGGGCTTCGGCGGCACGCCCCCGGTCAGCATGCCGATCACACCGCTGATATGCGGATGGTTGGCGGCCCCGTCGAGGACGACGTTGAAGCCCGAGAGGATGTTGAGGTGCTGCCGGACCAACTCGACCGGGGCGAGCTCGGGAGTCGAGGGCCAGTCCTTTCCCAACGCGGACGGAATCCAGCGCTGGGGATTCATTCCGCAGCCCCAGAACCAGGTCCCGAATCGGACAGGGAGCGGTGCGCCAGAAGCGAAAGCCGTCCCCGCGTCGTCGAGGAAGAGATCGAGCAGCGGCAGGTTGAGCGCCATCGCGACACCGCCGAGGCTCCCACGCAGGAACGTGCGCCGACTCGTCAACCGATCTCCTTTCCGGCGGCCGGCGCCGCGGCCGGGGCCTCCCGGGGACCCGAGGTCGTGCGGAACGCCTCGCTCGTCGCGATCTCCCGCATCAGATCGGAGAAGCGGTACCCCGAGTCTTCGAAGCGCCCTTCGAGCGCGCGCACGAACGCCCGCTCGCCGAGCTCGGGCTCGCGCCCAAACGCATAACGAAAGAGCCCGAGCACGGCACAATCCGCCGCCGCCTCGCTGTCGCGGAGCGCCTCGCCGAGGGCGGCCGGTCCCACGACTTCTTTGCCGTCGAGCTCGCCCCGGGCGTCGATCGCTACGCCGTTCTCCGTCGCGCGAAACATGCCCGAGCCGTCGAAGGGCTCGAGGGCCAGGCCGACGGGATCGACGAGGCGATGGCAGCTCTCGCAGGCGGCCTCGGTGCGATGGGCCTCGAGGCGCTCGCGGGCGGTCTTCAGGTCGGGATTCGCGACGTCCTGGACGACGGTGAAGTCGACGTTGGCGGGGGCCGCGGGAATCTCGGTGCACAACAGGGCTTCGCGCACGAAGATGCCGCGCAAGGTCGGCGAGCTGCGGCCGGGGTGGGCGTGGAGTGCGAGCACGCTGACGTGCGACTGGATGCCGACGCGAGGGCTGTCCGCGGCAAACGACGTCGCCTCGAAGCCCTCTCGCGCGCGCACGGGGACGCCGTAGACGAGGCCGAGGTTTCGGGTCATGAAGCTGTTGCGCGTCGTGAAGAGCTCGCGGTAGTCGGCCCGACGCGTCACGAGATGGTCGGCCACGACGCGCAGGGTCTGCTCCCGGGCGTCCTCCAGGATCTGGCGACTGAAGTGCGGGTAGACAAGGGTGTCCTTGCTGACATCTTCGAGGGCGTCGAATTCCAGAAGATCTGAGAAGTAGGCGCGCACCCCGGCCTCCAGCCGCGGCGAAGCGAGCAACCGGTCGATCTCCCGAGCGAGCCCCGCGTCGGTCGCGAGCTCGCTGCGTTCGGCCGCGAGCAGCAGCGCCTCGTCGGGCGTCGTGTTCCAGAGGAAATGACTGAGGCGCGAGGCCAGACTGAAATCGGTCAGCCGCAGGACCTCCGGATGGCCGGGGTCCGCGACCGCCCGTTCGACGCGGAAGAGGAATTCAGGCGAGACGAGCAGGCTCGCGAGCACGACCCGCAGGCCCGCATAGAAATCGCCCGTCTGTTTCGTCGCCTCCGCCGCGAGGGCGACACGACTCGCGACCTCGTCTTCGCCGAGCGGGCGCCGCAGCAGGCGAAGCCCGTACTTGCGCACGAAGGCAGCCGCGCATTTCGCGTCGGGCGCCGCGGGATTCGCGGGTAGGCAGGGTGCGAAGCGCCGCCGCTGCTCGGGATCGAGGACCTGCTCTGCGATCCGCCGCGCCATCGCGTCGTACTGCTCGAAGCCGGCGGGTGTGATGCTGACCCAGGCGGTGCCGACGGCGAGCAGGCCATTGCGGCGGGAGTCGGGCTCGAAGCGGCCTGTGACCTTGATCTCGGGGGCGAAGACGTCGGCGATCGTCTGGCGGTACTGATCGGCGGTGATCCGGCGCATCGCGATCGGACCGGGCTCGACCGGGGCGTCGCGACAGCCGAGCAGCAGGAGAATGCCGACGACGAAGCTCGAGACCCGGAGATTGCGCTTCGGCGACGTCATCGCGACCTCTTCCTCGCCGCGCCGCGTCGCGCAACTTGTCGCTCTCCGCCCGCGGCGAGCGCGAGCGAGGGCACGACGAACTGCCGCAGCAACCGGCGCGTCTCGTCCTCCGAGTCGATCTCGGAGAGCGCGCCGACCGCGAGGGAGATCAAGATCGAACGCAGCCAGAGCGCCACACGCCGCTCGTGCTCGTCGTCCTCGAACTCGAGGGGCAGCACGTCGAGGATCGGCTTGACGAGCGCCCGCGCCATCTCGCCGCGGGAGCGCAGCGACATGTCGCGCATGCGCTCGTCGTGGGCCCCGGGCATGAACTCGCTGCGAATCGTCGAATGACCGCGGACGTAGGCCACCATCGTGAGCAGCCCCTCGACGAGCTGCTCGGCGGGATCGTCGAAGCGCCGGATCGCGCGCCGGAACTCCTCCGCGAGCGATTCGACGCTGCTGACGTAGACCGCAGCGACGAGCTCTTCCTTGTCGCCGAAATAACGGTAGATCGTGGCCCGCGACAGGCCCGAGACCTCGGCCACCTCGCCCATGTGCAACCGCGGCCGCGCCTCGACGATCAGCAGCCGCTGGGCCGCCTGCACGATCTGCGTGCGGATCGCGTCGTAGGTCCCGTGGCGCGGGTCGGCCTTCCAGTGCGGGGCTGCCATTAGATAGACGCTATAGACAATCGTGCGGGTTGTCTATCCGACGAGCGCCACGAGTCGCGGGCGCGGGACCCCTCACCGACCGGATTGGCCGGAGCGACTTTCCGTCGCCGACGACCCCACTCCGGCTCGCCCGGCCACCCACATCGAAATCCATCCGGGCGTCTGCGCACGACTTGCCGTTGACTTTCGCAGGCGGCCCGGCGGAGAATGGTCCAACTCGGGAGACTCCATGCGATCAAAACGAAATCGGACCGCGCGCGCCAGGCGAGCCTGGAAGCTCGGCATCGGGATCGTGTCGGCTGCCGGAATCTCGGGTGGGGTGGTCCGTCCGGCCCAGGCCAGAGACGGCGTCCTCGAGATCAATCAGACCTGTGCCATCCAGACCGGATGTTTTGCGGGCGACTCGGCAGGCCTGCCCGTGACGATCGCCGCGAGCGGCAGCTATCGCCTCACGAGCAATCTCGCCATCCCGAACGAGAACACGGATGGGATCCAGATCAACGCAGACGACGTCAGCATCGACCTGAACGGTCACGCCATCCAAGGGCCCGTCACCTGTGCGGGCACACCGCTCGCCTGCGTACCGGACACGGGCACGGGACGCGGCGTGTTCTACAACGTGAGTACGCGTCGCGGCTCTTCGGTCAAGAACGGCGCGATCTCCGGAATGGGCTCGACCGGCATCAGCCTGGGAGAATAGGCAGAGGTGATCGGCGTGCGCGTGCGCTGGAACGATGGAACGGGGATCAGCGCGGGGCCGGGTTCGACCGTCGATCGCAACGTCGTCCAAAGAAACGGAGGGGTTGGAATCAGCATCGGCCTCTCGGGGTTCGCTTCGCGGAATGCAGTCCTCGAGAATGCATTCAATGGCATCACTGCGGGCACGAATGCCGTGATCTCGGGAAACAGTGTGACGAGCAACGGCGCGACCGGCATCAGCAGCGGAAACGGCGCGAGGATTTCGGACAACGCCGTCCGAGACAACACGGGGACGGGGATCTCGGCCACCAGCGGGGCCGCGATCTCTGGGAACAGCGTCTACTCGAACGGCCTCACGGGGATCGCCGTCGGCCTGGGCAGTCTGATCCATGGCAACGCCATTTTCCAGAATACCGGCTTCGGGATCGCGGTACCGGCCCTGGGTTCCGGCTACCGCGAGAACGTGATCCAGAACAATGCGGGCGGCACGGTCTCGGGACCGGGCCTGAGCCTGGGCAACAACCTCTGCGATGGGGCGATCGCGTGCCCGTGACGCCTGTTTCTGTCATGCTCCCTGAGGTCACGCCGCCTTGACTCAATCTCGCATTCCAACCGGAGGAGTTCCCACCATGCTCGATCGAATCGGTCTGGCCAGCTTCCTTCTCCTTGTGGTTCCGTCCGCGGCGCTCGCCCAATCCGTGGTCGCGGCCTCCCCCGACGTGACGATCCAGCTCGGCGCCGCCAACGTCGTGACGAGCGACCACGCCGTCGCCGCCGACAACCAGCTCGGCATCGTCGCGCTCCAGAATCTCGGGGTGATCCCCGATTCGGCGGACGTCACGGGTTACGCGGATGCGGGCGCAGGGACGTTTCTCTTCTCGCTGGATACGACGGCCTCGCTCAGCGGAGGCGTCGTCGCGACGCCCGGCGATGTCGTGTCCTGGAACGGCGCGAGCCACGCGATCCTCTTCGACGGCTCCGTCCGGGGCATCCCGAGCGGCGTGCAGGTCGACGCGATCGGATTCAGCAACGGACTCGTCCTCTCGTTCGACACGGACGTGAGCCTCCCCGGCGGCATCACCGCGGCGGACGAGGACCTCGTCAAGGTGATCGGTTCGACCTACACGATGGTCTTCGACGGCTCGGCCTTCGGCATCGACCGCGCCCTCGACGTCGACGGCGCCCAGGCTCTCGTGGGCGGCGGCTACCTCGTCTCCTTCGACACGGCGGGCACGGTCGGCGCCATCACCTTCCAGGACGAGGACATCCTCCGCAACGTCGGCGGAGTCTGGAGCATGGAGTTCGACGGCTCGAACGCGGATGCGGACTGGGGACCGGCGGACATGGATGCGCTGCAGGTGCCGGAGCCGGGACCGATCATGGCGCTCGTCACGGGCGTCCTCGGACTCGCGGGGGCCGCGCGCCGGCGCCGATGAGACCTGGCGCGACGATCGTGGGAGCGGACCGGCGCCGCATCGCGAGCAGCATCGAGAGCCGCTCGCGATCGGAGCGCGACGCGCGAATTCAGCCCTCGAACGCCCGCCCGATCTCCTCCTCCGAGAGCCCGTACTCCTGCGCCGAGTAGGCGTGCGCGCCGTGCCTTCCCTTGCGGTTCTCTGCGACCCATCCCCGCATCGCCGCGTCGGCGTCCCGCGATAGCTCGATCCCGAAACGCTCGTAGATCCGCCGGACCTCGAGCACGGGATCGGTCTGGAAGTCGTCGAACTGCATCCGGTAGAAACGCTCGCGCGGCAGGCCCGAGCAGACCTCGTCGATCCGGCGCAGCCCGCGGACCCAGAGCTCGAGCTGCGCCCGCCCGTGCTCGCGGGGATCGAAGTCGGAAACCGCCGGGCGCATCATCGTCGCCGCCAGACTCGCGACCGACGGGATCATCTTCCTCGGATCCCGCATCGTCGTGACCACGCAGGCGTCGGGAAAGACCTCGAGGAAGCGGTCGAGATGGAACATGTGGGTCGCGTCCTTGACGAGCCAGCGCTTGCCGGGCTCGTGCGCGCCGATCAGCTGGAGGTTGCGGCGATAGCGGCGATAGTGCGGCGCCATGTCACATCCGGCCCACCAGCGCGAGTAGCTCGGCACCCGGAAGCTGCACTCGAAGTGGACGCTCCCGAAGCTCTGGCGCAGCAGGTGCCAGCACTCGTCCCACTCGTCGGCGTCCATGTCGTGGATCGCGCGCATCTCGGGGCTCGCGGCGTAGATCGCCCGCGTGCGCGCGTCGCACTCGACGAAGGCGGGAATCGAGGGCCACGACCCCCGCGGCGGTCGCGGCCTCGGCGCATCGGCGATCCACATCTCGAGGCCCTGGAGCGCGGGATCCCGCGCCAGGACGCGCTGGAGGGTCGTCGAGGCCGTACGCGGCATGCCGACGATCAGGATCGGCCGCTCGACGGGGTCGTACGCGGACTCGGGAAATTCGCGAAAGCCCGCTTCGGAGACGAGCCGTCCCTGCAGCCCCGTCGAGACCTGCTGCTTGATCGTCAGGCGCCCGGCCGGCGTCAGACGCGACTCCCTCTCGCAGGCTTCGAGCAGACATGCGAGGCCGTCGCGATACTCGCCCGGCCCGAAATCCGAATGGCCCGTCGCGCGCCGGGCGTACTCTTCCAGCTCGGGGAGACATTCCGGAAGCGGCGTCTCGTCC
Organism: Deltaproteobacteria bacterium; assembly: GCA_031390075.1. Lineage (GTDB taxonomy): Bacteria > Myxococcota_A > UBA9160 > UBA9160 > UBA4427 > UBA4427. Next base: position 2,573 of record JANMTD010000345.1, on the reverse strand, counting down.
GCGGGATCCATCAAATGCGACACGCGCTCAGAGCCCCATCGCCTAACGCCAATTGCCCTTCCCCGTCTCGCGATCCCAGCGGAGCATCGCCTTGACGACGGGATCCTCGAGGTCGCGCCAGATGGGCTCGAGACCCGCGATCGTCGCGTGGATCTCGATCAGCTCCGCGCCCTCCGGCCCGGCGAGCAGCGGCCCGTACCAGACGTTGGGCTCGATCAAGGCCACCGCCCCCGCCTCGAACCAGGTTTCGCCGATCTTGAGCCGGCCCTGGATGACGACGTTCGCGGTCCAGGACTTGTGGCGGTGCTCGGGGGCGCCTTCGTTCGGCCCCCAGCGCACGTGCATGAAGCCCGGCTTCACGGGATCCTCGTCGTAGCCGAGCCGCCAGGCGGCCGCCTCCCCCGCCGCGGTCGCGAGGCGTTCGGCCTTGTCCCAGTGCGTAAAGACGATCCCGGAGTTGTCGTCGGCCATCTCGCGTCCTCCTAGGCCTTCGGATAGAACTGCTGACACCAGCGCCGGTACTGCGCGATCGGCCCGTCGCCTTCGCAGAGGATCGGCCGGTCGCGGTAGACCTTGTTCTCCCAAATCGGAATGTCCTCGTTCGTCTGCTTCACGATGTCGCGGATGATGGCCGCGGCGACACCACCCTTGGGATCCTGGCCGTCGACGCGGGGCTGCGTGAACGCATAACGGACGTGGGAGGTCTTCGCGTCGACGGGCGTCATCGTGGCGAGCTCGAGGGTTTCGCAGATGCCCGTGAAGCGGGTCGCCGAGAAGCCCATCCCGAAGGAGCGGGCCTCGATCGCGCCCGTCACGTCGCCGCGCGGGGTCCGCATCTCGATGGGCTGATAGGCGGTGCGGTAGGGGCCGTCCTCCTTCGCCTCCATGATCGGGACGTTGAGCGTGCCGTGGACGAAGCGGAAATGCGCGGGGTCGACGCCGTTCTCCCCGAGCTCCTGGCCATGGGCACCGATCGTCCAATCGAAACGCTGGTGGGTCGACCAGTCGGGGCTCGAGGCCTCCGGAACCACGGCGACCTCGGCGAGCTCGAACCACGGCTCAGCGCCGCTCGGATCGCGCCAGACGAACACGAAGCCGAAGCGCTCGAGGGTCGGCCAACGCTTCGCACGGGCATTCTCCGGAATCCGCTTCGCGTACGCGATCTCGCGACACGTCCCCTCGACGTCGAAGGCCCAGCCGTGGAAGGGGCAGCGCAGGCGCTCGCCCTCGACGCGCCCGCCGTGGCCCAGATGCGCGCCGAGGTGCGGGCAGTAGGGATCGAAGACCGAGACGACGCCGCTCTCGGTGCGGAAGACGACGAGGTCCTGGGCGAAATAATGCCGGATCGCGACCTCGCCCGGCGCGATCTCCTCGGAGGCGGCGACGGCGAACCAGCCGTTCGGGATCGGAATCGCCATGGCATGCGTCGTGCTCATCGAGGTCTCCCCGTTTGCGCGACCGGGCTCGCCACCCCACGTTGCAACATCCGCACGGGACGCGACAGATGGCCGCCAATTCGGTCGCGACCCCGGCGCGAATTTCCTAGAGTGACCCGCGTGCAAGATCCCTCCGCTGCCCACTTCCGCCTCGACGACTGCGTCGCCCTCGTGACCGGGGGGACGCGGGGGATCGGCGCCGCCATCGCCCGCGAATTCGCGGCGGCCGGCGCGCGGATCCTCGTGACCGGACGCGACGGCTCGCGGGCCGCGGCGAGCGCCGACGAGCTCGTGGCGGCGGGCGGCGACGCCCTCGGCATGGGCTACGACGCGCGCGAGCCCGGCGCAGCGCTGCGTCTCGCCGAACGCGTCCAGCGCGAGGTCGGCCGACTCGACATCCTGGTCAACAACGCCGCCGTGCTCCGGCCGCACCTGATCGCCAAGCTCAGGGAAGAGGAGTTCGACGAGCTCTTCCAGGTGAACGTGAAGTCGGCGCTCTTCCTCACGCAGGCGCTGCAGCCGCTGCTTCAAGCCTCGGGTCGGGGCACCGTCCTCAACATCACGGCGGCCGGCGCCCAGGCGCCGATGGCGGGCATCGGGGCCTACTGCGCGAGCAAGGCGGCGCTCGTGAACCTGACGCGGACGCTCGCGAAGGAGTGGACCCCGCTCGGAATTCGCGTCAACGCACTGACGCCGGGGTCGACCGCCACCGACATGATCCTCCCCGTCGACGCCGAGCGGCGCGAGCGCTTCGTCGCCGAGATGGCGGCGCAGAACCCGATGAATCGGATCGCCGAGCCCGTCGAAATCGCGCGGGCGGCGCGCTTCCTCGTGAGCGACGCGGCGTCGTATGTGACGGGCCACGTCCTGGTCGTCGACGGCGGGTTTCTCGCGTGACGGCGCCGGATCCCGCTGCGCGGCCCCCGTCCCACCTGGGGAGGCACCCGGGAAGCCATCCCGAGAGCCGCCGCCTGCTCGCCGGGAAGACCGTGCTCGTGACGGCCGCGGCGGGGACGGGGATCGGGTTCGCGAGCGCGCGGCGCTGCGCCGAGGAGGGCGCGGTGGTCATGCTCTCCGACCTCCACGCGCGCCGGCTCGAGGCCTGCGCCGACGAGCTCGAGGCGGCCCTCGGCCGCC
>JANMTD010000327.1:0-6032 GCA_031390075.1 Deltaproteobacteria bacterium | reverse complement strand
TCGGTGTTGTCCGGGTCGAGGGCGAGCGCGCGGGATGCTTCCTCGGCGACCCGCGCGGTACTCGCCGGGCGGTCGACGAAGGGCTGATAGAAGTGCAGCCAGGCCCGGAGATAGGCGAGCCGACCCCAGGCCTCGGCGAATTGCGGTGCGCGCTGGGTCACGACCTCGAGCAGCCCGATGTGTGTGCGCAACTCGTCCGGGGCGTAGGACCGGGGCTGAGCGCGCAGATAGAGATCATAGACAGAGGGATCGACCGCCCGGGTCGAGAAGCTCGAGAACGTCCGATCGAGGGCCTCGGCGATGCTCTCGGAGATCTCGTCCTGGACGGCGAAGAGATCCTCGAGCCCGCGGTCGTACCGATCCGACCACAAGGTCGTGCGCGACGATGCCTCGACCAGCTGCGCACTGATGCGAACCCGCTCCCCCGAGCGGCGGATGGAGCCGTCGAGGACGTGGGAGCAGTCGAGGCTCTGCGCCGCCTCGGCCTTCCGCTCCCCGCGAAATTGGAAGCTCGAGGTCCGGCCGATGACCTTGAGCTTCGCCCCGCGCGCGAGTCGCTGGATGATCTCCTCGCTGACACCATCGGAGAAGAACTGCATCTCGGGGTCGCTCGACTGGTTGTCGAAGGCGAGGACGGCGAGGATGGGGTCACTGGTCGCGGCGGAGGCGGGCGGAACATCGGACGACGACCGAGCCGTCGCCGGGAGCGATTCGCGATGGACGGGCGCGGGCTGTGCATGCGGCGGCGACCCGCGGCGCCCGATCAGGCGACGCATTCCCATGCCGAGCACCGAGAGCGTGACGCCCACCAGCGCGATCATCGCGGCCATGCCGCTCAGGAGCGACTCGTTCTCGGTGATCCACTGCCCGATATCGCCGAGGCTGGCCATGTCGGGGAAGGCTATCCCACAGGTCGCGGCGCCGTCAGTTGCGGCCATCGGTCGGCGACGCGACCCTGCTGCCGTCGGGCCGTGATGGCCCGTGCCAACCCACGGTGTGGACAAACGTCCGATCGCATTCCATCGAACTCCATCGCCCCAGATCCAGGGAGCCCAGACATGCCCGACCTCCTCGCCCTCGCCGGCACCCCCTCCCTCGTCATCGGCGGCGCCTCCGGCATCGGCCGCGCGACCGCCCTGATGCTGGGCCGGGTCGGCGCCTCGGTCGCAGTCGCCGACCTCGATGCCGCGGGCGCCGAAAAGGTCGCGGCCGAGATCCGCGCCGAGGGCGGCAAGGCCGTCTCGCTCGGGGGCGACGTCCTCGATCCGAAGGGCGCGACCGCCGTCGTCGACGGCGCCTACGCGGCGTTAGGTGGCCTCGAGGTCGTCGTCAACATCGTGGGTTTCGCCGCCTGGTCCCTGCTGCTCGACTACGACTTCGCCACCTGGAACCACGACCTCCAGCGCAACCTGAACCACCACCTCTTCGTCGGTCAAGCCGCCGCGCGGCATTTCATCAAGGACGGGGTCGCGGGGCGGATCGCGATGGTGGCGTCGGTGAGCGGTCTCTACGGCGCGCCCAACCACGCCGCCTACGGGGCCGCCAAGGCAGGCCTCATGGCACTGACCCGCTCGATGGCCGACGAGTGGGGCCGCTACGGCATCCGCGCGAATGCGGTTGCCCCTGACTGCATCCTGACGCCGCGCGCGGCGGCAGGCTTCGAGGCCCGGGGCGTGACGGATGTCGACGAGGTCGTGCGCGCGGATGGTATGCCGCTCGCGCGCTGGGGACATCCCGACGAGATCGCCGGGCCGCTGGTGTTCCTCGTGTCGAAGATGTCGTCGTTCATGTCGGGGCAGACGCTCGTCGTCGATGGCGGAATGAAGGCGCATTTTCCGCATGCGGGGGCGAATCCGATGAGGGCGAAGTAGCGACGCGCGAAGAGGCCGATCGGCTGGATCGGGGATCAGGTGGGGAATCGATGGGAGGAAATGGGCCGATGAGATCCGCCTTGTGCGTGGTTGGGCTCCTGTGGATCGCGGGCTGCGCCTCGACGCCCCACCGCGAGGAGCCCGACCCTGCGGCGCTCGAACGGGCAGTCGACGCGGCGGCCGCGGGCAAGGCCGAGCAGGCCGAAGAGCTCGCCGATGCAGCCGTCGCCGCATGCGGACCGGGGCGCGACGGATTCGCGTGCGGTCTGGCGTCGCGTGTCGTTCTCGCGAATCGGATCGCCGCGCTGGGCGACTATCCGCTCGCGCTTTCGCAGGCGCGCTCCGCGGTCTCGCTCGCCGATGAATACGGCGATGCGTTCGCTCAGGCGCCCCCTCTTCTCGTACTTGCGGGGGCGGCCGCCCGTGCCGACGAGCTGGCCGAAGCGGAGTCCGCGATCGCGCGTGCCGAGCGCTTGATCTCGGACATCGAGAGGATCGCAGGCGCTGACGAGAAGGCGTCGCTCGACGTGGTCCGGGCAATGCTCGACGGACCTCGGGCACTCATTCGACTCAAGCAGGACAAGCCTGCAGAAGCCGCGAAGCTGCAGTCTCGGCTCGTCGAAGCCGTGCAGACCCACGACCCGAACCATCCGAACCTGCCGATCGAGCTCCTCAACCTCGCCGACATGTATCAGGTCGCGGGGGATCTGGAGAATGCCGCCGATGCGCTGCGAAGAGGGGCGACCGTCGCAGCTCGCGTCGGGAACCTGAAAGTCGAGCAGGAGGCGCTCCTGGCCCTGGAATCGCTCGCGGGCACCGAGGGAGAATGACCGTGCGCCTCGTCCTGAGCGCCGCCGCCCTCCTGCTCAGCGCCTGCGACGCGAACCTCGTAGCCGAAGCCCCGTCGACCATCTGCACGGAGACGGGTGCGCAGTGCCAGTTGCCGACTGGCCCTCTCGGCGTCTGCGAACGGACGCTGTGTGCCGGTGGCGAAATTTCCGTCTGCTTCGAGTGCATCTCCCAGCATTGACCCGCAACCCCCTCCTCCTCTGCGCCTATCATGCCCTCTCGATGGCGCTCTTCCCGGTCGCCGTCTTCACGCTCTTCTGGCGCGACGACCTCGGCCTCGACATGACGCAGATCATGATCGTGCAGGCGATCTTCGCGGCCGCCGTCGCCGCCCTCGAGTTCCCGTCCGGCTACCTCGCGGATCGGATCGGCTACCGGCGGACGCTGTTGATCGCCTCGGCCTTCTCCGTCGCCGGCTGGTCCCTCTACGCGTTCGCCTCCGGCTTCTGGGACACCGTCGTCGCCGAGCTCATCCTCGCCGCCTCGATCTCCTTCGTCTCGGGCGCCGATCTCGCGATGCTCTACGAGTCGCTGCGCGCGACGGACCGCGAGCCCGCCTTCGCGCGCTGGACCGGGCGGCACCACATGTCGGGCCAGATCGCCGAGGCGAGTGCCGCACTCGTGGCCGGCCTCCTCTTCGCCTACTGGACGCGGCTTCCGTTCGTGCTCGAGATCGCCGTGGCCCTCGCGAACGCCGCGATCGCCTTCGCGCTCGTAGATCCGCCGCGAGAGGCACACGTCGAGAAGACGCCGCGCGAGCGACTGCGCGGGATCCTCGCGATCGCGACTCGCGCGGGCCCGTTGCGGGCGATCCTGGTTCTCGCCGTGCTGCTGAGTCTGTCGTCCTTCATCCCCGTCTGGCTGATCCAGATCTACGCGCTCGACGCCGGCGTCCCGATCGAATGGCTCGGGCCGATCTGGGCGGTGGCCAACCTGAGCGTCGCAGCGGGCTCGTTCGCGAGCACGCGATTCGGGGCCGCCCTCGGCCTCATGCCGACGATCCTCGTCTGCATCGGCCTCATCGCGCTGGGCTATGCGGGGCTAGGCCTCTCGCACGCGATTGATGGCTTTGCCTTCTACTTCTGTCTGACTTTCATGCGCGGGCTCTGGTTCCCGATCCTCCATCACGAGGAGCAGCGCCTGATCCCCTCGAGCGACCGGGCGGCGCTCCTGTCGCTGCGGAGCTTCGGGTTCCGCGGCGCGTTCGCCGTCGTGGGGCCAATCATCGGCGCGGCGGTCGATCGGCATGGACAACGGCCGGTTCTGCTCGTGGTGGGAGTGCTGATGACGGGGGCGTGTCTCGCGGCGTGGGCGTGGTTGTGGCGGGTTCGATCGCTAGACCCCTCGTATGCTAGGGTGGCCACTTGATCAGACACGGGTATGACCTATCCAAGCTGAAGGGCGGTGTACGAGGTAAGTACTCCGCGCGGTATCGAGCCGGGTCCCACGTCGTCACACTCGAGCCCGACGTCGCGAAGGCCTTTCCGAATTCGAAATCGGTGAACGAAGCGCTTCGCTCCATCCTCGCGATCGCTCGGCGAGTCGCATCGAAGAAGAAGCGGAGGGCGGCGACGAAGTCGCCGTAAAGTGAGCGCGCGTGTATCCCCTCTCGATCCCCGTCGGTCCCCTCCACTTCCGCGCCCGCGAATCCGGCCCGAAGACGGGCCCGTTGGTCCTCCTCCTCCACGGCTTCCCGCAGTCCTCCGCCGAATGGAAGGCCCAGCTCGAAGCCTTGGGCCAGGCCGGCTACCACGCCGTCGCCCCCGACCAGCGCGGCTACTCCCCCGGCGCCCGACCCGACGGTGTCGATGCCTATACGACCGACTGCCTCGTCGCCGACGTCCTCGGCATGGCCGATGCGTTAGGCGCTGAAAGCTTTCACCTCGTTGGCCACGACTGGGGCGCGATCGTCGCGTGGCACGTCGCCGCCCGTCATCCAAAGCGCCTTCGCTCGCTGACGATCGTCTCCGTCCCGCACCCGAACGCCTTCGCCCGCGCCCTCGCCGCCGAGAGCGGAACCGACCAGCCGCAGCGCTCGACCTACATCGCCGGCTTCAAGGAATCCGGTGCCGAAGCCGCGATGGGCGAGGACTTCCTCCGCATGGCCTTCAACGCCTCCGGCCTCGCCGGCAACGACATCGAAGACCACGTCCGCGTGCTGACTGAGCCGGGCGCGATGTGCGCGGCGCTCAACTGGTACAGGGCGTACGACTTCTTGAAGCAGAGCGCGGCCAGGATCGAGGTCCCGACGTTATTCATCTGGAGTACGGGGGATCCGGCGCTCGGGCGGGACGGAGCGGAGTGGACGGCGGAGCATGTGCAGGCGGACTATCGGTTCGTCGTGATCGAAGACGGGCCGCATTGGCTGCCGGAGACGAATGCGATGGAGGTGAATGGGGTGCTACTCGAACATGTCGCGATGAATTCGGCGAGGCGCTGACGGTGAGCGAGTGCTTGTCTCCAGGCCCTACGGAGATCTCAACGTCGGCGGCGAGCCCCTGGCCTTCCAGTCCTTCGCTTCCGGAGCTCGACTGTCAGATCCGACCCGAGTGCAGACGCGGCACGAAACAGCGTCCCGAGTGTGACTGATCCGTTTCCCGGGTCGAGCAGCCGGTCGAGGGCGGCACGACTCGTCGCCATGCGCCGGGCCATGTCGACCTTCGTGATGCCCTCGTGCATCATCGCCTCCTGGATCTGGTAGACGAGAACCTCCTTGATCGCACGCGCGGACGCCTCCTCGAACAGGCCCTCTTCGCGCAGAAAGCTCGATACAGGGCTGCCGAGATGGGGATTGGGCTTTCGAGTTTGCCGACTGGGCTCCACCCGAGACCGCACAACGCCCTTCGGAGCACTCTCATTTCGCTTCTTCCGAGTCGGCCTGGCCATTTGCGTTCTCCCATGTCCTCTTTCGTACCCGCGCCAGTGTGATTTCATCGTGCGGCGTCGTCCGTGTCTTCTTGATGAAGCCTGCGACGACGATGAGCCTCCCTTCGGCCACGAAGAAGAGTAGTCTGGCCGTTTGTCCCCTCGGCAGGTTCGAACGAAGCTCGTGGAGGCCTCCGCCGAGGGGTCGCGAATGAGGCATCCCAACGGGCCACCGATACTCCAGACGCTGGAGATCGATCCCGATCACCGCGCGCTCCTCTTTCGGAAGGCCTCGAAGCCAATCCAGGACGGGTTCGCGTCCCGCCTCGGAGCGAAAGAAGTGGGTGGGATAACGGCGAAGGTCGACCATGGAGTACCAGAATTGATACTCCGGTGTCAAGGCCGAGGTCAACCAGTATACGAGCGGATACGAAGCGCCCAAGGAAC
>JANMTD010000324.1:0-4499 GCA_031390075.1 Deltaproteobacteria bacterium | reverse complement strand
CGCACGCCCGTGGTCGAGCAACGACTACATCCAGATGGAGAATGTGAATACGCCGAAGCTCGTCGTCGCCTTCGAGCCCATGAAGGACGTGAAGATCGACACCGCCTACGTCGCCTACTGGCTCGCGAGCCGATCCGACCGCTGGAACACCGCCAACCTCCGCGATGCGACGGGCAACAGCGGCGACTTCCTCGGCCACGAGTACAACATGCGTGTGCGCTTTCCGATCGTGCCGCGGATCAAGGGGAACATCGGGTACGCGTACTTCGCGCCGGGCAAGTTCCCGAGCCAGCTCGGGCGGACCGAGGACTCGCATTTCGTCTACCTCGAGCTCTCGATCTTCGCGTTCGGGTGAGTCGCGTCGGGGGCAGGCGAGGGCGCCGGCGACGCGGTAGCGGTCCGGGCTCCAGTCCGGGGTCCGCCCATCTCCAGTAAATGGAATGGTAAGCAGATATAACGGGTAAATGTGATGGAAAAGCAGCGAACCGCAGCCGAGACACGCCTGGGGAGGTTCCCGGGGCGCCCGGACGGGCTGGCACGAGGGTTGCTTTGGGCGGGCTCGCGCAGGGCGTGTGTTTCGCAGGGAGGTGGAGTGATGACCAAACAGCAGGATTCGAACGGGAAGCGGGACGGGCGGTGGGATCGGGGTCGCAAGACGGGGCGACTGCGGGCAGCGATTCAGGGGGCCGGGAGGGTCGGCGCGGTCGCGCTGGTCGGGCTCGTCGTCGGGATGGCTGCTTCGTCGGCCCGCGCGGCGTCGGTCCACCTGCTCAACGTCTCCTACGACCCGACGCGCGAGTTCTACCGCGAGCTGAACGCCGAGTTCGCCCGCGAGTGGAAGGCGAAGACCGGCGACGACGTGACGGTCGACATGTCCCACGGCGGTGGCGGCGCGCAGGCGCGGGCCGTGATCGACGGCCTCGAGGCGGACGTCGTGACGCTCGCGCTCTCCTACGACATCGATCAGATCGCGGAGAAGACGAAGCGTATTCCCGCGAACTGGCAGTCGCGGCTTCCGTCGCAGAGCTCGCCCTATAGGTCGACGATCGTCTTCCTCGTCCGCAAGGGCAATCCCAAGCAGATCCGCGACTGGGGCGATCTCGTGAAGCCGGGCATCCAGGTCATCACGCCGAACCCGAAGACCTCGGGCGGGGCGCGCTGGAACTATCTCGCGGCCTGGGCCTGGGTGCTCGAAAACGAGCTCGGGGATCTCGCGAAGGTGAAGGATCCGGCGGCCCAGGCGGCGGTGAAGGCCGCGGACGTCAAGGCGCAGGCCTTCATGAAGCAGCTCTTCAAGAACGTCCCGGTACTCGATTCGGGCGCCCGCGGATCGACCAACACCTTCGTCCAGCGCAAGCTCGGCGACGTCCTGATCACCTGGGAGAACGAGGCCTTCCTCGCCCTCGACGAGTTCGGGGCCGGCGAGCTCGAGATCGTGGTGCCCTCGCTGTCGATCCTCGCGCAGCCGCCGGTGACCCTGGTGGATGCCGTGGCGGATAAACACGGCGTTCGCCCAGTCGCACAGGCCTACCTCGAGTACCTCTACTCGCCGACCGGCCAGCGCCTCGCCGCCAAGCACTATTTTCGACCGATCGAGCCGAAGCACGCGAACCCCGCCGATTTGGCGCGATTCCCGAAGCTCCGACTCGTCACCATCGACGACGTCTTCGGCGGCTGGAAGAAGGCGCAGGACACACACTTCAACGAGGGCGCGATCTTCGACCGGATCACCATTCCGTGAAGACCGCCAAGCCGAAGAAGCAGCGCGTGATCCCCGGCTTCGGGCTCACGCTCGGATACACGGTCTTCTACCTGAGCGTGATCGTCCTGATCCCGCTGGCGGCGATGTTCGTGCGCGCGGGGAGCCTCGGATTCGAGAAGCTCTGGGAGACGATCACGGCCCCCCGCGTGCTCGCGGCGTACGAGCTGACGTTCGGTGCGTCGCTTCTCGCCGCGAGCATCAACGTCGTCTTCGGGTTCGTCGTGGCGTGGGTGCTCGTGCGGTATTCGTTCGCGGGGAAACGCATCGTCGACGCGATGGTCGATCTGCCCTTCGCGCTGCCGACGGCGGTCTCGGGGATCGCGCTCGTCACGCTCTACTCGCCGGAGGGCTGGATCGGCCGTCCGCTCGCAGCGCTCGGGGTCGAGGCCGTCTACACGCCGCTCGGCATCGTCATCGCCCTCACGTTCATCGGGCTGCCCTTCGTCGTGCGTACCCTCCAGCCCGCCCTCGAGGATCTCGACGGCGAGATCGAGGAGGCCGCGGCGACCCTCGGCGCGAATCGGCTCCAGACCCTTCGCCGCGTGATCGTGCCGACCGTGCTGCCCGCGATGCTGACGGGCTTCACGCTCGCCTTCGCCCGGGCCGTCGGGGAGTACGGCTCCGTCGTCTTCATCAGCGGGAACATGCCGATGAAGACCGAGATCGTGCCGCTCCTCATCATGACCAAGCTCGAGCAGTACGACTCGGCGGGGGCGACTGCTCTCGGCGCCTCGATGCTCGTGATCTCCTTCGCGATGCTGCTCGTCGTGAACGGCCTCCAGCGTTATGCGGGCCGACATCGGAGGGTCGCGTAGCCATGGCCGCCGCTGCTTCCACCACTCCGGCCATCACGCCGGGTCCCGCGCGCGCCGTCGTCTCTCGCCGCACGACGCGTCCTGCCATCGCCGAGAGCCGCGGCGTCCGCATTGCGCTCACGGCGCTCGCATTGATCTTCCTCGCCCTGTTCCTGTTCCTGCCCCTTGCGTCGGTCTTCACCGAGGCCCTGCGCAAGGGCCTGGCCGTCTACCTCGAGAGCTTCGGCGATCCGGCCGGGCTGGCCGCGATCCAGCTGACGCTGCTCGTCGTCGCCATCTCCGTCCCGCTGAATCTCGTCTTCGGGCTGGCGGCCTCGTGGGCCATCGCGAAGTTCGAGTTCCGCGGCAAGCAGCTCCTCGTGACGTTGATCGACCTGCCGTTCTCGGTCTCGCCGGTGATCAGTGGTCTCATCTACGTGCTGCTCTACGGGTCCTACGGCTGGTTCGGGCCGTGGCTCATGGAGCACGACCTGCAGATCATCTTCGCCGCGCCGGGGATCATCCTCAGCACGATTTTCGTGACCTTTCCCTTCGTCGCGCGGGAGCTGATCCCGCTGATGGAGGAGCAGGGGACCGAGGAGGAGCAGGCGGCGCTGACCCTGGGCGCCAGCGGCTGGCAGGCCTTTTTTCGCGTGACGCTTCCGAACGTGAAGTGGGCGCTGCTCTACGGCGTGATCCTCTGCAACGCGCGGGCGATGGGCGAGTTCGGGGCCGTGTCGGTCGTGAGTGGACACATCCGCGGCAAGACGAACACGCTGCCGCTCCACGTCGAGATTCTCTACAACGAATACAACTTCGTCGCCGCGTTCGCGTTCGCGTCGCTTCTCGCGATGCTGGCCCTCGTGACCCTCTTCGCGAAGAGCCTGGTCGAATGGTATTCCGAGCGCGATTGGGACACGACGGCGACGAACCCGCCAGTGGCACCCTTGGAGAGCATACGATGAGCATCCAGATCGAATCCGTCGTCAAGGATTTCTCGACCTTCCGCGCGCTGCACGACGTGGACCTCGAGATCCCGACCGGGGAGCTCGTCGCGCTGCTCGGACCTTCCGGCTGCGGGAAGACGACGCTGCTCCGCATCATCGCTGGCCTCGAGCACGCCGATGCCGGCCGCATCCTCTTCAAGGGAAGCGACATGACGCAGGTGCCCGTGCGAGACCGGAACGTCGGATTCGTCTTCCAGCACTACGCGCTCTTCCGCCATATGACGGTCTTCGAGAACGTGGCCTTCGGGCTCACGGTCCGCCGCCGCCGGGATCGGCTCCCGAAGCCGGAGATCGCGAAGCGGGTCGAGGCGCTGCTCGAGCTCGTCCAGCTCGGCGGCCTCGCCGGTCGACATCCCGCCCAGCTCTCGGGCGGCCAGCGCCAGCGGGTGGCCCTCGCGCGCGCGCTCGCCGTCGAGCCCAAGGTGCTCCTGCTCGACGAGCCCTTCGGCGCTCTCGATGCGAAGGTGCGCAAGGATCTCCGGCGCTGGCTTCGGCGCCTCCACGACGAGCTCCACATCACGACCGTCTTCGTCACCCACGACCAGGAGGAGGCGATGGAGGTCGCCGACCAGATCGTCGTGATGGATCGCGGTCGCATTGCCCAGATCGGATCCGTCGAGACGGTCTACGAGAAGCCGGCGTCGCCTTTCGTTTTCGAGTTCCTGGGCAATGCCAACGTGGTGCCCGTCGAGGTGAGGGGCCGCGAGGTCTATCTGCCGGGGAATACGACGCCGCTCGTGACCGACGCGATCCACGAGAGCGGCAAGGGCGCGCTCTACGTGCGTCCGATCGACCTCCGCGTCGGTACTCCCGATCAACCGGGCCTCGAGGTGATCGTCGACGATGTGCTGCGAACCGGTCCCCTCGTCCACGCCGATGCCCGCGTGGTCGCGACCGGGGATCGCGTCCAGATCGAGATCCCGCATCTGCACCACG
>JANMTD010000310.1:0-8607 GCA_031390075.1 Deltaproteobacteria bacterium | reverse complement strand
ATGGCCGGAGGATACGAAGGAGCGGGGGTCGAGGCGACCCTGTCCGCCCCCGCTGCCCCCCGGCGGCGGGATCATTCGCTCGACTCCCGTTCTGATCGAGTCGAACGCGGGGCGAGGCGAGCCTCGAGTGCGTCGAATCCTGCCCGGGCCCGCTCAGGGGGCGAACAGTCCGGCGTAGGCTTCCGGGTCGTCGAGGACATGCCGGCTCCCATCACGACCGTGTTCGTGCCGTCGTCGGCCCGCACGGCCAGCAGCCCCGTCGCCTCGCGCAGGCGATGGTCGAGCTGACCCAGCAGCGAGCCGCCGCCGATCATGACGAGACCCTGGGAAAAAATATCGCTTGCGACCTCCGGCGGCGTCTGCTCGAGCAGCTCGCTCACGACGCCGACGATCTCGGAGACCGACTCTTCGAGCGCCTCCCGCGTCTCGTCGGAATTGATCTCGACGGCCTTCGGCACACCCGAGATCAGGTCGCGGCCGCGGATCTCGAGCTTTCGCGTCAGGTCGGAGGGGAATGCGCTGCCGAGCACGACCTTCAAGCGCTCGGCGGTCTCGTCCCCGATCAGCAGATTGAACTTCCGGCGCACGAAGTTCTGCAGCGCGTCGTTGAGGCTCGTGCCGCCGATCCGAAGCGTGCGTGACGTCACGACCCCGGAGATCGAGACGACCGCCGCCTCGGTCGTTCCGCCGCCGATGTCGAGGATGAAATGTCCCTGCGGCCGTTCCTCGGAGAGCCCGAGACCGATCGCCGCCGCGACGACCTTGGGCAGGACCCGGACCTCGCGCGCACCGATCTGCTTCCCGCATTCCTGGACCGCGCGCCGTTCGACCGACGAGAGGTCGAGGGGAACGGGGATCGTGAGCCGCGGGCGGCGAAGCGTGCCGAGAAAGCCCGTCTCGTGCGCGAGATGGCGGAGCATGGCCTCCATGCAATCGAGATCGGCGATGGCGCCCCCGCGCACCGGACGGACGACAGCGACCTCCTGCGGCGTGCGCCCGATCATCTGCGCGGCCTCGACGCCGACCGAAAGCACCTCGCCGCACATCGGTCCACTCCGACGCACGGCGACCAGGTTCGGCTCGACCGCGACGAGCCCCTGGCCGCGCACGTAGACGCGCACCGTCGAGCAGCCGAGATCGACCGCCACGTCCTGAGTGAATGCGCCGAAGATGGGCATCGAATCCTCCGCGCGAAGCCGATGCCACGGGTCCTGCGGCGTCGCTCGCGTCTGCAGATGAGTGGCCTCTCGACCTGTTCATGTGTCAGGAAGTGTCAGGAATCGGGGGCCGATCGCGATCGGCAACGCCTCGCGTTAGGCACGATGGGTGTCGTCGACGCGCAACATCACGGCAGCACGAGCGCAATCCCGCGCTCCGCGAGGCGCCACGCCGCGAGCGGGCTTCAGCCACTCGCGAGGGACCCGCCGGTCCGACCGTCGACATCGACCCAGAGGCACGGCAGGCCGAGGCCCTCGAGCCACGCCGGCCCGCCCTCGCCCCGCAGCATCGCGATCGTCGTGGCGCTGCCCGCGACGACACAGAGCGGGGCCACCGCGCTCGCGGAGGCCATGAAGCGCACGGGCCAACCCGTGCGCGGATCGAGCACATGCCCGTAACGCCGGCCCTCGATCTCGATGCAGCGTTCGTAGTCCCCGCTCGTCGAGAGCGCTCCCCCGAAGAGCGGCACGCTCGTCTGCATCTCGCCCGCTCGCCGCGGATCCCGGATTCCGACCTGCCAGGGGCTCCCGTCGCTGCGCGGCCCGGCGGCGCGGATGTCGCAGCCGAGATTCACGAGGGCGTGCGGCATCCCCGCTGCCTGAAGCAGCGCCGCCACGCGATCCGCCGCGTACTCCTTCACGATCCCGCCGAAATCGAGCTCGAGGCCGGGCGTCGGGAATTCGAGGACGGGCGAGCGCCACACGAGCTTCGTCCACCCGACGCGGTCGAGCAGCGCGTCGATCTCCCCCGTCTCCGGGAGTCGCTTTTCCTTGAAGCGCCAGGCGCGGCGCAGGATCCCCGACGTGATGTCGAAGAGGCCCTCGCTCTGGGCGTGACAGGTCGCCGCATAATCGAGCAGGCCCGCCGTCTCCGGATCGACTTCGATCGGACCGCCCTGCCCCGCCACGCGATTGATCTGCGAGAGAAAGCTCTCGTCGCGGTAGCGCGAATAGCGGGCCTCCAGCCGCTCGACCTCGGCGATCGCACTCGCGATGAACCGCTCGGCGCCCTCCGCGTCGAGCCCAGCCGCGGGCTCGAGCTGGATCTCGCAGGGGGAGCCCATCGCGCGAAATCGCCGCACGCGCCGAGGCCGCCCGCGTCCGCGCTGGCCCCTCAGAACGACATCCCCACGCTCGCGGCGAGGGTTCCCGTCCGCTCGAGCTGGTAGCCGTTCCAGTTCTCGGCCAGGGGCTCGATCCATTCGACGGCGATCTGCATGCCCTCGAAGCTCCCGCGCGGAACGCTCGCCTCGAGGCCGATCCCGAGATCGAAGAGCTGACCGCCGGCGTTGGCCGGCTGGTCGCCGGGTGTGCGCAGCGAGCGAGGGCGATCGAAGCGGCCGTGGATGCGGCCCTGTCCGGTGTAGATCCCGCGCAGCGTCGCGGCGAGCCAATCCGTGAATTCGATCCCGCCCCAGCCGCTCAGCTGGAGCTCGTCGCCGAGCGCATAACCCGTCGGTCCTTCCCGCTCCATCCGCACGATCCCCGCCAGCTGCGCACCGAAGCGGAATCGGCCGCTCGAACCCAGGTAGCTCAGGCTCGGGAGGAAATCCCAGGTTCCGCTGCCGAGCTGCATGTCGTAGTGCAGGAAGCCGCGCTCGATGCCGTGGTCGCGGCGGAAACGCACGCTCGTGTCGCCGGTCGGGGCGCTCGTCACGAGGCCGAGCTGGAGGTGGTGCCGATCGCGGTGGAAGAGCCGGAGTAGCGCACCGAAGCGCGTATCGCCGAATCCGCCCGTGCCATGGCGATCGTGGTTGCTGTGGATGTCCGGCACGGCCCCTTCGAGGGCGCGCAGCTCCATGTCGTTGTCGACGTAGCTCGGCATCAGCATCAGGCTGAGCCATCCGGTCGGCGCGTACATCAGGTCGAGCATGTGCATCTGGTGCGACATCGTGTTCGCCGCGGCGCTGCAGTCGACTTCGCCGCAGGCATTCGCGACCAGCTCGGCGTCCGAGGGCTCCGTCGAGCCCTCCCGGAACTCGCCGTCGCGGCGCATGTACATCGTCCGGTAGCCGAGCATGAAGTCGCCCGCCTGCGGAAGCGAATGGGCGAACATCACACCCGCCGGCGCGTGGGACCCCATGTGAAAGTCGGAATGGGACGAGTCCGCGTGGGATCCCGACGCAGCATCGCCCTCGGCCAGCACGAGCTCGCGCGAAGCCGACCGCACGAGGGTGAGCGTCGCGAGATCGATGCGCAGCGAGGCGTTGACGAGCCAGGCATCGAAATCGGCGAAGCCCTGCTCGCCCCCGCCGCCCACGCGCCAGCTCCCCGCGTGCCGCGAGTACTCGAAGCCGAGCTCCAGCAGGAAGGCCCGCGCGAGCTGCTTCTGCACGACGACACCACCCGAGAGCGCGCCGAAGCCCGAGAGGCGGTGGTCGGAGGAGTACTCTCCGGGGAGCTGCTGATGGGAGAACGGTGTCAGCCCGACGACGTTGCCTTCCGGGTCGGATTCGACCAGCAGATAGGCCTGCCGCGAGATCAGCAGCGGCTGATAAAAGTCCGCCACGCCCTGGCTGTAGTACCGGATCCGGGGCGTCACGAGCCAGGTCTTGCCGAGCTGCTGTCGCCACTGGGCGTCGAGCGTGTGCGCGTCGATGCCCCAGTCATCGTGGTGCAGCGAATAACGCAGGCTCACCGCCGCTTCGATCGACGCAAAATCCTGCAGCAGCTGCGTCGACCAGGTCAGCTGATGGCGATTGCCGGGCCGGCGCTCGAGCAGCGCATGGACGTCGCCGTAGAATCCGCCGGGTGGCGCCAGGAACTGCTGCGTCGGATCGATGAAGGCGACCTCGACGACCTTGTAGGGATTCGCGAGATAACCCTCGCTCCGCCGGAATTGGAGCGAGGTCTCGATCTGCGTGCTCGCGCGCAGGACACGGCTCGCGCCGACCTCGAGCGTCCAGTCCGTGCGAACCTCTCGCAGCACGGGCGTACCCGAGGCGAGATTGTGGACCTCACCGCGATAGGCGGAGAAATCGATGTAGGGCACGGAATCGTGGTCGAAACGCGCGTCGATTTCGCTCGCCGAAAAGCTCGACGAGAGCGTCAGGCTCGTGCGCTTCTGGTCGAGGTCGAGGCGCCCCGAGAGGCGCGCGAAGCCCGACAGGTAATCGTTCTCGACCGAGACGCCCCCGACGGTCGCGAGGGCCGCATCGTCCCACTCGTACTCGAGCCCGAGATCGATCTCCTTGCGCGTCTCGGGCGAGGCGGACGAGAGCGTGTGGACGGGACCCGGGTCCCGGCGGCCGCTGAGCGTGCCGAACTCGTCGGATTCGAGGACGTCGAAGTCCCCGTCGAAATAGAGATCGCCCTCGATGAAGGGTGTCGCGCCCGATACGCCGTCGGGGGCGCTCGCGCGATTGCCGAAGAGCGAGCGCGGGGCCGTCGCGATGGGTGTCGCCCCGGACCAGCTGTCCTGGTAGTAGTCGAGGGAGAGATTCCAGCGATCGAGGAGCCCGATGGTCGCGCCGAGATTCAGATAGTCGACATCGATTGGCTCGAAGCGGCTCTCGACGCCGGGCAGCTTGCGATCGTCTTCGGCGTAGCGGCCGTACTGCAGTCGGACTTCGTCGGGGGGCGTCGCGTGCGCGGGAAGCGGCGCGACGGACGCGGCGAGGCCGGGCAACGCCAGGGCCGCCGTCGTCAGGGCACGCAGACTCGCGCTCGGCGCCCGCGTCGGTCGCGGCGCGGCGAGCGAAGGAACCGAGCCGAGCCCGCGCAGCCACGCGCGGAAGGCCCTAGTAACAACCACAGCCCCCTCCGCCCGACCCGTTTCCCGTCGTCGCGGCCTCGCGGCTCTGGCGTACGTGGTCGAGGAATGCCGCGTGGGAGCCATGGGGCTCGCGCTGCATCCGCGGTGTCGAGAGCTGCTCGCGTTGCCAGGGCTCGACGCTCTGACATGCCGAGCCGGAGAAGACGATCAAGCCGACGGCGACGCGGAAGGCGATCGCGCGCAGGCCCGTTCGCAGGGCCGCCTCCGTTCGAGCGTTCAAAGCGCTCACGGCCGCGGCGCGCTCGCCGCGCGGGCGAGCGCGGGATCCGGTGCAGCCGTGGAGGCCTCCGCCAACAACGTCTCGATCCGCGCGCGCAGCCCCTTCGCCTCGCCCGCTCGAAATCCGCGCGTCACCGCGCGCACGCGGCCGTCGGCGTCGATCAGGTAGGCGGTGGGCATGCCGACGAGGCCGAATTCCCGGGGACAGCTCCCCGTCGGATCGTGGGCGATCTCGAACTCGACGGGACGGTCCGCCAGGAACGCCAGCGCGTCCCGCGGATCCGCGTCGAGATTCACGGCGAGGACGAGCAGCCCCCGGTCGTGATAGTCCCGCGCGAGCGCGTTCAGGAACGGAAACGCGTGCTCGCAGGTCGGACACCAGGACGCCCAGAAATCGACCAACACCGTGCGCCCCGCGAAGGAGCGCGAGCGAACCGCCTCGAAGCGACCCGCCGACGAGAGCGACGCGAGCTCGCAGCCCGGCGCGCGGACGCCGACGTCGGCATGCGGTGCGGCGCCTTCCAGCTCGTCGGCCCCCGCGCGCAGGGCCGCCGATCCCACGCCGCAGACGACGAGGAGCGCGAGCCAACCCGCGAGGCGCGAGCAGCGGAAGGCGGGGCGGTGGATTCGACGAGGGGCCACGATTTCGTCCGTTTTGGAGCGGAAGTCGACGCTCCGGATCGCTCGATGCGTTAGCACTCCGCGACACCCTCCCCTACCCGGCGCGACAAATTGACGCAGCCGCGTCTCGCCTCGCGCGCTGCCGTGAAATTGCAACGCCCGGGGCGCCCGAGTAGCCTGTTTTCGATGAAGCGGTCCCCCGTCTCCGCCACCGCTCGCTCGCCGGAAAACCACGCCCCGCACGCGACCGCGCCGTCCCGCGCGGAGGCCGTGCTGCGCTGGCTCGTGCCCCTGCGTTTCCTGTCGGCCTCGGGCCAGATCGCCGCCCTCGTGATCGCCTGGGCGGCGCTCGACCTCCCGCTCCCGTACGAGCTGCTCTGGATCGTCCCCGCCCTGATCGTGCTGACGAACGTCGCCTGGATGGCGCTGCGCGGGCGCTCCCGCGCGACGGCGGCGCAGCTCGTGGTGCCGACCCTCGTCTTCGATGCGGCCCTCTTCACGCTGCTGCTGCAGTGGACCGGTGGACCCGATAGCCCGTTCAGCGCGCTCTACATCATCCAGATCGTGCTCGCGGCGATGACGGGGAGCCGGGGCGCGACTTGGATCGTGGCGTTCGCCTGCGCGGCCTTCTATGCGCTCGTGTTTCCGTGGTCGGCCCCCGCCCATTTCTGGCACGCGCCCGCGTTCGCGGGCTCGTCGATCGGTCTCCACGCCCTCGGCATGTGGGTCGCCGTCGTCGTCGTCGCGGCCGTCATGACCTTCTTCATGACCCGCATCATCGAGACCCTCGGCGAGCGCGAGGACGAGATGCGCCGGCTCAGCGAGCTCGCCGCCCGCAACGCCCGCCTCGCCTCGCTCACGACCCTCGCCGCCGGCGCCGCCCACGAGCTGGGCTCGCCCCTCGGCACGATCGCCGTGATCGCGCGCGAGCTCGAGCGCAGCGCGCTGGCCTCCGGGAATAGCGCAGGAATGGAGGGGCTCGCCGAGGACGCGAAGCTCCTGCGCACCGAGGTCGAACGCTGCCGCGGAATCCTCGATCGCATGCGCGCGCGGGCAGCCCACGAGATCCGCGAGTCGGAGCAGCCGATCGCCGCCTCGGAGCTCGAGTCCGCGCTCCGCGAAGCGCTCGATCCGGCGGAAGCCGAGCGGGTCCGGATCGCGGTCCATCTGCTCCCCGCGGCGCCCGTCGGTGCGCGCGTCGATTTCTGCGAAGTCGTCGGCCCGATCCTGCGCAACGCCCTCGATGCCTCCGCCGCAGGCGGGCCGGTCGACGTCGACGTCCGCCTCGACGCCGGCCGCCTCGAGATCCGCGTGCGCGATCGGGGCACGGGGATGGACGAAGCGACGCTTCAACACGTCGGCGAGCCCTTCTTCACGACCCGCGCGCCCGGCCAGGGAACGGGCCTCGGGCTCTTCGTCGTGCATCTCCATCTCGAGCGCCTCGGCGGCTCGCTGCGATTCGAGTCGATACCGGGGCTTGGGACCACGGCGCTCGTCGCCTGGCCGATCGCGGGGACGGGCGGCATCGGGCCCTTCGGTGACGCGGCTGAGAAAGCTCGCAATGTCGCGTGAAGTCGAGGCGGTCCGCGTGCTCGTCGTCGACGACGACGACGCCTATCGAACGCGGCTCTGCCGCGCGTTCCGCGACCGGGGCCTCGCGGTCGAGGGCGCCGCATCTCTCGCCGAAGCGACGGCGCTTGCGAAGAGCTTCCGGCCAGCGCGTGCGGTCCTCGACCTGCGCCTCGGCGACGGCTCGGGCATCGAGCTGCTCGACCAGCTCCTCGAGCTCGATCCGCAGATCAGCTGTCTCGTGCTGACGGGCTACGGCAGCATCGCGACCGCCGTCGACGCCGTGCGCCGGGGCGCCATCGACTACCTGACGAAGCCCGCCGACGCGGACGAGATCCTGCTCGCCTTCGAGGCCCGGGAGAGCGAGCTCCGCGGACAGGGCGAGGGCGGCACGCCTGCGCGCGCAGCTTCAGGCCCGAGTCTCCACCGCGTCGAGTGGGAGCACATCCAGCGCGTGCTCAGCGATTGCGGCGGCAACATCTCGGAGGCGGCGCGCCAGCTCGGCATGCACCGGCGCACGCTGCAGCGAAAGCTCGCGACGCGGCCCCCGGATCAGTGAGCGCGGAAGTCCCCGGCCTCGCGCCGACGCCCCGTCGCGGCCCGCGAGGCTCCGATCCAGAAGCGACCGGTCAGCATCAGTCCCACCACGAGCACGCCCTGGCATGCCCTCGACGACGCCGGTACCGCACCACCCTGCGCGGCAAACAGCGAGGTCCCCGTCGGCACCCCGCTCCCGCCCGTCCCGGTCCAGCACTGCGCACTGACCTCGAAGGCCTCCTCGCCGCTCGCGGTCTTGTCGACGAAGACGTCGTAGCGACCCGCGCCGCCATTCACGAACACGAGCGGGCTCGCCCCCGCGTCGCCATCGACGTCGTCGCTCGAATTCGTCGCGGCCGTACCCCTGCGGAGCTGGACGCTCACGATCGGCGCCGCGACGGGGGCGAGGTCGCGGATCTGGACCGTCGCCGAGAGCGGTAGACCGGCGCCGTCATCGGAGCAGTCGAGAAAGAGAAGCTGCGCGGACGACGCGGGCAAAGGCAAGCTCCCGGAGAGCGTCGCGGCATCGGCCGCTCGCGGCACCCCGAGGATCGCAGCGAGAATCGCGAATACGCCGAGCCGTCGCAAAGCACTTCCCCGCTTTCGCATCAAAGCCACGCTATCCCAGTGTCGGGAACCGCGAGCTGCGTCAACTTGTCGCATCCGGGG
>JANMTD010000302.1:0-10858 GCA_031390075.1 Deltaproteobacteria bacterium | reverse complement strand
CCCTCGGTCTTCTTCGCGCTGCTCGTGATCACGGTCTCCTTCCTTCCGATCTTCGCCCTCGAGGAGACCGAGGGGCGCCTCTTCAAGCCCCTCGCCTTCACGAAGACCTACGCGATGGGATTCGCAGCGATCCTGTCGGTGACCCTCACGCCTGCCCTCGCGGCCCTGCTCGTCCGCGGCCACATCCGCCGCGAGGAAGACCATCCCGTCCAGCGGCTGCTGATGCGCGCCTACGGGCCGGTCGTGCGGTGGGTCGTCCAGCATCGTGTGGCGGTCATCGCCGCCGCGCTCCTGCTCCTCGCCACGACGATTCCCGTCGTCGCGCGGCTCGGGAGCGAGTTCATGCCGCCCCTCGACGAGGGGACACTTCTCTATATGCCGGTCGCACCGGAGGGCATCTCGATGACCGCGGCCGCGGCGGTGCTCCAGCGCATGGATCGGGAATTGCGCGAGATTCCCGAGGTGACGCGCGTGTTTGGCAAGATCGGACGCGCCGACACCCCGACCGATCCGGCGCCGCTCTCGATGGTCGAGACGGTGATCCAGCTCGCCCCGCGCGAGAGCTGGCGCCCGGGGCTGACGCCCGCCGAGCTGGTCGAGGAGATGGACGCGAAGCTCGACTATCCGGGCATGCCCAATCTCTTCTGGATGCCGATCCAGACGCGCACCGAGATGCTCGCGACCGGATTCCGCAGCCGCCTCGGAGTCAAGGTCTTCGGCCCCGACGCGGTGTCGATCGAGCAGGCGTCGATCGAGCTCGAACGGATCCTCGAGGCGCTGCCGGCGACCCGCAGCGCCGTGGCCGAACGGCTCTCGGGCGGCTTCTACCTCGACATCCGTACCGATCGCGAGGCGGTGGCGCGCCACGGTCTGCGCGTCGGCGACGTGCACGAAGTCATCGAGACGGCGATCGGCGGCCGGGAGATCTCGCAGGTCGTCGCCGGCCGCGAGCGCTATCCGATCAGCGTGCGTTATGCGCGGGATTTCAGGGAGGATCCGAGCGCGATCGAGCGGGCCCTCGTCGCGACGCCCGCCGGCGCCCAGGTTCCCCTCGGCCAGCTCGCGACGCTCGAGTTCGCAATGGGCCCGCCCTTCGTGCGGAGTGAGGCGGGTCAGCTCGTGGGCTATGTCACGGTCGATGCAGGCGACCAGCCGATCGTCGACTACGTCCGCGACGCGGAGCAGGCGCTGCGCGACGCGCTCGTGCTCCCGGTCGGTGTCCGCGTCGAGTGGGCCGGGCAGTTCCAGCACTACGAGCGTGCCCGCGACCGGCTCGCGTGGGTCGTGCCCGTGACGCTGCTCGTCGTCGCCCTGCTCCTGTATCTCAATACGCGGTCGCTGGTCGAGACGCTGATCGTGCTGCTCGCGGTTCCCTTTTCATTGATCGGCGCCTTCTGGCTGCTCTTTGCCCTCGACTACCACCTGAGCATCGGGGTCGGCGTCGGGCTGATCGCGCTCGCGGGACTCGACGCGCAGACGGGGGTCGTGATGCTCCTGTACCTCAAGCTCGCCCATGCGGAGCGGCTGCAGGCGGGCCGGCTGCGAACTGGACTCGATCTCGAGGAGGCGATCGTCGAAGGCGCGGCGCGGCGTATCCGTCCGAAGCTGATGACGGTCGCGGCCATGACGGCGGGGCTCCTGCCGCTGCTCTGGAGCAGCGGCGTCGGCGCAGACTTGATGAAAAGGGTCGCCGCCCCCATGGTCGGGGGACTCGCGAGCTCCTTCGCCCTCGAGCTGTTGGTGTACCCGGCCCTGTTCGCCCTCTGGAAATCGAGATCCCTCGCCGTCACGGCGAACCCGAACCTGCAAGGAGAGACTAAATGACTCGAAGGGGAATGGCTTCATCGATCGTGTGGGCGTCGCTTGTGACGATCGTGGCGCTGGCCGCGTGCAGCGATTCCCCGCCCACGGATCATCCCGGGCATGGGATCGCAGCGGAGGTCGACCCCGTGGCGAGAACCGTCACCCTCGACCACGAGGACATCCCGGGCCTGATGAAGGCCATGACGATGACCTTCCCGGTCGCCCCGAATGTCGACCTCGAAGCCATCGCCGCGGGGAGCGAGGTCGAGTTCGTGCTGCAGAATGCGGGCGATACGCTCACGCTGACCCGGATCGAGCCGCTCGCGCCGTGACACGCATCCGCCGGCTCAGATCGGCGCCACCCGCTCGAACCAGGGCTGCGCCTCCTCGAGCTGGGCCGCCAGGCGGAATAACGTCGCTTCGTCGCCGAAGCGCCCCGCGAATTGGACGCCGATCGGAAGACCCGACGGCGCCCCCTCCGCCGCCGCCGTCCAGTGGAGCGGCACGCTCATCGCCGGCTGGCCCGTGATGTTGAAGAGCGAGGTGAAGCCGGAGGCTCGGGTCGCAGGGCCCGTGAACTTCTCGATGTCCTGGGAGGGACTCAAGACGCCGAGCGGCGCGGGCACCATTGCCATCGTCGGCGAGAGGATCACGTCGTAGCGCTCCATGAACGTGCCGAGCACGCGGCTCGCCCCGTGGATCGCCTCCCGTGCCCGGGCGTAGTCGACGCCGCTCGCGCCGCGGCCGGTCGTGATCGCCGTCCAGTTGATGGACTCGATCTCGTAGGGGAGCGCGGGGCGACCGAGGGCGGCCTCCCGCTGAGCCAGCTTGAGAGCCGTGCCCGTGCTCGCGAGCAGCGAGAAGGCCTGGTAGACCGAGGCGATATCGAGGGTCGGCGAGGCCTCCTCGACCGAATGGCCGAGGGAAACGCATAACGCGGCGGCTCGCTCGACCGCGTCGCTGCACTCGGGTGCAACCTCCGCGGGCAGCACGGGCTTCTTCATCAGGGCGATCCGCAACCGCCCGGGCTTGCGCTCGAGCTCTTCGAGGTACGGGCGTTCGCGCGGCGGCGCCGCGTAGGCATCGCCGATGGCCGGGCCCTGCGATGCGTCGAGCAGCGCTGCGCTGTCGCGGACGCTGCGGCTGACGCAATTCGCAGCCGACATCCCGCCCCAGCCTTCGTAGACCCGCGGCCCCATCGGGACTCGCCCGCGCGTCGGCTTCATCCCGAACAGTCCACAGCACGAGGCGGGAATCCGGATCGATCCGCCGCCATCGGTCGCATGGGCCGCGGGGACGATGCCGGCCGCCACGGCGGCGGCCGAGCCCCCCGACGAGCCGCCGGCGCTGCGCGAGAGGTCCCAGGGATTGTGCGTCGCCCCGTGCAGCGCCGATTCGCTCGAGGGGGAGCTTCCGAACTCGGGGCTGTGGGTCTTGCCGAAGATCACGAGGCCCGCGGCGCGGTAGCGCTCGACGAGCGTACTGTCGAAATCCGGCTTCTGATCGCGGAAGAAGCGCGAGCCCTCCGTCGTGACGGTGCCCGCCATCGCGATGCCGAGATCCTTCAAGAGATAGGGCACACCCGAGAGCGGCCCCGCCGGCAGCTTTCCCGCGACCGCTTCGCGGGCCCCCTCGAATTGGCGCACCACGATCGCCGTCAGCTTCGGATCGACGGCCTCGGCGCGGGCGATCGCCAGCTCGAGGAGCTCCCGCGGACTGACGTCGCCGCTTCGGACCAGACGCGCGAGCGCGACGGCGTCGTGGCGGCGGTACTCCTCGAACGTCGCGAGCGTGTTCGACGCCGCCCGTGCGACGAGGGAGGGCGCGGCAGCGGCCGCCGCGGCGAGGGCGCCCGCTTCGAGGAAGCGGCGGCGGGTCAGATGGGCATGCATGGCGATTCTCCTCGAGCCTCGAGGGCTCGTCCTTTCGTTCAGAGGGCGAGCACGACTTCCGTGGCGTCGCGCATCGCGCCTTCGACGCGGCCGAATGCGCGGCAATCGCCGATCGCCCGGGCCGCGACACCGGCGGCGCTGAGCGTACGGACGAGGCTTTCGTCGGGCATGGCCCCCGTCGCGACGAGCACGCGCTGCGCGGGCGTCGACCGATTCTCTCCGTTTCCATCGCGCCAGAGAACCCGATCGGCCTCGATCGCGAGGGCCTCGGCCCCGCCCTCGAGCACGACGCCGGCCTCGCGCGCTTCGTGCACATAACGCCAGCGCCCGACGACCCCATTGCTCGCCGCAAAGACATCCGACGCCTCGAGCACCGTCACCGCCGAAGCCCCGCGCCGCCGCGCGAGCCCCGCGAGCGCGATCCCGGGCTTGTCGCCGCCGAGGACGACGACGGGCTCGTCCGCGCGTCCGATCGCGCCGGCGAGCCAGGGCCCGAGGCCATCGACGTCAATGACGTGGCCCTGCTCGATGCCGGGCAGTGCCGGCCGAGTCCATTGCGCCCCGGTCGCGACGAGCACGTGATCGAAGCCCCTGGCCGCGATCTCCTCGGCGGACCAGGTCTTCCCGAGCACGATCTCGATCCCGAGCTTTCCGACCTGCCGCTCGAGCCAGCGCAGCAGCTCCGCATTCTCCTCCGAGGTCGCCGCCGCCATGCAAAATCGCCCGCCCAGCTCGGCCTTCGCCTCGACCAGCGTCACAAGGTGGCCGCGCAGCACCGCGAGCCGCGCCGCCTCCATGCCCGCCGGTCCGCCGCCGACGACGAGCACGCGCCGCGACGCCGCCGCCGGCGTGAGCCGAAGCTCCGCCTCGCGCCCCGTGAAGGCGTTGACCGCACACGAGATCTTGCTGCTCACGAAGATCTGGCTGATGCAGCGGTAGTGGTACATGCAGGGGCGCACGTCCTCCCGCTCCCCGCGCATCAGCTTGTTCGGCAGCTCGGGGTCCGCGATCAGCTTACGCCCCATCGCGACGAAATCGGCTCGACCCGCTGCGATCGTAGACTCCGCGAGCTCGGGATCGATGCGGCCGACGGCGATCACGGGAATCCCAACGCGCTGCTTCACGGCGGCGGCGTGGTCGAGGAAGCGGCCCGGGGTGTGGGTCGCATGGGCTTCGGTGAATCCGATGGCGCGGGAGGGGTCGGC
This sequence comes from Deltaproteobacteria bacterium, assembly GCA_031390075.1. Lineage (GTDB taxonomy): Bacteria > Myxococcota_A > UBA9160 > UBA9160 > UBA4427 > UBA4427. The sequence goes on along the minus strand of JANMTD010000302.1, from coordinate 5,958 downwards.
GTAGGTGCTGACGTGGATCGCGTCGGCGCCCGCGGCTTCGGCGAGCTCGGCGACGCGGCAGGCGTCGGAGAGGGTCTCGCCGGCGGTGAAGAACTCCTCGCCGTTGACCCGGCACCAGACGGGGTAGTCGCGGCCGACCCGGCGGCGGATCGCGCCGAAGACCTCGACGAGAAAGCGGGCGCGGTTCTCGACCGGACCGCCGTACTCGTCGGTCCGGTGGTTGGTCGTCGGCGACAGGAAGCCGTCGATCAGGTAGCCGTGGCCGGCGTGGAGCTCGATGGCGTCGACGCCGGCCCGGCGGGCGAGCTCGACACAGTCGGCATGGCGCTCCGCCATCCGGGCGATGTCGTCGCGGGTCATCTCGTGATAGGTGACCCGGGCGCCCTTGACCTGGTTCGGTGTCCCCATCCGCTCCGCTTCGTCGGCGGTGAGCATGCCCATCAAGGCATCCGGGGGCGACGCGCGGGGCTTCGAAGGGACGAGCATCGGCCGACCGGCGACGATGTCCATCACGGCGTTCTTGCCGTTGTGGACGAGCTGCAGCGCCAGCTTCGCGCCGTGGGCGTGGACGCGCTCCGCGAGCCGTGCCCAGCCTTCGACCATCGACTCGTTCACGAGGGCGCTCTGATGGGGACTCGAGAGGCCATCCGGGGCGGTGACCCCGACGGAGCCGACGAGCAGGAGCCCGGCGCCCCCGCGCGCGCGGGCTTCGAAGTAGGCGATCTGTTGCTCGGTGACGTAGCCGTCGGCGGTCGCCTGGTTGTCGCCCATCGGGCACATCAGGATGCGGTTGCGCAGCCGGAGCGTCCCGATCTGGCCGGGCGCGAGGAGGTGGGCATAACGCTCGGAGATCGGAACGGACATCAGCGCGGCTCGGTGACGACGACGGTGGCGAGGCCGCCGGGCGTAACGACGACATGGAATTGGCGCGGGGCGGCGGCGGACCCGAAGCCGACGTCGACCGTGTGCTCACCGGCGGGCACCGGAATCCGCGTGGCGAGGATTCGACCGGGCAGGAGCGTCCAGGAGCGTGTGTCCGGCCGATCCGCGGCGACGAGCGCCGCCTCCGTCGCGAGCGCCGCGACGATGCCGATGACGTTGTCCCCCTGATTTCCCGCGGCGCGTGCGCCCTCGGCCAGCGCCGCGCGTGCGATCAGCCGCGTGACCCCCGCCGCGATGATCGCGGGCTTGTTCTTCTCGTACTCGTCCGTGACCGCAGCGCCGAGATCGGTCACGAGCTCGAGGGTCACCGCCTGGCCGTCGACGGCGACGTGCACGCTCGAGAGATGGCTTGCGACCGGGACGAGGGCGGGGAAGACGAGCACCTTGAAGAGGCTCCGCTCGAGCACGTCCGTATCGTCCGTGATGATCGTGCCAACGAGGCCGACCGCCGCGCCGATCGGCATGCGCTCCGGCACCTTGTGGGGCACGCGGCCGACCGACGTCACGACGAGGATCTCGCCCATCTTGGGACCTGGCGACTTGAGGGTTCCCGTCTGCGCGAGGAGCTTCTCGAGCTGCGGACCGCGATAGGGGTTGTAGGACGCGAGGCGGGCGACGGGCTCGCGCAGCGACGCGAGGGGACCGGCGCCCTCGAGCGCCTCCTCGTAGTAGCGCAGGGCGCGATCGCCCTCGCCGAGCTTCTCGAAGACACAGCCCGCGAGATACGAGCCGAGACTCGCCGGGCCCGGCGCGGAAAGCCCGTTGCTCTTCAGGAAATCACGCTGGACCTGGAAGCGGCGCGCTTCGACCGCGGCGCCGTCGAGATCGCCCTTCGCGAGGTAGTTGAGGAGGTTGATGGCGTTCAGCGCGAGGCGCTCGGAGGGCGGTGCCTTGTACTTGCCGCCGGAATCGCTGTAGAGGTACTTGCTGAGGGCGCCGACGCCGGCGACGCGCAGATCGAGGAGCTCGATCTCCTTCTCGGCCGCCTGCAGATCGCGGCTGCTCTCCGGATACTGCTCGAGGCTCTGCAGGACGATGGCGCGCTCGAGGACCGTGAGCGGATCGGTCTTGCGCCAGGGATCGGGGAGCTCGGCCTCGGAGTCGACGCGCAGCGCCTTGTTCAGCGCCGAGAGGCTGTCGACGTAGGCGCCCGAATCGACCGCCTGCGTGGCCTTCTGCATGCGATCCGTATACGTCGCACAGCCCGCCGCGACCCACACGAGGACCGTCAGCAGGAGTGCGAGCGCCCGGGTCGGCACCCGAGCTACCGCTGAACGGCCTTGGTGCGGTCGACCTGATTCTGGAACCGGATCAAGCCGTTCTCGATCTCGAGCACCTGCAGGAAGAGCGAGTACTGCACGCGGCGCATCTTGTTGAGCTTCTCGTCGTTGCCCGTGATCTTGCCCGTGAAGAAGTACTGGGCCCCGAGCATGCGGCCGAGCTGCTGGGCCGAGGACGGGTCGTAGATGGCGCCCTGTTGGATGCCGATCTCGCGGGCGAGCTCTTCCTGGCGCGAGCGGTCGACGACGCGAACCGAGCCCGTGTTGACGAGCGACGTCTCGATCGCCGAAAGCAGCATCAGCATCTGGTCGTCGAGGTGCTCCGAGGTCGCGTTGCGGATCGGCCAGATCGCGACGATGGGCGGCGGGTTGGCGCCCTTCACGGTCTGCTGCCAGAAGGCGGAGGCCTCGAGGCGAGCGAGGTAGTCGTCGACCATGTACGTGATGTCGTCGCGGTCGAGGGTCGTCGACATGGCGGCGCGGTCGAGGTCCGGATTGGCGGTCCCCTCGCCGCCGCGGATCGCCCGCGGCGCACAGCCCGCGGAGAACAGCACGGTCGAGGTGAGCAGGGCAACGAGGCCGACTAACGCGCGCTTCGAGTTCATCAGAAAAAGCCTCCGATCGCGGCAAAGGGCAGGAACACGATGTCGAGGGGGACCGTGAAGAGAAAGAGCGGCGCCTTGAGCGCGGGCACCATGGTCGAATTCGCCACGCCGCGCGTCATTCCGAACAGGTAGTCGCTGTTGTAGTGCTCGCGCTCCTGCTCGTTGTAGGGGCCGGGCGGGCCGGGCGCCGGCGCTTCGTAGCGCGGCTCGAGCTCGCGCGGCTCCGTTCCCCCATCCTGGGCGAGCACGATCGGCCCGCCCGAAGCCCGGTCGTCCGCGGCGGCGGCGATTCCGGCCCAGTCTCCGGCCAATCCTCCCACCAAGAGGAGTTGAAGTGCGAGGACGAGAGCGACCGTTGCGCTCAGGCGGCGACCATTGATCGAAGACCCGCTCATCGAAGACCCTCCCCAGCTGGACCCGGCTGAAATCGACGCACGCAAGCCTAGCCGGATCGACGCGGGCCCCGCCATGGCGGAATCGACTCGCGGGCAGCCCGCCGGCGATTCCCGCCCCCCTGTGTACCTTCATCGCGTAATCTGGGACACATGCCCCCCGCCCATCCGGGCCGGTGAGCCGGAGGAGCCCTCATGCCGAGCGTTCACGATTCGTTCTGTCGTTTCTGTCATGCAGGTTGCGCGATCAAGGTCACGGTCGAAAAGGGCCGCGCCGTCTCGGTGATCGGGAACAAGGACAATCCGATCTACCACGGCTACACCTGCGCGAAGGGCCGAGCCCTGCCCGAGCAGCACGCCCATCCGGAACGATTGCTCCACTCCCAGAAACGCGGCGCCGACGGCCGGCATCACGCGATCGCCTCGCAAGTGGCGATGGACGAGATCGCCGAGAAGATCTCGCGCATCGTCGAACGCCACGGCCCGCGCTCGGTCGCGATCTACACCGGCACCTTCTCGTTCCCCTACCCCGCCGCGACGCCGCTGGCCCACGCATGGCTCGCGGCAATCGGCTCCCCGATGCTCTTCACGAGCGCCACGATCGACCAGCCCGGCAAGATGATCGCGCCGGCCCTGCACGGGAGCTGGGGCGGCGGCGACCGGGACTTCGATACGGCGGACGTCTGGATGTTCGTCGGCGCCAATCCCACGATCTCGAAGTCGATCGGCATCCCCTGCATGAACCCGGGCAAGCACCTCCATGACGCCGTCGCCCGGGGCGCGAAGCTCATCATCATCGACCCGCGCAGGAGCGAGATCGCCCGCGTCGCCGCCATCCATCTCCAGCCGAAGCCCGGCGAAGATCCGACGATCCTGGCGGGCATGCTGCGGATCATCCTCGACGAAGGACTCGGCGACCGCGAATTCCTCGCCGCGAACGCCCGCGGCCACGAAGCGCTGCGCCGCGCGATCGAGCCCTTTACACCGGAGTACGTCGAGGGCCGCGCCGACGTGCGCGCCGCCGATCTGCTGCGCGCCGCGCGGCTCTACGCCTCGTCGCGCAATGGCGGCGCCAATGCCGGCACGGGTCCCAACATGGCGCCCCGCGGCAACCTGACCGAGTACTTGCTGCTCGCGCTCAAGACCGTCTGCGGCCACTACAAGCGCGCCGGTGAACGGATCTCGAATCCGGGGGTCTTCATGCCGAAGGCCCGCGCTCAGGCGCAGCCCACGGCCCCGATGCCGGGCTGGGGCTTCGGCGAGAAGATCCGCGTGCGGGGTCTCGCGAGCACGACGGCCGGGCTTCCCACGGCGGCTCTCGCCGACGAGATCCTGCTCCCGGGTGAGGGACAGGTGCGAGCGCTCATCAGCGTCGGCGGCAATCCGATGGCGGCGTGGCCCGACCAGAGGAAGACCTACGAGGCCATGAAGGCCCTCGAGCTCAACATCACCCTCGACATCAAGATGTCGGCGACGGCCAAGGTCGCGGACTACGTGATCGCTCCGAAGCTCTCGCTCGAGGTCTCGAGCATCACATTCCCGACCGAATCCCTGACGCCCTACGCAATGGGCTATCCGGCGCCCTACGGCCAGTACACGCCGGCGATCGTCGACCCGCCGGCCGGCTCGGATCTGGTCGAGGAATGGGAGTTCTTCTACGGACTCGCCGAGCGCATGAAGCTGCCGCTCACCCTCGCGCCGAGCTATTCCTGGGGACCGGACCTCGAGCACGCGAAGACGCGGCTCGACTTCACGCAAAAGCCCTCGAGCGACGAGATCCTCGAGATCCTGACCCGGGGCTCGCGCATCTCGCTCGCGGAAGTGAAGCGCCATCCGGAGGGCAAGATCTTCGAAGACCCGACGGCCGTCGTCGAGCCGCGCGATCCGGCTTGCAGCGCGCGCCTCGAGCTCGCCGACGCGACGATGCTCGGCGAGCTCGCCGCGATCGCCCGCGAGCCGTTCGGGCTCGATGCCGAGTACCCCTTCCGACTCGTGAGCCGACGTCTCCCCGACGTCCACAACTCGGCGTGCCGTGTCATCGCGAAGCTCGTCCGCAAATACAACTACAACCCCGCCTTCATGAACCCGACCGACCTCGAGTCGCTGGGCCTCGTCTCGGGCGACGTCGTCGAGATCACCTCCGACCACGACACGATCCTCGGCGTCGTGGAGTCCGAGGCCGAGATCCGCCGAGGCGTCGTCTCGATGCCCCATTGTTTCGGAGACCTGCCCAGCCACGAGAACGACCTGAAGATCCGCGAGCTCGGCAGCAACACCGGCCGGCTCTCGTCCGTCGACCGCGACTTCGACCCCTACACCGGCATCCCCCGCATGAGCGCGATCCCCGTCCAGGTGGCAAGGCACAACTGACACACAAGTCGCGATCGGCGCGGCACACGGGCCGCGAATGGCTCGCCCGTTGGACGAACGGCCGCGCTGCCCGCCGTGCGTCGACTCGGCGACCGCTTCGCCAAACCGGACTCCGGCTGCGCTTTATTTCGCGTCCCATGCCCCGCGCCGATCGCTCGCAGCTGCATCGGACGTACCCAAAATAGCGTCGACGTGGCGTTCTCTTCCTCGACCCTTCGGAACACACCCCATCGCGTATCCCCTCACCGCGACTTGTGCAAGCGACCCCCGCATGTTCGATGTCCCGTGCAGGTCCGGCCATGGAACGGCGCGTTGGCGCGTCAGAGTTGACGGAGGATCCAGCGCTGGCGCTTGCGCAAGTGGGGCGAC
>JANMTD010000293.1:0-27646 GCA_031390075.1 Deltaproteobacteria bacterium | reverse complement strand
CCCTCGTAGATGCAGTCCCAGGCCGTCGGATCTGGCCGGCGCTCGAGCATCGCCGCGGCGGTGACGACCTTGATGATCGAGGCTGCCGGGTAGGCGCGCTCGACGAGGGCAACAAGTACCGCTTGACCGAACGCCGGCTCGACCGCCCGAAGCGCGGCAACCACTCGACCCTCGAAGAGGCCCTCGCGACTTCGAACAATCAGTGTTTCTCGCAGTGGGCGATCCACGGCCTCGGCGAGCCGCGGCTGCGCCGCATGCTCGATCTCGTCGGCTGGACCGGGCGTCCGGCGCTCGGCCATGCCGAAGGCCGGGTCGACGGCGCTGCGAGCCGCTTCGACCTGGGGCAGCTCGGAAGCGGACTCGACGGAGCGCGCGTGACACCGCTCCACGTCGCGAGCCTCGCCTCCGTCCTGACCGATGGGCGCCTCGTCGAGCCGCGCTGGATCGATCGCGTCGTCGACGCGCAGAATCGCGTCGTGGCCTTGCCGGACCCCGCGCTGCCGCGGCGGGTGATCAGCCCGAGCACGGCCCGGAATCTGCGCGAGCTGATGGTCGCAACGACCAAACGGGGCACCGCACGCCGTGCCTTCCGCACGCGCCGCGGCGTCCCGCTGCTCGGAACCCTCGAGGTCGCGGGCAAGACCGGCAACCTGAACGGCAGCAATCCAAACGGGCGCTATGAGTGGTTCTTCGGCGTCGCGCCGGCGAACGACCCGAAGATCGGTGTCGTCGTCCTGCAGGTCCACGGCCACCTCTGGTGGGCGCGCTCCTCGGAGCTCGCGGCGAACATCCTGCGCACCGTCTTCTGCGAAGGCTCATCCTGCCGAGCGGGCTTGGCCGCGCGTTTCACGGGACTGCCGGGGACCACTGGCTCGCCGGTGCTCGTGACCGATCTCGAGGAATCCTCGACGCCCGCTCCTCCGAGGGAATGAGGCCGCAGGATTGAGCGCCAGGCGCGCAGTCCTCGCGCCACACGCCCCCGTCCGTGCGCCCCGTTTCCCGGGGCCAACATCCATCACCGCTATACTGCGCGCCACTCGCCGCCGGGCGGGCTCAGGAGGCCGGGCGAATGGGTGAGCGTGGGCGCGGGGACGGGCGGAAACGAGCGGGCGGTGGCCCTGCCGAAGGCGATTCGGGAGTCGCCGAGCCGGCGGATCGACCCGGCGCCTCGGGACACCGTTTCGGACCCCGCCTGGTCTGCTCCGAATGCGGCCTTCGCTGGGAAGTCCATCAGCGCGATCCCAAGCCGTGCGTCACCGTCCCGCCCCCCGATCCCTTCGACCGAAGGCCCCGCGGCTGAGTCAGTTGCCGCTCGGCTGCCGCCGATCTGCCGGTCGGCACTTCGCCCTGACGCTCGCCGGCACTCTCGCTCGGACTTCCGCTCGGATCGCACGGCTGCGCAGGTGCGGCTCGAGGGTGACAAAATCCGTCGGTCCGACTGCCCTGCTGCGTCACTCGTCGGTGTTTCCGGAGCGCTCGGACGCACCCATTCCGGCGCGCGTCCGAAATTCATCAAAACAGTGAAGCTTCGAATCCGGACGGCCGATCGAGCACCTGGTCTGCGGACCTGCCGGTCCTGGATCGGTTCGGCCGGACGGAAGCCGAGAGCTGGCACGATGGTTGCTCTCGGGTTGGCAGTTGGTCCGGCGGAACGAGTGCCCTCCTGGTTGGGAACTCGAGACCCGCAGCCAATCCTGCACTGGGCAGGAACTCGATCACTCGAGTGACCTATCATAACAACAAGGAAAGACCCAACTAATGAGCAACCTCAATCGAAAAGCCCAGAAGGGCTTCACTCTCATCGAGCTCATGATCGTGGTCGCCATCATCGGTATTCTCGCCGCGATCGCGATCCCGAACTTCCTGCGCTTCCAGCTCAAGAGCAAGAGCTCCGAGGGCAAGGTCAACATCGCGGCGATCCGCACCGCCGAGGAGTCCTACCTCGCCGAGTTCGGCGCTTACGTGCCGACGCTGGCCTTGAATCCGGTGGCGGGTGTTCCGGGTTCGACGAAGGCCCTGTGGGATATTACGCCGGCCGCGGACTTCGACATACTCGGCTTTGCGCCCGAGGGCAACGTTTTCTTCCAGTACGGCGTCGCCGTAGCGGGCAATGCCTACTCGATCTCGGCCATCGCCGACATCGATGCGAATGGCGTCAACCAGGGTTGGGGCTACGTGAAGCAAGACAGCACCCCCGCGGCCGTCGCGCCCCTGCACGCCGAGTGCGTGATCGGTGGCGTTGGCGCGCTTCAGGACCAGTTCAGCACCGTCGGCCCGTGCGATGCCACGTCCGGCCAGTCGGTCTTCTAGCCCGCGAGACGGCTACGTCGAAATAGCAGGGGGCCGGGCAGTCATGCCCGGCCCCTTCTCTATTGTGCGGCGGTAACCGCTCAGCCGCCCATGCGCCCGCCGCCACCGCCACCGAAGCCCCCGCCGAGGCCTCCGCCCGGCATCTGGCCGGGCACGACGATGCGGCTCGACTCCTGGCGCTGGATCTCCCGCGCCTCTTCCATCAGGCGCTCGACGGCGTCCTGCACGGCCTGGGGAAACGCGTCGAGCGCTTCTCGCAGGTTCGTCGCTTCGATCGGACAGTTGATCGGGAGCGGCCCGCGCGAGGACATCAGGGTCGTCTCGCCCACGAAGATCGCGGGCCGCGTGAAGTCGTCGCTGCCGTCGGCCTTGATCGGCGTGAGCCGGCGGATCGAGGCGACCTTCAGGTCGGTGAAGGTCTCCTCGCGGTACAGGTTGTTCTGATCGACGGCGATGTCGCCGAGCGGATTATTGGCTGCGCTCACAGGGGCTACTCCTCGGTTCGCCCCATATTCGCAAACCACCGCCGGGAATCAAAGCGCCGGGTCCAGCAGGGCTAGTCGCGCACGATCTCCGACAGCACAGACCCGAGTCCACCGAGCTCGCCGTCCGTCAGGGACTCGACATCGGGGAGACAGGCGACGAGCTTCTCGAGCTCGAAGGCCGTCTCGCGCGATACGCCGATGAAGGCGAGGGCGAGGCCCGCTTCCGCGTCGTCGCGCACGATGGCGGCCTCGAGGACGAGCGGTCGCGCCAGCGTGGGGCCGTGCAGGGCCAGTCGCAGGCGGTCGCCGAGGACGAGGGCGGGATGGCGCTCGATCCGCATACCGCCGGCCGAGAGATCCCGGCCGACGAGGGCGACGGAGCGGTCGTCCCCCGTCGCCCGCAAGAGTGACGGATAGGCGCCGCGCGGCCCGCCGCGGCGGTCGTTCGCAGCGTCCGCCGCGCCGGCCGCTTCGGGCTCCGGGCCAGCCGCGAGGTCGATCGCCACCTCGCCCCCGGCGCGCACCGGCGGATCCGTCTCATCGTCGAGCATCAGGTCGGGCAGCGAGGGGAGGCGGCAGGCGGGAATCGCCGGGCCGGCGAGGCGCGGGTCGTGGGTTCGCGTCGATTCGCCGGACGCCCAGTGGTTGATCACGGACGTGAGCCGCTGGCGGGTCGGCCGGGACAGATTCGCATCGAAGACGACGGCGCAGGTCCGTCGGTCGGAGCCCGCGATCGGGGCGACCCGGCGCACGCGGCCGGAGAGAGCCAGCGCCCCGGCGCTCGAATCGGGCAGCGATTCTCCGGGGATCGAGAAATGGATGGGATCGCCGACGGCGAGGGGGTCTCGCGTCTGGACGCGGCAGCCGCGGTTCGAGAGATCGACGAGCAGCGCGCCGGTGCGATCGACCTCGATCGGGACTTCCGCGGCGACGCGCGGGTCGCTGCGGCGATTTTCGCCCTGGTAGAGGGCGCGCGCGATCAAGAGGCGCCAGGTCTCGCGGCGGGCGGGAAGACGGACCAGGAGCTGCATTCCGTGTCGCCGGAGCCGCCGGCGCAGCGCCGGGCTGTCGTCCCCTACGGCGACGATGCGGAGGGGCTTGGCCGGGTCCGTTCCGGTCGGGCGAGCCGGAGCGATGTGCTCGAGGCGGCGCGAGGTGATAATCAGGAGCTCGCGGGGTGCATCGATCCGCTTGGGAATCTGACCGCCGCGGAAGCGATCGAAGGCGAGGCCACCGGCCTCGAGCACGCGGACGACGTCTTCGAGCTCGCCGTCGTCGACGAGGACGATGCCCGTCGCAGGAGATACCGACTTCATGAGAGGCTCCCTCCGAGGATCGCGCTCCGAGGATCGAGATGCGCGTCGCGATTCGGTCCAGCCCCGGTCTTCGTCACACGCCCGCATCCCCTGAAGCCGCCGCACGGCGCCGACCGCTGCCCCCTTCGTCCCTGCACAGCGTCTGCAGCAGGATTGCGTTCGAGATGCCGGCCAGTCCGAGGGCCAGCCCCAGACCGAGCGGGCCTCTCTCGACCATGAAGTCCGCCGAGAAGGCGGTCGCGAGCGGCAGCGCGAAAGCGAGCGCGTTGTTCACCGCGTGGGCGGCCCAGGCGGCGCCCAATCCATGCCGCTCGCGCAGGCATCCGAGCGGAATGCCGAGGAGCGCCGCGACCAGGCCGTGATGGAGATCGCCATGGGCGAGGCCGAAGAGGAGCGCGCTTGCGAGGATCGCGGTGCGGACTCCAGCCGCTCGGCGCAGGCTCGCGAACAGGATGCCGCGAAAGAGAAGCTCCTCCCAGGTCGCGGGAACGACGGCCTCGCGCAGGACGAGGCTCGCCCAGGCCTGTACGTCCCCGCCCTGCGCCCCCGCCACAGAGTCGGTATCCGAGAGCGCCTGTGCGAGACGGCTCGCCTCGAATCCCGGCAGCCTGCGCGCGACTCGCTCGAGCAGCGTGCTGCTGGCGGCGAGGCCCGCGACGTGAAGGGTAAAGAGGGCCGCGGATCCGGCGATCCCCCGCCGGCCGTCGCGCGTTCGGGCCGCTTCATCCATCGCCCGAGAGTAACGGCCGCGCGATGGCTCGCTCGCTCGCGCCGCTGCTACGCTGGCCGAGTGTCGAAATCCGAGCTCTGTTCCTCGTTGCTGGTGGCGATGCCCCAGCTCGCCGACCCGAATTTTCGCCGCGCGGTCGTCCTCATCGTGCATCACGACGCGGACTCGACCTTCGGTCTGGTGCTGAACCGGGAGGTCGATCTGTCGGTGCGGGAGCTATGCGAGAGTCTCGAGTTCAGCTGGCACGGCAAGGCGTCGGCGGAAGTCGGCTGGGGTGGTCCAGTCGAGACGAACACGGGCTGGCTGTTATTCCAGGACGACGTCGACACCGAGATCGAGGGCGAGCACGTCTCCCGGCTCGAGGGCGAGCTCTGCTTCGCGGGCTCGATGGACGTCCTGCGCCAGCTGGCCGCGCGGCCGCCCCAGGACCTGCGCATCTTTCTCGGCTATGCGGGCTGGGGGAAGGGGCAGCTCGAGACCGAGCTGGCCCAGGGCGCCTGGGTCGTGGCGCCGATGTCGGCGGAGATCGTCTTCGACGTTCCGGTCGAGGCGATGTGGGAGCACGTATTGCGCGCGATGCAGATCGATCCGGCCAGGCTCTTCTCGACGGCGGGCGTCCATTGATGCGCGGCAAGGGCTCGCCCTACGAAGTTCGCTGCCTGCGCTGCGACGTCAGCTTTCCCGTCGAGACCCGGCGCTGTGTCCATTGCGGTGGGCCGACCTCCGCCTCCGATTCACCGCCGGAGATCGGAATCGAGACGGGCAGCCCGCTTCCCTGGACCCGGCCGCGGGAGACGGCGGCGGGTGCGCCGGGAGAGACCCGCATCCCGGAAGCAGGCCCGCTCGAGGTCCCGGAGGAGACGCCGCCCTCGCTCGGGTCGACGCTCCTGCGCACGTTCGGAAGTCTCTTCTGGGTGATCGCGCTGATCGGTTTCTCGATCATGCGAAGCTGCAGCGAAGGCTAGTCGCATGCCGGAAGGACCTCCGCGCGGGACACTCCATGGCGTCATCTTCGCGCCCTTCGTGCGCAAGGTGCGCGCCGTGCTCTCGGCGAAGGGAATCGCCTATCAGCAGGTCAGCGTGATGCCGGGCGCGATGGACGCCGCCTTCCTCGCGAAGTCGCCGCTCAGGAAGGTGCCGGTCTGGGAGGAGGCGGGCTTCGTGCTCCCCGATTCCTCCGCGATCTGTGCCTATCTCGAACGAATCGTGCCCTCGCCCGCGCTGTATCCGGCGGAGCCGCGCGCGTTCGCGTCGGCGCTCTTCTGGGAGGAGTACGCGGACACCCGCGTGGTCGACGCCGCCGAGCCGATCTTCTACGAGCGCGTCGTGCGTCCACACGTGCTGCGCCAGGATCCCAACGAAGAGGTCGTGCAGCGCTATCTCGAAGAGGTCGTCCCGCCGGTCTTCGACCAGCTAGAGTCCTTGTATTGCTCGCCCGGGCCGCTTCGCGCGGGCGGGTCCGGGGCGGCGGGTGCAACGGGAGCCGCGCTCGAAATCTCGGCGATCGCAGTCTGGTCGCCGATCGTGAATCTCGAGCACGTCGGGGTCGTCGTCGACCCCGTGCGGTGGCCCGGGCTCGCCGCGTTCATGGCGGAAATGAACGCGCATCCCGTCTTGCAGCCGATCGTGGCCCAGGAGCGCGCCGCCCTCGGAGTTCGTTAAGAGGAGTTCGTTAAGAGGAGTTCGTCAAGAGACGTTCGCCAGGCGGCGCCCGAGCAGATCATTTCATCGTCCGGTCCAATGCCGGGCGTCGCAGGAGGATCGGGGAATGAAGGTCGAAGCCGCCATCGCGGTCGAAGCGGGGAAGCCGCTCGAGATCGACATGATCGAGCTCGAAGGGCCGAAGGAGGGCGAATGCCTCGTGCGCCTGGTGGCGACGGGCGTCTGTCATACGGACGCATTCACGCTCTCGGGCGACGATCCGGAGGGCCTGTTCCCTGCGGTTCTCGGCCACGAGGGCGCCGGCGTCGTCGAGGCGGTCGGCCCTGGCGTCCGGTCGCTCTCGGTCGGTGATCACGTGATTCCGCTCTACACCCCTGAATGTCGCGCCTGCAAGTTCTGCCTGTCGGGCAAGACGAACCTCTGCGGCGCGATCCGCGCGACCCAGGGCAAGGGCTTGATGCCCGACGGCACGAGCCGGATCCGTTGGCGCGGCAACCCCATCCACCACTACATGGGCACGTCGACCTTCGCGAAGGCGACGGTCGTCCCCGAGATCGCCCTCGCGAAGGTCCGCAAGGACGCGCCGCTCGACAAGATCTGCCTGCTCGGCTGCGGCGTCACGACGGGGATCGGCGCGGTCCTCAACACCGCCAAGGTCGAGCCCGGCTCGACGGTCGCGATCCTCGGCCTCGGCGGGATCGGGCTCGCGGTCGTGCAGGGCGCGGTCATGGCGGGCGCCGAGCGCATCATCGCGATCGACATGAATCCGAAGAAATTCCCGCTCGCGATGCAGTTCGGTGCGACCGAATGCATCGACCCGAAGGACGTCTCCGATCTCGAGGCGCACATCGTCGAGATCACAGACGGCGGAGTCGACTACTCCTTCGAGTGCATCGGCAACGTCGAGACGATGGGTACGGCGCTCCGCATCACCCACAAGGGCTGGGGCCAGTCGATCATCATCGGTGTCGCTGGCGCCGGCAAGGAGATCCACGCCCGGCCCTTCCTGCTCGTCACCGGCCGCGTCTGGCGCGGCAGCGCCTTCGGCGGGACGAAGGGGCGGACGCAGCTGCCGGGCCTCGTCGACCGCTACATGAACGGCCGCGTGAAGCTCGACGAGATGGTGTCCAGGGAGCTCCCGCTCTCGCGCATCAACGAGGCCTTCGAGCTGATGCACCACGGCGAGGTGATCCGGAGCGTGATCCGCTACGACCTGTGAGGGCGCGCTCCGGAGGTCGCTCTTGTTCGCGCCGACGGGGAGCGGCCGACTAACCTGTCAGTGGGGCGGATCCGAGCGCGCGTTCCGCGATGCCCGACCAGACGAGTCGAAGGGCGACCAGCGTCAGCGCGGTCTTGTAGATCGCGGGGAAACGCTCCTCGGGAATGTGTTCGAGGAGCTTCGTGCCGAGCGAGGTCCCGAGCACGACGGCGACGATCATGCCGAGGTAGAGCGGGGCATGGACGCCGAACTCGAAGCCGTCCGTCCCGAACAACACGATCTTCGCGAGATGTCCGCTCGCCTGGCAGGCGGCAGTCGTACCGATCAGCTCGAAGCGCGAGAGGCCGAGGCCGAGGAAGAAGGGCGCGATGAAGGGGCCGGTCGCGCCGACGACGGGGCCGAGAAGGCCCGAGACGCCGCCGACGAGGGTGAAGCGGGGGCCGGTCGGGATCTTTTTCGGGTCGAAGCCGAGCAGGAGCCAGTCCCGGCGCCAGGTCGCGACCAGGACGAAGACGCCGATCGCGCCGCGCAGCAGGTCGGGCGGCGCGTGCTGGGTCAACGGCAGCGAGAGCATGCCCGCCGGCAGCAATAGGATCAGATAGGGGAAGAAGAGGTCGCGGCGGATCGCCCGCAGGTGGACGAGGCTCCGGCTCGAGTTCGAAGCGAGCTGGGCGATCGCGTGGATCGGGATCGCCACGGCAGGCTCGAGGAAGAGCAGCATCACGGCGAGCAGCATGATGCCCCCCGCCATCCCCAGGATCGCCGAGACCGCCGCCGTCCCGAGGCTCGCCAGCCAGAGCACGATGAGCTCGAGGCCGATCTCGTTCACTGCCCTGCCCCCCATGCATTCCCGCGAGCGGGCCGCGCCCGGGCTGCCGGTCCGTGCGCTTCCCGGCCACGTTGACCCCGATTCCTGGGTTGATCAAGTTGATTCATCTCTGCATCATCGACTAGATTGAGCCACGTGATGGAGACGCATCCCCAATCCCGCCTCCGGACGCCGAGATCGCCCAGGGCTCCGCGCCCCGCCGATTCCGACTCGCCGCTCGAGCCTCTCGCGCCGCTCACGCCTCTTCCGCGCGAATCCAAAGTGCGCGGCGCCGCCGCGACCGCGCCGGCCGCTGTGGCCCGCGCGGACGGCTCGGGAACGGGTGGGGAGTTCCTGACGGCGGCCGAGGCCGCCGAGCTCCTCGATGTGAAGCTCGCGACCCTCTACGCCTACACGAGCCGCGGCCTGGTCCAGAGCGTGCCGGGCGGCCGAGGCCGCTCACGGCGCTACCGCCGGCGCGACCTCGAGCGGCTCTGCGCGAGGCGGGACGCGCGCTCGGGCCACGGGCCCGTCGCAGCCGCGGCGCTCCGCCAGGGCGAGCCGGTCATGGACAGCGCCATCACGCTGATCTCGATCGAGCAGGGCCCCATCTACCGCGGCCGTGTGGCCCTCGACCTGGCCCGGGAGGGCCGGAGCTTCGAGTGGGTGGCTGAGGGGCTCTGGTCGGGCGACTGGAGCGAGCGACCGGAGCCGGCGGGCTGGCTGTGCGAGGGGGTCGGCTTCGATCTCGAGTCGCTGATCCGATGCCTGCCGGCCCGGGTCGGACCGCTCGCGGTGCTGTCGCTCGTGATCTCGCTGCTCGCCGCCCGGGATCCGGGGCGATTCAGCTGGCATCCGGAGGCGGTCCGGGCGCGGGTTCGCCCGCTGCTCCGGCGCCTGGCGGCGGCGCTGGCTCTCGGACAGGACAGCGCGAGGGCCGAGGAGGCGGTGCCCCGGGCGCTGGCGGCGCCGAGCCTCGCGGCGGCGATCGGGATCGCCTTTGGCCGCGAGCTCGGGAGGGACGAGCTGCGCGCCCTCAACCGCGCGCTTGTGCTGGCGGCGGACCACGAGCTCAACGCGTCGACGTTCGCGGCGAGGGTCGCGGCGTCGACGGGCGCCGACGTCTACGGCTGCATCCTCGCGGCGCTCGCGACGCTCTCGGGACCCCGACACGGGGGGGCCGCCGACCGCGTCGACGCCCTGCTCGTCGAAGCGGGACCGGCGGAGCGGGTCGAGCAGGTCGTCCACGATCGCCAGCGCCGGGGCGAGGTGATCGAGGGCTTTGCGCATCCGATCTACGCGCCGCATTCGGATCCGCGCGGCGCGCTGCTGATCGAGATCGCGAAGGGGCTCGCCGGGTCGCGCGAAGAGGTGCGTTCGGTCGTGGCCCTCGTCGGCGCGATGCAGGACGGCGGCTTCGGCGGTCCCTCGATCGACGTCGGGCTCGTCGCCGTCGCTCGGGCCCTGGGCTTTCCGACGGGCAGTGCCAGCGCCCTCTTCGCCCTGGGTCGCACGGTCGGCTGGGTCGCCCACGCCCTCGAGCAGCAGGACGCGGGCTTCCTCGTGCGGCCGCGGGCTCGCTATCGCGAGGCGACGGCGTGAGCGAGGCGAGGGTCGCGGATCGTTCCGACACGGGTACCGAGCAGAACGCCGCGGACCGCGCCGATCCGCGCCCGCCCGACGTCGCCTCGCAAGGCTCTGCGCTCTCCACCCGATTGCCGCCGCTCTTTTTCGGGCTCGTGCTGCTCGTCGCCGGCCTCGTCGCCTACGTCTACCAGCCGCTCTTCTTTCCCGACACCCAGCAGGAATTCACGGCCCAGGGCGAGGAGTTCTTCTTCGAGGCGAACCAATCCGCCGGGGCGCCGGTTCTCCTGCTGGCCGCATGGCTCTTCTACCGGCGGAGCCATTACCTGGATCTCTTGACGGGAACCGGCTCGTGGCCTCTCGGCGGCGTGTTCCTCGCGCTGACGCTCGCGCTCTACGCCTGGGGGACCTACACGGGCGCCGCCGATCTTCGCCTCGCGAGTGTGGCGCTGCTGTTCACGGGCGCGGCACTCCTGCTGGGCGGTGCCGCTGCGCTGCGCGCCTACTGGGTTCCGATCCTGTTCCTGCTCTTCGCCCTGCCCCTCCCGCCCGTCCTGCTCTCCGCCGTGATCTTCCCGATCCAGCTGTGGACCGCGGAATACGCGGGCTGGATCCTGAACGCGATCGGGGTCCAGTCCTTCGTGCAGGGCGATCAGATCCTGCGCCCCGAGAACACGTTCATCGTGATCGAGACCTGCAGCGGTGTGCGCACCGTCGTGACGCTCATGATGTTGACCGTGCTGCTCGTCGATCTCTTCGAGCGCCGGGGTCTCCACACGCTGATCCTCTTCCTGCTGACGCCGATCGTCGCGCTGCTGACGAATGGGCTGCGGGTCGTGACGCTGGTCCTGAATCCGCACTCGTCGATCCACTCGATCCACAATCTCCAGGGCATCGCGATGCTGCTTGTCGGGCTGACGGCGATCTATCTCCTCGACGGGCTCCTCGAGCGCGTGCTCGGAACGCGGGATCCCTCGGCGGCGGCCGGCGACTACGGGCTCGCCAACGCGAGCGCCGCGCCGGTCTCGAAGCAGATCGTTCGGCTCGCGATCGTGGCCGCCCTGCTCGCCTCCCTCGTCGCCGTCGATCGCGCGCTGCCGCGTTGGCAGTACGAGCGCGGGCTCGCCGAGATGCCGGACGCCTTGCTCGCACGGACCTTCGGTGCAGACGCTTCATTCAAGGTCGAGACCGATTTCCAGTTCACGGGCAGCGTGCGGTATCTGGCGCACGCGCGGCGGCGGGTCGACGTCGACGGCGTGCCGGTCGACATCCATCTCGGTGTGGGCGACGAGCAGGAGCGGCGCTTCACGCTGCTCAGCCCGAGGCTCGCGTGGCCCGAGAGTGGTTATGCGACGGTCGAGCAGGGCGACGCGGCGCTCGAGCCGGGCGGGCCCGAGGTACGGCGGATGCTGCTCCAGCGCGGGGCGCGCTCGCTCCTCTCGTACGCGTGGTACGAGCGGCGGGAGAGCTTCGGTCAAGAGTGGTGGCGCCAGGCCACCGCCCTCGACCGCAGTCCCTTCGTTCGACCCGAGCACATCCTCGCGATCCGGATCTCGACCCCCGTCGAACGCGACGACGTCGGGGGGCGCCACGCCGAGGCTCGCATTCGCCAGGCCTGGCTCCGGCTCGCCCCCGAGCTCGAGGGCTACGCCCCGACCCAGGTCGCCGCGAACCCGGACTGAATCTCGGCTTTTCCTCGAGGGTGGAAAAAGTTTTCCCAAGGGCGGCTCGGCACCTCGGAGAATCCCTTCAATTTCAACCACTTGGATTATGCGTCGCGGTGGCATACAACTTGCGGCACAGTCTGCGAGCGCCCCGGGTGGGGTGCTGAGAGCCATCGAAGCAAATCCAGAGCGAACGCCGGCCTTCACGCGTTCGCACCGAAAACTCCGCGGTTTTGCTCGAATCGCGGTGTTTAAGTCCCGAGGGGGATCGGTACTGTCTGGGGCGGGGACGAACCCCACGTTTTTTCTGATTATTTTCTTGACCTTTTTTGCTTCTGATGGCCAAATACATAGGACTGGCTCATTCACTCAATGGAGAACCCAAAAATGAAGCTCAAGCTTGCTCTGCTTGTCGGCCTCTTCGCGTTCGGTTTCGCGATGTCGGCCTCGGCTGGTGCGGTTGCGGACGCCGACGGCGATCTCGTTCCGAATCAGTTCGACAACTGCAACGCGGTCGCGAACGGCCCGAACCAGACGACCAACCAGGTCGACAGCGACCTCGACGGTTACGGCAACCGCTGCGACGCGGACTACGACAACTCGTTCACGACGACCGCGGCTGACTTCGGTCAGTTCCTCGCGACCTTCGGTACGAACAACCTCGGCGAGACGGACCACGACGGCTCCGGCACCATCACGGCGGCCGACTTCGGTGTCTTCCTCGGCAAGTTCAGCGGCATCGGCGCAGCGAACCGGCCCGGTACCTCCGGTCTGGCTTGCGCGGGCACGACCCCCTGCACGCCCTAGCTCTGATTTGAGGAGCCGATCGACCAGGTGGTCGATCGGCTCCGATTTGAATGTGTCCTGAACATGAGATGCGACGAAGTTCTGCCTCGGTTCTGAGTCGACCTGGTGATGGTGGCAAGCGATTAGCTCGACACTCGATCCAGGATTCTCGCGGCGGGTCACGAAACTGAGAGCCGAAGCCAGATCGGTAGAAGCTCAACCTAAGGAGAATGATCAAGATGCGGCTGTTAACTTCTGTACTCGCCTCGGTGGCGATCCTCTTCGTTGCGGCTTCTGCTAGCGCTTCGGTGAGCTTCTCGGCGACGGCGACGACGAACGGTACGAGCCTTAACTCGCTCGTCGTCGGCAACACCGTAACCCTCAACATCCGGATCAGCAGCACGGGTACGCCCGCGGTGTTCGGTCTCGGCGCGGCAGTGGAAGGCTACTCTTCAGTCGCCAGCTTCCAGTCGGGCAATGCCGTCACCGGCTATCTCTTCGAGATCGTGATCCCGGCAGTCGGCGCGTTCAATGGCCTCGACAACCTGGCCGGCGGCGCTCTCGCCGAGAACGCGGCTGGCTTCGTCCAGATCGCGAACTCGGCCTCGCTGACGGGTCGCGCCGGTACCGGTGCACAGGACGCGGGTCTGAACGGCTTGGCCAGTGATGCCCAGTTCCGCGTGACGTTCATGGTGACCGCGCCGGGTTCGGCGACCATCACGGTCGGTGGCAACTCGGCTCTCGGCAACGTGACCGTGCTTGCAGGTGGCCTGACCGAGGCGATCAACAACGCTTCGATCGCGATCACCGTGATCCCGGAGCCCGGCACGGCCCTTCTCATGGGTCTTGGCCTGGCCGGTCTCGCGGCGGCTGGTCGACGCGAGTAGCGATTAGGCGGATCGAGACAGGGGTTCTTCCCTTCACGATCGGCTTGGTACGAATATCGCCCTGATCTCTTCGGAGGTCAGGGCGATTTCGTTTTTGAGACCCGAAGCATGTCGGGGTCGGGTCGAATCACCGTTTCCGCGGCCCTGGGAGCGGACGAGGGTCTGCGAAGATCCGTCCAGACCTCGCGCTCTCCGCTCTCCAGGAAATGGTCAGCGGCGGGTCGCTCCCGTCGCGGGACTCCCCCTGCGTACCGGTTCGTTGGCCACGAGGTCGCAACGTCGCTCGAGCCCCGTCCAGATGGAGATCTTCGGCTGGCCTGGCAGGGCTTGGAGGCGGTGTCGCCCGGAGAGAGAACGCGACGGTCCCGCGGATCGACCGTTCTACCCGGATCACGTGGGGCGCTGCGACGCAGGGCCGACGTTCGCTCGGGCACCGTCCGACTCGAGAGGGCCGGCGCGCGCATCCGCCAGGCGGTGGCAGATCGAGTCAGACCGAGTCGAAGCTCGTCCGCACGGAAGCAACGCGGTCGGACGCGTCCTGGAAGAGTGTCGATTGGCTTCGGTCATCCCCGAAAGCAAAGAGGCCCGGAGGAAACCTCCGAGCCTCTTCGAGTCCTGCGCTCATTCACACGAGCGGCCACTCAGCCGGTATCAGTGCGAGCCATCGTGCTTCGGCTGGTGATTTCGTCGTTGGTCCTTGCCTGGACCATCGACGCCATGCCCTCAGGCAATTCGCCGACGAGCCGCGACCAGCGCGACCGTCATGCCCAACGCCATACCACCCAACATCACTGAGGCGGGCTCGGGAACCGAGATCGTGACCGTATCGTTGGTGATGGGGTCGGACGCGCCACCGGCGAGAATCGCCACGTTGCCGAGAGCCGGATTTCCGCCGACATCGAAAGTCGTGGTTCCATTTGCCGCGGCCTGAAAGATGACGCGGAACTGGGCATCCCCGCCACCGATCACGGCGTTCAGACCGGGATCTTGCGCGCCGGTTCCGGTTCGCCCGGTCAGGGACGCCGAATTGGCGATCTGCACGAAATCGCCGACTCCGCCCTGATTGGCCTGGGAGAGGGTCGGCGCCGAGAGGTTGTCGAGGCCGTTGAAGCATCCGACAGACGGGATGCACGTTTCGAACAGATATCCGGTCACCGCGGTGCCGCTCTGGAACGTCACCACGCCCGAATTGTAACCCTGCACGGCCGCGCCGAGGCCGAAGACCGCGGGCGTACCCGTGCTGATGATCCGGATGTCCAGCGTGACGGTGTCGCCGACCGCGACCTCGTTGAGATTTCCACCAGTCGTCGTCGCGGTGACGTCGAAGCTCACACCGGCCGTTGCGGCCGACGCCGAAAATAACAGGGCAGAGGCGATCAGCATCGAACGAATCTTCATGTCACGATCCTCTTCTAGGTTCAATCAGGCAGGGCATGGCATGGAAAGTCGCGCGCGACGTTCCCGCCGAGAGAATTGCTAGTTACAGCTCAGGAAGATGCCATAATCCGCCGCGGTCACCGTCCGAGAGCCATCGAGATCGGCTGCAGCCAGGTAACCCTCGTCGCCCTCGGCCTTGCCTAACGTAGACTGGAAGATCTCCACGTCGGCTTCGTTCGTCACGCCGTCGCCGTTGAGGTCGGTATTGCAATCACCGGCCATCGCCGTTGAGGCGAAGAGTACGAGGCTCGCCATGATGAGAGCCTTCGCGGTCAGTCTGAGAATCATGTCACTCCCTCCGATGTTCCGGGATCCGCATGGAATCGGGTTGGTTCGGGGCCAAATGGCAGAATACAGCGTCCCTTCCGTCCGCGCTGCCATCCAGCTGAAGAGTTTCGCGCGCCCGAAGGCCTGCCCAGAACTGCCCGAGCGAGTCCACCGCTTCTGACGATCCATCGTCTCCTGCAGCTCGGACCGAATTCGTTTTGGACAGGTGAACCGGTGCGATTCCATGCGTCTCTGCGCCACCTACACCCATCACTGCAGCGCGCCGCCGTTCGAATCGACGACGCAACGCGTACGCATTGTCGGGCCGCGATCGTCCCCCAGCGGGGCATTCCGGTGGAGTCGAAGCAAATGCGGGGCGCTTGCGCAGAGGTGAGGATCGGCTTGCCGGACGGTGTGACGACCGAACGAACGCGGGCAGAACGCCATCTCCGGTCGATCTGGACAGCCTTGTTGATCCTCCTCGCCCCGATCATGGGCGCCGCCCAGCTCGCGACGCCTGGAGTCCCGGACGAGCCCGGGGCTGGTCCGTCGCCCCGTCCGGTGCCTCCGCAGACTCTCGTCGTCAAATACCGCGCGACCGGCCCGCATGCCCTGCGGGTGTGCGCCGATCGGCTTTCTTCCCGGGGGGCAAACTTCCAGCCTCATCTCGCGGACGGTTCCGACTCCCTCGATCGGATCCGCCAGCGCTTCGCGCTCGGTCGCCAAAGGGCGCTCTTTCGCGGGCCGACGGATCAACCTTTGGCCGTCGCCCGGGCCGCCCTGCGAGCGCGCTTCGCAAATCGCGGGGCCGCCGTTCGGGCAGGCGATCGCCCGCTCCCCGATCTGGCCCACATCTACCGTCTCGAGGTCCCGTCCGGCGTCTCCCCCGACGCCCTCCTCGACGCCCTCCGCGCCGATCCCCACGTCGTCTACGCCCAGCCCGATCATTCCCACGTCCTGGATCAGGCCGCGCCCCTCTTCGACGATCCCTTCCTCACGAGCGCGGGCAGCTGGGGCCAGCCCTATGCCGATCTCTGGGGCCCCGCATACATTCGCGCGCCGGAGGTCTGGCCCTTCGCCCAGGGGGAGGGCGCCGTCGTCGCCGTCGTGGATACCGGCGTCGACCAGACCCATCCCGACATCGCTGCAAACCTCTGGGTCAACCCTGGCGAAGACCTCAACGGCAACGGCCTGGCCGAACCCTCCGACGCGAACGGAATCGACGACGACGGCAATGGCTTCATCGACGACCTCACGGGCTTCGACTTCGCGAATTCGATCGACGCCAACGAGGACGGCGATTTCGATGATCCCGGCGACGTCTCCGACGCGGATCCCCAGGACGACAACGGCCACGGAACGCATGTGGCCGGCACGCTCGCCGCCGTCGCGAATAACGGAATCGGCATCGTCGGGATCGCCCCGAGCGCGAAGGTGATGGCCTTGAAGGGCTTTTCCGCGGAGGGCTCGGCCAGCGACGTCGTGCTCTGGCGCGCAGTGCTCTACGCAGCGGAGAACGGTGCCACCGTCATCAACAACAGCTGGTCCTGCAGCTCGCCGTGTCCCGTCAACCCGCTGGCGGAGGACGTGCTCGAGCTCGTCGAGGCGCTCGGCAGCATCGTCGTGACCTCGGCGGGCAACAAGAGCGACGACGTCGCTTTCTACAGTCCCGAAAACGGCGATCGCGTGATCACGGTCGGTGCAGTCGGCGTCGACGGCCTGCTGCCGGGCTTCACGAACCGCGGCTGGCTCGTCGACCTGGTGGCGCCGGGGGGCGGCCCCGAGGAGCCGCTCGAGGTTCGTGTCGCGCGGCGCAACATCCTGTCGTTGCGGGCGGCGGGAACGGGCGAGGACGAGCCCGCCTTCATCATCGACGACGAATATCTTCGTCTCGCGGGTACGTCGATGTCGTCGCCGCACGCCGCCGGCGCCGTCGCGATTCTGCGCGCCCTGCGCCCGGAGCTCACCCCCGCGCAGGTGAGACTCCTCGCTCGGCTCTCGCCGCGAGACGCGGGCAGCCCTGGCTACGACCCGGAGTACGGCGCCGGGGACCTCGATCTTGTCCGCCTCTTGGATAGCCCGCTTCCGGCTCTGCGCCTCGAGCTCGACGCGCCGCGAGTGGGTCGGCTCCACGATCCCGCGAGCGGCCCCATCGTCGTGCGCGGAACGGCCGAAGGCGAGGACCTCGAATCGATCGAGGTCGCGATCGCGCGGGGGCTCAGCGGGCGCGATTTCATCCCGCTCGAGGCTTTCGGTGATTCCCATCTCGATTGGGCGCCCGGCGTCGGCGCCGCTGTGTTGGCGACCTGGGACATCGCTGCGGTGCCGGACGGGCCGCACGTGATCCGCGTGCGAGCCCGGCTCCGCGATGGTCGACTCGTCGACGAATTCACGATCGTCGGCATCGAGAGCAATCACCCCGTTCGCCTCTCGGGTGGCCTGCTCGATACGGCCGCTCCGGACCTCTCGGGGGTGGATCTCGTCTGGCAGGTGGCGGAGCCCGTCGAGCCGCCGGTCCCGAGCGATCTTGTGTTAGGTCAATTTCCAAAGCCGATCCGCTGGGTTCCGATCCCCGCGCGCCCCGCCGAGCGGCAGCTCGTATTCGCCGGGAATCAGCGAAGTCCGGCGCGGGACGGCTCCGAGCTCGCGTGGCTCGAGACGACGACGGGAGGTCGTGTCCTTCAATACTGCCACCTCGACGCAGGCAAGTTCTGCGTTCCGCGGCCTCTGAGTGGAGAGGGCGGGGAGGGCGGGCTCTTCAGTGCGCCGTATGTCGCGGGCGGTTGGATCGTCTGGACGCGGACGGCGGCGGAGCAGCGCTTCATCGAAGGTTGTCCGGTCGGATCCGCGAATCCCGATTGTGTGCCGCGGGCCTTGATCGACCCCGCGAGCGGCACCGACTGGATCCTCCACTCCTTTGACGGGGATTCGCTCCTCGTGAGCCGACCCGGGCGCTTCGCCCGCTGTCGCCTCGTTGCGCCCTCTGTGCCATGCAGTCCCGCCGACATCTCCTTTCCGCCCGGCGTCGCGGTCATCGATCCGGTGCACGACGGTGAGCTGATGGCGTTCAGCCGCGTCGACCTGGGATTCGTGCCACCGCCGGGCTGCGGGATCTTCGACCCGCGGCCAGGGTGTTCGCGGCAGATCGTCGTCCTGATCACCTATCTCGCCTGCACGGTCGATCCGACGACCGCGTTCTGCGATCCGATCGCCGTGTCCGATCAGCAACCGATCGAGCGGTCGCTCGGGATCGAAGTCTCCGGGCGCCGGGTCGTGTGGGCGATGGGCGGGCCGGCCGAGCTGCCTGCGATTCGCTTCTGCGAGTTCGATTCCGTCGCCGGGAAGTGCCCCGCACAGCGGGTCGGCGGCGGGCTCGCCGCGCAGTCGGAGCCCACGATCGATGGCAATCGGATCGCCTGGTCGGATGGTCGCGCCGGCGAGATTGCCGTCTGGGGGCTTCCGCTTCCGAACCTCCGCGGGCCCGCGCTGCGTGTGCTGAAGGCGAGTGGCACTTTCTCGATCACGCTCGAAGCGGAGAGCGGTTCGTCGCCGACGCTCCGCTACGAGATCGAAGGCGTCGAGGGCGTCGCGCCCGAAGCGGCGTTCGCCGCGATCGTCGACGGCGGCGAGCCCGGCGGTCGCATTTCGCTCGTGGGCAGGATTCCCGTGACCGCTTCGGGGACGACGCGCTGGCGCGTTCGCGCGGTCGGCAGCGGCGGGCTTTCGAGCGAGCATGTGATCGAGCTCGCGATCGTGCCGCGGCCTGCTCAGCGGCGGTAGATGAGCTCGGCCTCGCGCTCGTCGCGGGCGGCGACGATGCGCGCATGCTCCGGCGAGAGTGAGCAGGCCGGGTCGGTCTTAGCCGGGTCGCCCAACAGGCGGAACGCCTGGCAGCGGCAGCCGCCGAAATCCCGCTCGCGGTCGGGGCAGCTCTGGCAGGGCTCCGGCATCCAGGCCGTGCCGCGATAGGCCTGCATGCCCGGCGCTTCGTTCCAGCCGTCGGCGAGCGGACGCTCGGGAACGCGCCAGAACTCGAGGCCGGGGAGATCCGCGGCCTCGTGACAGGGCAGCACGAGGCCCGTCGGGTCGATCACCATCGCAAGCCGACCCCAGCCGCCCATGCAGGGCTTGGGGCGACCGGCGTAGTAGTCGGGGAGCACGAACAGGACCGACAGGCCCTGGGCCTTTGTGCGTTCGCGGCTCGCGGCGACGGCGGCGCTCGCGGTCTCGAGCTGCGCGCGGCTCGGCATCAGCGCGGCGCGGTTCTCGAGCGCCCAGTTGTGGAACTGGGTGTTGGCGAGCTCGAGGCGGTCGGCGCCGAGCCCGATCGCCATCTCGATCAGCTGGGGGACCTGATGGAGATTGTGGCGGTGGAGCACGCAATTGACGGTGAGGGAGAGGCCGAGCGCTACGACATGCCGCGCGATCGCGAGCTTCTCGGGGAAGCTCGGTGTGCCGGCGATCCGGTCGGAGAGCTCGGCATCGGCGGCCTGGATCGAGACCTGGACGCTCCGCAGGCCGCGCGCCGCCAGCTCGTCGAGGCGCGCGATCGTCAGCGGGCGGCCCGCCGTCACGAGATGCGGATAGAGATCCGCGCGGACGGCGTGGGACACGATCTCTTCGAGATCGGTACGCGTGCTGGGCTCCCCGCCCGTCAGCCCCAGATGCACGACCCCGAGCTCCGCCGCCGCTTCGAAGACGCGGCCCCAGGCGCTCGCATCGAGGGATTCCCGGCGCGTGCGGAAGTCGAGGGGGTTCGAGCAGTAGGGACACTGCAGCGGACAGCGGTAGGTCAGCTCGGCGATCAGGTTGAGAGGGATGTGGGCGGGGAGCGGGCCGCCGACTTCGCGAAGGTCCTGGGAAGATCGCACCCGGGGCTCGCCGCCGATCTGGTCGCCGACGCGCTGCGGCGGCACGGAGGTCGTGTTCGCGGTGTCGTCGCTCAGCACCAACGCCCCCAGGCCTAGCATCCTGGCGAGGAACCCAGCGACCTCGCCCTCGACCCCGCCGCTCTCGGGATAGCGCGCGCGCAGGCTCGCCACGATCTCCTGTGCCGTGCGCGGCCGATCGAAGAGCTGCAGGATCTCGCCGCCGCTGCCCCCGAGCCGGATCGCGCGCTCGGGCAAGACGAGCACGGCGCCCTCGCGGCGATGCTTGAGCGCCGCGTGCGGGGACAGGCGAAGCGTCGAGGCGGCGTGCGGCTCCGTCACAGCTCGAGCTCCATGCCGTCGCGGGCAACCTGGACCCCCGACTCGTGGATGCGCGCCCACTCCTTGCTGCCCTCATCGCAGGCGGGATTGCTCGCCGCCATCCCGACGTAGATCGAGCGCCCCGCCATGCCCGAGAGCCAGACGAGGGAGCCGTCGCGGCCGTCGATCGGAAGGTGGCCGAGATCGCGGGCGCCCTGGACACCGGGGTGGATCGATCGGCCCTCTTCTTCGACGTAGCAGGTCCCGTCGACGAGCCGCAGATCGGCGGCGCGCAGCTCCGCCAGCGTCGCGCTGTCGTAGCGCGCGATGCGCGGGGCCCAGACGAGGCGCGCGCCGCTCGCGAGATCCGTGACGCGGACCCCCGCGCGGGCCCGGCCCAGCTTCGGCGCGAGCTCGCGCAGGTGATCGGGAATCGGGCCGGGCAAGGGAAAGAGCCTGGCCTCGAGCTGGCCTTCGCGGTCGAGGGGAAAGGGGCGGTCGAAGGGCTGGGCGCTCCAGCTCGTCTCGAGGGCGCGAAAGCCCGCGTCGTGCTCGACGAGCGCGTCGCGCACGTCGCTTGGCGACGCGATCCGGAGCGAGAGTCCCCGGGCGAGAGCCAGCGCGCCGGCGGTGGCGTCGAGCTCGGCGCAGGTGAGGACGAGCGAGTCGATCGGGACACTGCGGGTCCCCGGTAGCGGGGCGAAGCGGGGATCGCGGGCGAGGGTCTCGGCGAGGTGAAGCGGCGCTTCGAGGAGCGAGTAGCGGCTTCCGTCGGCGGAGACGGCGAGGGCGGCGCCGCGGCGCCGCGGGACCTCGCGGTCGCCGCCCCGGGCGCGCAGGGCGCGAGGCGAGCCATCGTTCCAGCCCGGGAGGCCGGAGGCGATCGCCGAACCGAGGAGCACGGCCTTCATGGCGTCCCGCTCGGGCGCCGCCGGATTTCGGCGATTCGATGCGTTCGCATGCCATGCACGCTACCAAATCGAGCGCTCCGCCGAGGCTGCGCTGCGAGGTCGACCCGCCATGCCCGAGCTGCCCGAAGTCGAGACGACGCGCCGCCGCATCACGCCGCTCCTCGTCGGCCGCCGGATCGAGAGGGTCGAGACGACGCCGCCGAGTTATTTCTTCCTGACGCCCCCCGCCGAGCTGAAGCGCGCCCTCGAAGGCCGGCGCATCGAATCCCTCGAGCGCGTCGGCAAATACCTGGTGGCGGGGCTCGAGGGTGGCTCGCGCCTGCTCCTGCATCTCGGCATGACGGGGCAGCTCTTCTCGAGCGAGGCGACGAGCGTGCGGCTGCTGTCGGCGACGGTGCGGGCGTCTCTCGATCCCGACGCGCAGCGCGTCTTCGAGCCTGATTCGCACACCCATCTGCAGCTCCGCCTCGACGGCGGCGGCCCGCAGGTCTTCTTCCGCGACGTGCGCAAGTTCGGAAAGGTCCAGTGGCTCGCGCCGGGCGAGAAGAACGCGCGCCTCGACCGCCTCGGCACCGACGCCCTCGTGCTCTGCGGCCAGGATCTCTTCGAAGCCTGCCGCGGTCGGCGTGCCTCGATCAAGGCGATCCTGCTCGATCAATCGATCGCCGCCGGCGTCGGCAACATCTACGCCGACGAGGCGCTCTTCGTCGCCGGCGTTCGCCCCGCGCGGGCGGCGGGACGGGTCACGCGGCGCGAATGCGACGCGATCACGGCCGGGCTCCATCAAGTCCTGCTCCGCTCGATCGAGACCGGCGGGTCGAGCATCAGCGATTACGTGGCGCCGGACGGCGCCGACGGCGGTTATCAGGACGAACGCAAGGTCTACGGCCGCACGGGGGAGCCGTGCCTCGTGTGCGGCCAGCCGATCAAGCGCCGCATCGTGGCGCAGCGCTCGACCCATTACTGCGCCGGATGTCAGCGTTGATGGCCCGGGAGAAGGGATGCTGAGTCTCGTCGAGCTCGAGCGCGTGGTGGCCGCGCTGACCGGTCGCTGGGTCGGCGGGCGGGTCGAGCGCTGGGTCGAGCCCTGTCCGGGCCGGGTCTGCTTCTCGATCTATCGCCGCGACGGCGAAGCGCAGCGAAAGGCGGTCCTCGACCTCGATGCGCGGCCCGAGGTCGCCCATCTCGGCGAGCTCGCCCGCATGCCCGCCGCGCCCGAGGCGCTGCCCGCCTTCAGCGCCTATCTGCGCGCGCATCTCTCGCGCGCACGGCTCGAGTCGGCGGTGCTGCGCGGCGGTGATCGCCAGCTCTCGCTGCATTTCCTGGCGGAGGAGGGAAGCTTCGAGCTGTTGCTCTCGCTCTTCGGGCGGCGGAGCAATCTCTATCTGCTCGATGCCTCGGGGCGGATCCTGCAGGCCCTGCGGCCGCTGCGGGAGACGCGCAGCGAGCTCGCGCGAAAGGCGCCGTACGTCGATCCGGGGAGCGGGCCGCCGCGGGCCGGCGAGGATCGCTTCGCGGACGTCGACGATGCGGAGCTCCTCGAGCGGATCGCAGCGAAGTACTCGGGCGAGCAGGCGACGCAGTCGGTGGGCGACGAGCGGAAGATCCTGCTCGGGCTCCTCAAGAAGGAACGCAAGGCGGCGGAGCGCCGCATCGAGCGGATCGAATCCGAGCTCCGCGAAGCCGATGAGGTCGGCACGCTCGAGGCCCACGGCGAGCTCCTGAAAGCGAATCTCGCCAAGCTCAGTCCGGGCGCGAGCGCAGTCAGCGTCGCGGATTTCGTGACGGGCGAGCCCGTCGTGATCCCCCTCGATCCGAAGCTCTCGGCGAAGCAGAACCTCGAGGCCCTCTTCAAGCGTTACCAGAAGCTGATCCGACGCCTCAGCAAGGCGGGGGGGCAGGTCGACGCGGCGCGCGAGGCGCTTTCCGCGCTCGCGGCACTCGAGGCGGAGGTCGAAGGGGCGGGGGCGAGCGAGGGTGGAGCGGAGGCGGATGGTGGCATTGCGTTAGGCGAGATCCTGGAGCGCGAATCCGTGCGTCGACTGATGAGGCGCACCGGACAGGAGCGCCCGGGACAGGCTCGGGCCGGGAAGGGTCTCCCCGGTGGATCGAGCGCGGGGGGCGGCGACAGTTCAGAGATCGGAGCGAAGCAGAAGCCGTCGCTTCCCGCCGCCTATCGCAACCTGCCGCGCAAGCTCCATCCGCGTCGCTATCGCACGGCTTCCGGTCTCGAGATCTGGGTCGGGCGCAGCGACGAGGCGAACGACCATCTGACGACGCGCCTCGCCCGGGGCAAGGACCTGTTTTTCCATCTGGCTGGCGCGCCGGGAAGCCACGTCATCCTGCGCACCGAGGGCCGCGATGATCCGCCGGGCGAGGCGGTGCTCGACGCCTGCGAGCTCGCCGTCCACTTCTCGAAGCAGAAGAACGCGGGCTCGGCCGAGATCCACGTCGTCCCCATCAAGAACGTGAAGAAGCCGCGGGGAGCGAAGCCGGGCCTCGTCTACGTCACCGGCGGGCGCTCGCTTCACCTGCGTCGAGAATCGTCCCGGCTCGAGCGCGTGCTGGCCGCCCGCATCGACGACTGAAGATCGAGCGCCTCGCGTGCGAGCTCGCGCGAAAAGGCGAGACCGAGGAGTGCCCGGGCGAGGGTGATGCCGATCGAGAGCAGTACGCTCATCGAGAGCAGCTCGGCATCGGATGCGCTGCCCGCGAAGAGCGTCACGAAGGCGAGCTGCGCCGTTCCGAGCCCCGCCGCCGCGATCGGGAGCGCCGAGATCGCGAGCAGGATCGCGACCTTCATCGCGAGAGGCACGAGCCCGATCTCGACGTCGAAGGCCCGGAAGAGCGCGGCCGTGAGCGCGACATAGCTCGCGACGAAGAGGATGCGTAGGAGCAGGAGCTCGACGAGTCGACGCGCGGGAATCGTGCGGGCGGCGCGCAGGACCTCGAGGTCGCGGATGCGTTCGAGGGGGCCCAGCGAACGCCGCGTTCTGAGAAAGGCGAAGCCGCCCGCGACGCAGAGAAGAAGGGCGACGAGAAGCCCGCCGCGCAGCGCCGCTGCGACCTCGGGCTGCCAGGCCGTCGCGAGGACGGCGAGCCCGATCACGCTTCCGATGTCGAGGAGCGCGATCAAGAAGACGGCGCTCGCCGCTTCGGCGAGACTCGTCCCCATGCGCCGCCGCAAGAGGAGCGCAAGCGCCGCGGCGCCGGCCGCATAATGGAGGAGGTTCAGCAGATAGCAGGCGGCCTTGATGCGGGCGGCCGTCGCGCGGTCGATCGCCCGGCCGCAGGCCGCCGTCACGCGGTGGAGACAATGGGCTTCGATCGCAAGGGTCGCGAAGTTCCAGAGCAGGAGCGGGGCTGCGAAGCGAAGCGCCGTCTCGAGGGAGAGGTGGTCGAGCGCGGCCCGCAGGTCGATCGTGCGGGCGAGATAGACGAGCAGCGAGATGCTGACCGCGACGGGCAGCGCCGGGCGCAGGAAGCGCATCCAGGCGCTTCGCACCGGAGGACCGGGATCGGGACTCGGCGGGTCGATCGTCAACGGCGCTGCCTCGCGAGACACGCTTCGATCGCGGCGAGAAGCTCGTCGGCGGCGCGGTCCCAGTCGAAACGCTTCGACCAATCGAGGGCTCGGCGCCGCATCGCGAGGGCGTCTTCGCCCTGCTCGAGGAGCGGTGCCAACGCCTGCGCCCAGACGGCGGGATCGTCGCCGGCGACGAGTCGGCCCGTCTCGCCGTCGCGAATCGAGTCGCGAAGGCCCGGCGCGTCGCGCGCGACGACGGGGGTCGCGAGGGCGTTGGCCTCGATCACCGTGAGCCCGAAGCCCTCCTTTTGCGAGGGAAAGACGCAGGCGCGGACGGAGGCGAGGAGCGCGTCGCGCTCGCTGTCTTCGACGAAGCCCGTGAAGCGCGTGCGCTCGGCGAGGCCCAGCCTGCGCGCGCGCTCGGCGAGGCGATCGCGCTCGGGGCCGCGGCCGATCACGAAGATCTCGAGCTCGGGAAAACGAGGCACGAGCAATGCAGCCGCCTCGAGCATGAGATCGATCCGTTTGTAGGCCTCGAGGCGGCCGAGATAGGCGATGCGCGGCGGTCGCGAGGCGGCGGGATCGGCGGCGAGGGCGGGGGGATCGATACCGGGGTAGCTCGTTCGGATCCGAGAGGCCGCGATGCCTCGGGCGACGAGATCGTCGCGCGTGCTCGCCGAGATCGCGAGGAAGTCGGTGTCACGATAGGCCAGGGGAATTCCGCGCTCCGCGGTCTGGACGGCGGCGGCGATCGGCCAGGCGACCTGATCGAAGGCGACTTCGCCAAACAGGTGGTGGCAGAGGGCGAGGACCGGGATGCCCGCGTAGAGCGGGCTGTAGAAGGGGAGCTTGTTCAGGCATTCGACGACCAGCTCGAAGTCGCCGCTTCGACCCGCGCGCGCGACGCGCAGGGGCATGCCGGCATAGTAGGCGGGGAGGGAGCCGAAGCGTTCGATCTCGATGCCGTGTCGGACCGCGCGACGCGGCGCGCGGCGAAAGCTGGATGAATAGTGGACGACGCGATGGCCCCGCGCGGCGAGGCGCGAGAAGAGGCGCTCGACGTGGATCTCCGCGCCGCCCGCCTTCGGGTGCTCCATGTCCCGCTCGTTGAGCAGCAGGATCCGGATCGGCGCCGTCACATCCGACCGAGCGCGCTGGCGATCCGCAGCCACCAGACGATCCAGAGCGCCTCGAAGCCGATCCGCCAATCGAGCTTCGACTCGCCGCGTGTGCGGTCGAGGAAGAAGAAGGGAATCTCCTTGATGCGCGCACCGGCCTTTACGAAGCGGTAGTTGAGCTCGATCTGGAACGCATAGCCATCGGCGCGGATCCGCCCGAAGCCGATCCGCTCGAGCATCTCGCGACGGATGCAGCGAAAGCCGCCCGTCATGTCGCTGAGCGCCAGGCCCGTCGCCTTTCTCGCATACCAGTTTCCGAAGTAGGAGAGCAGGATGCGCTCGATCGGCCAGTTCACGACCGTGACGCCGTGGAGATACCGCGAGCCCAGGACGACGTCGTGGCTCTCGATCTCCCGCAACAGGATCGGGATCTGGTCCGGGGGATGCGAGAAATCGGCATCCATCTGGATCACGCGATCGGCACCGAGCTCGAGCGCCCGCGCGAGGCCCGCGCGATAGGCGGCACCCAGGCCCTGCTTGAGCTCGCGGTGCAGGACATGCACGCGCGGATCCTGCGCGGCGAGCGCGTCGGCCAGGCGGCCGGTCCCGTCGGGTGAATCGTCGTCGACGATCAGCACCTCGAGCGCCTCGGCCTGCTCGAGGATCTTCGGCACGATCAGCGGCAGGTTCTCCGCCTCGTCATATGTCGGAAGGACGACGATCGTCCGGCTCATGCTCGTCTCCGCGCGCGAGGGTAAGGCGTTGTCTAGACTGGCGCGATGATCGACAACGTCTTTCGCGCGCGGCTCCCGCGCTATGCCGGGCCCCTGCTCGCGCTCTACTCGCGCCTGTCGCTCACGCCCAATCAGGTGACGCTTCTGGGCTTGGGCCTGGCGATTGTCGCGAGCGTCGCGGTGGCGCGAGGCTTCTGGTGGGTGGCCCTGGGACTCTGGTGGGTGTCGCGGGTGGCGGATGGCACGGACGGGCTCTACGCCCGCGAGACCGGCCAGTCGACGAGCTTCGGCGCGTATCTCGACATCCTGCTCGACATGGCGGCCTACGGCGCCATGGTGCTGGGCTTCGCCTGCGCGGCTCCGCAGCTCGGGGCGCAGTGGATGGTGATGCTCTTTCTGTACATCCTCTGCATCACCAGTGCGCTCGCCCTCGGAGCCCAGGAGGAGCACCTCGCCCGCCCGCCCCGCGACGATCGTGGCCTCCGCCTCGGTGCGGGCCTCGCTGAAGGGGGAGAGACGGGAATCGCCTACAGCATCTTCCTCGTCTTTCCGGAGCAGCTCGCGTGGACGACGACGCTCTGGGTCGCCGTGCTCGCCCTGACCGTCGGGCTGCGAACGCTCCTCGCCCATCGAATCCTGCGCGAGGCCGGGCCCGCGAGCGCCGGATCCCCTGAAATGTGAGATCCATCATCAAGCGATCCCCCACGTGCTGCCGATATGCCTGCGAGCTTCATGTGAAGGAGCCGTCGGGCTCGGAGGGGAACGTTCGTGAGGGGTCGCATTCGAATCGTTTGGGGCATCACGGCCCTCGTCGGCAGCCTTTTCCTCGGCGTCTCCGAGAGCGCCGCGGAGTGGCGCCTGTATGTGCAGGGCGGTCTCGGCATCTCGGGCGCGGAGGTCGAGACGGATGGTAAGGCAGGGGATTTCAACAGCCTCCTAGGCTCGGACAGCGACTCGTCGCCACTGCTCGACGCGGCGTTTGGCCTCGAGGTTCCGATGGACGAGCTCGTGCC
>JANMTD010000483.1:0-3311 GCA_031390075.1 Deltaproteobacteria bacterium | reverse complement strand
CTCGGGAGGTCGAAGCGGCCGCCCTGGCCCGCGACCCGCCAGCTCGAGGCCGAGACGTCGACGCGGATGCCGAGGGCTTCGAGGGCCGCGCGCATCACGATCGTGTCGTCGGATTCGAGGCCACCGGACAGCTCGCTCTCGCCCTCGGCGAGGGCCGCGAGGAGCAGCGCGCGGTTCGTGATGCTCTTGCTGCCCGGGACGCTGGCCTGACCCGCGAGGGGGCCGCGGGGCTCGATCGCGAGTCGCGCGGGGAGCGGTGACCTCGACATGGAAGCGGACTCCTGGGGAAGGGCGCCGACCGTAGCACGCGGAGACTTCCCGTTGACACCGCCGCGACCGTCGTGCAAAATCGGCCCTCGGTTGGAATCCGTAGTCAAGTCGGCGAGTTAGCTGCTCGTCGCGCAAGCGACGGCGAGTGGGGCGGGCCCCGTGCCAGGGTCTGCGCGCGAGTCGTGCTCGAGGCTTGGAACCGGACGACCGGGCGCATGCCCGGTGACCACACGCGGAGATGAGCCCGGCCTGACCGGCTTCGTCGCGGCGGGTTGCGGGTCGAGAACCGAGCTCAAGGACTCAGCCCAGATACAGCTCAAAGATCGGAATTCGTGACGAGCGGGATCGGATCCCGCTCGCGCTCGCCCCTGGGTGGGGGCCGACAAAAGCGCGCGGAATGCGCGCGGAGTGATCGTCAGTGCCGAAGGTACTCATCTCGGATTCGCTCTCGGAGCAGGGCGTCAAGATTCTCGAGCAGGCGCCGGGCATCGAGCTCGTGAACCGCCCGGGCTGCTCGCCCGCCGAGCTGCTCACGCTGATCGCCGACGTGGACGGGCTGGTGATCCGCTCGAACACGCAGGTCACGAAGGAGGTCTTCGCCGCCGCGAAGAAGCTCCGCATCGTCGGCCGGGCCGGCATCGGCGTCGACAACGTCGACGTGCCTGCCGCGACGCAGCACGGCGTCGTCGTCGCCAACACGCCCGAAGGCAACAACATCACGACCGCGGAGCATGCGATCGCGCTGATCGTCTCCCTCGCGCGCCACATCCCCCAGGCCACCGCCTCGATGAAGGCCGGCAAATGGGAGAAGAAGAAGTTCGAGGGCATGGAGCTCTACAACCGGACCCTCGGTGTGCTCGGGGCCGGCAACATCGGACGTTATGTCGTGTCTCGCGCCAAGGGCCTCGGCATGAAGGTCGTCGTCCACGATCCGTACCTGACGGCGGAGGCGGCGGCGAAGCTCGAGGTCGAGCGCGTCTCCCTCGACGAGATGATGGAGCGCTCCGACGTCGTGACGGTCCATGTTCCGAAGACGAAGGAGACGACCGGCATCCTCGGGCGCGCCCAGTTCGCGAAGGCGCGCCCCGGACTGATCGTCATCAACGCGGCCCGCGGTGGCATCGTCGACGAGGCGGCGCTGCTCGAGGCGCTCGACTCCGGCAAGGTCGCGGGCGCGGGCCTCGACGTCTTCGTCGAGGAGCCGACGCCGGCCGGTCATCCCCTCGTCGCACACCCGAACGTGATCAGCACGCCGCATCTCGGCGCCTCGACCGAGCAGGCGCAGATCAACGTCGCGATCGCGGTGGCGGAGCAGATCCGCGACTTCCTGCTGCGGGGCGAGGTGCGCAACTCGATCAACGTGCCCAGCGTCTCGCCGGAGCAGATGGCGGCGGTCTCGCCCTATCTCGATCTGGGCGAGAAGCTCGGCCGCTTCCAGGGCCAGCTCGCCCGGGGCCGCGTCGAGGCGATCGAGGTCGAGTACTCGGGCGAGGTCGCGGAGCTGAAGGTCGCGCCGATCACGATCGCGGTGCTCAAGGGGATCCTGTCGACGGTGCGCGAGAACGTGAATCTCGTGAACGCATCGCACGTGGCGCAACAGCTCGGCATCAAGGTCATCGAGAGCAAGACGACGCGGACGACGGACTTCGCGTCGGCGGTGACGGTCAAGGTCAAGGGCGTCGTCGATCGGCTGATCGCCGGCGCGGTTTTTCATGGCCGCCAGCCCCGCATCGTGCGCGTCGACGATTTCATGCTCGAGGCGATTCCGGAGGGCTACACGCTGTTGATCCACAATCACGACCAGAGCGGCGTCGTCGGCCGCATCGGCACGCTGCTCGGCAATGCCGGGATCAACATCTCGCGCATGCAGCTCGCACTCCACGAGAGCCGTGGCGAAGCCTGCATGCTCGTCAACGTCGACCAACACCCGAGCGACCAGGTCCTCGCCGCGCTTCGCGACGACGCCAGCATGATCGCCGTTCAGCTTCTGGAGCTCTAGTCATGACGACCGTCGTCGCCGTCGGCGCGCAGTGGGGAGATGAGGGCAAGGGCAAGATCGTCGATTGGCTCGGTCCGCGAGCCGATCTCGTCGCCCGATTCCAGGGCGGCAACAACGCGGGCCATACGCTGGTCGTAGGCGGCGAGACGACGATCCTCCACGTCGTGCCGTCGGGCATCCTCCATGACGGCTCCGTCAACCTGATCGGACCCGGCGTCGTCGTCGATCCGGCGATCCTGCTCGGCGAGATCGCGAAGCTGAAGCAGCGCGGCATCCTGAAGGATCCCTCGCGCATCCGCGTCTCCGGCCGGGCGCACGTCATCCTCCCCTGGCACTGCGCCCTCGACAAGGCGCGCGAGAGTGCGCGGGGCGAAGGCAAGATCGGCACGACCGGCCGCGGCATCGGCCCCGCCTACGAGGACAAGGTCGCCCGCCGCGGTATCCGCGTCGCCGACCTGCGCGAGCTCTCGACGCTGCGCGCCAAGCTCGCCGCCCTCGCAGAGCAGAAGAACTTCGAGCTGACGCGGCTGCATGCCGCCGAGCCGATCGACGCCGACGCGCTCTACGAGCAGTGCGTCGAATGGGGCCGACAGCTCGAGCCCTACATCGATCACACCGGCCGCATCCTCGACAAGGCGCTGCGCGCCGGGAAGAACGTGTTATTCGAGGGCGCGCAGGGGACCTTCCTCGACATCGACCACGGCACCTATCCCTACGTCACGTCCTCGAACTGCGTCGCCGGCGCCGTCTGTACCGGGAGCGGCGTCGGACCGACGAAGATCGACCGCGTCATCGGCATCACCAAGGCCTACACGACCCGCGTCGGCGGCGGCCCGTTCCCGACCGAGCTCGAGGGCGAGCTCGGCGAGCTGCTGCGCAGCAAGGGCGCGGAGTTCGGGGCGACGACGGGGCGGCCGCGGCGCTGCGGCTGGCTCGATGCGGTGCTGCTCCGCGAAGCGGTCACGGTCAACGGGCTCACGGATTTTGCGATCAACAAGCTCGATATCCTGTCCGGCATGCCGGAGTTGAAGATCTGCACGGC
>JANMTD010000267.1:0-12093 GCA_031390075.1 Deltaproteobacteria bacterium | reverse complement strand
GCACCTCGATCGGGCGCGAGTACGCTGGGGAATTCCTCGAGTCGCAGCGCTCGCCGCGCCGGCTGGCCCGCCTGTTCTGGTTCTTTCATGCGGGGCTCGGTGTGTACGAGCCCAACTACAGCCTGATCCGCCGCGAGGCCCTGCTTGCGACGGGGCTCCTCCAGATCCACCGACAATGCGACTGGCTATTTTCCACGCAGCTCTGCCTGATGGGCCCATTCGTTCACGTCCCGAAGCGGCTCTTCCATCGCGGCTGGTCCAACCCCAACCACGCCACCCTGGCCCGTCTAGCCAGCCGCTTGCACCCCGTGCCCCAGCCCGCCCTCGAGCCGTCGGTCCTCCGGCTCTATCTGGGGCTCGCTCGGGTGGTGGCGCGCGCAAGTCTCCCGATCGGGGAGGCGCTCGCCTGCCAGGCGATCGTGCTGCGTTTCAGCTTGGCTGTGCTCGGCAGGCGGATGAAAACCAGGATCCGACGTTTTCGGCGATCCCTCGGCATCACCCGGGCTCGCTTCATGCGACCCTCCGGTTCGCCGCGATCGAGCTGACCGACGCGCTATTTTGCGCCGCGGCAGTCCGAGGGAATTGCCGCACCGCTGCCGGCTGAACCGGATTTCCCTTTTCATTCCCGAGGGCTGTGACTGGAGTCACGGGCCTACCGCGCCCGGATTCCGAAACTCAGTCCGATGATGCGACGAGTCCACGCGATGACGCGAAGAGGAGTCTCCAGATGAAGTTCCAGAGTCGATCCACCGGCCGAGCCTGCCGCACATCCCGCATCGGGCTCGCGGTCTTCGCCGCCTCGATCCTCTCGGGCAGCGTCGCCCAGGCGCGCACCGAGGTACTGCGCTGGACCCATGGCCGGCCTGCCGATGTGCAGCGCTGGGAAGCCCGTGGGAGCACCTCGCCGGGGGGCCGCGAGCTTGTATTCACCCTGGCCAACCCCACTCGCGACAGCTCTGGCGTCTATCAGAGCTCGATCGAGGTGGCCGACGACGCGACGGTGTACGTCGCCCTGCGTGCGGTGGGCGCGGGTTCGCTGATCAGCGGTGATTCCAACGAACAACGGCGCGATCCGGCGGCCGGCGGGGGTGGAGGTGGCGGCGGCGGCTCGACCCTGGGTGCCGGCGTGACGATTCCGCCGGCGCCGAATGCGGTCGCGCGCCGGGACTTCAGCGCCGACTCGACGGGCACGGCGGTGAGCGGTTGGGTCGACACAGGCGCGGGCTCGTCGTTGAGCCTCGACGACAGCCTCTTCGGCGTCGTCGATGTCGCCGGCAATCGCACGCTCTCGACGGCGTCGACCGCCAACGACATCCACTCTCACCTTTCGGCCAACCCCACGAATTTCTCCAACTCGACGCTGAGCGGGCGATTGGCCCTGACCTCCGCCGCGGGCTCGGCGGGCGTGACGAGCTACAGCCGATTCACGGCGCAACAGCGCTACTACCGGCTCGGGAGCAGCGCGGGCGGCGCCTTCGAGATCGCCGGTCTACCGGCCCTGAGCTGCGCCAACGCCAGCACGGGCGTCGTGCCGGCGATCGATACCTGGTACGTCTTCAAGTTGATGGTCACGAGCGAAGCCTCGCAGAATCGGATCCAGGCCAAGGTCTGGCGCCAGGGCGATGCCGAGCCGACCGATCCCCAGGCGGAGTGTCTCGACAACTCGAGCGCGCGGGCCCTGGACGGCACGATCGGCGCCTGGTCCGGAGGTGCGGGTCAGAAGTACTGGGACGATCTCGAGGTGACGCGGCTTTCGACCGGCGGTGGCACGACCCTCGCCCCGCCGATCCTGATCCAGATCGTGCCGGTCACGCCCTGAGACCGGACGCGGGTTCGGATGAGAGGGTCGGCCGACGACCCGACCTCCTCGCCTGCCCCGACGTTGCTAAGCTGGCCGCGGCCGGTGTCGAAAGACGACCGGTCGCGGCCCGCCGCTTCGGGCCGCTCTCTCCGCAGAGGGAGTGAGGGCGATGTCCCGCCAACCCGACGAGCACGACTGGACGCGACGCACCTTCCTCAGCGAAAGCGTTCGCCGCAGCGGCGCCCTCGGCGCTGCTCTCGGCACCGGAATCGTCCTCCCCGGGATCGCCCTCGAGTCTGCGGCCCTCGCCGCCCTCCCCGGCGCTGCACCGCACATCCGAAAGCGCTCGACCCTCGGCAAGACCGGCATCGAGATCCCCGACATCAGCTTCGGGACCTTCAGCCTCGAGCACGACGAGAAGCTCGTCCAACACGCCCTCGACTGCGGCGTGACCCATTTCGATACCGCCGAGAGCTACGCCGAAGGCCGCGCCGAAGAGGTGCTCGGCCGCGCCCTGCGCGGACGCCGGCAGGAAGTGACACTGACCTCGAAGCTCTGGGCGCGCCCCGACCATACGGCCGACCACCAGATGAAGGTCCTCGAGACGAGTCTGCGCCGGCTCGGGACCGACTACATCGATATCTACCTGAACCACGCCGTCAACGAGATCGAGCGCCTCGACAGCCCCGAGTGGCAGGCCTTCGCCGAGCGCGCCAAACGCGAGGGAAAGATCCGGGCGATCGGCATGTCGGGCCATTCGGGGCGGCTCGTCGAGTGCCTCGCGCACGCGATCGAGAAGAAGCTCGTCGACGTCATCCTCGTCGCCTACAACTTCTCGCAACAGCCGAGCTACCGCGAACAGATGAAGCGCTACCTCCAGGACCTCGCGGCGTCCTTCGACTTCGTGACGACGCAACCGCTGCTGCCGCAGATGCTCGAGCGGGCGCATGCCGCGGGCGTCGGCGTGATGGTCATGAAGACACTCCACGGGGCGCGCAAGAACGACATGCGCCCCTTCGAGGGGCAGGGCCGGACCTTTGCCCAATCGGCGTTTCGCTGGGTCTTGTCCGAGCCCGCCATCGATGGCCTCGTCGTCTCGATGACGAGCCAATCCATGGTCGACGAATACGTCGAGGCGTCGGGCTCGGGCCCGCCGGACGTCGCCGATCTGGCGCTTCTCGCGCGCTACGAGTCGCGCCACGCCGCGACGAGCTGCGTGGTCGGCTGTGGCGACTGCCTCTCCGCGTGTCCCGCCGAGGTGGCGATCTCCGATGTGATGCGGACGCGCATGTACGCCCGCGACTACGGGATTCCCGCGGTGGCGGCGCGCGAATACGCGGCGATCGAATTCAATGCAAGCGCTTGCCTCCAGTGCAGCGGCGCGCCCTGCGCGACGGCCTGCCCCCGCGGCATCCCGATCGCCGACTGGAATCGCGAGACCCACCGGCTGCTCGGCTGAACACAGGACCCCGCGTCTTCAGGGCGCGAGAACCCCGCTCACGATCATTCCGTGGCCCCGAACGAAGTGCCCCTCGACCTGTGCGCGACCCGCGCTCGCGGGCAAGGTCGCGACGAAGCCTCCGCGGCGCTCGGCCAGCTCGAGGCTCACTTCATGGAAGCCCCAGAACACCCGCACGCGCGGATAGAAGGCCTTGTAGACGGCCTCCTTCGCGCTGAAGAAGAGCTTCACGCGGCGTCCCCGCGCCGCGTCGTCGCCCTCCTCCCCGTCGAGCCATCGCCGCTCCGCGTCGGTGCACACGATCCGCTCGATGCCCGGCTTGACGGGCTCGTCGGGCTCGATGTCGATGCCGACGCCGAAGCAGGCCTTCGCGTCGCAGACGGCGACGACCGCGTAGTCCCGGCTGTGGGAGATCGAGCCGGTGACGCTCGAGGGCCAGATCGGGACCCGATCGTCGTCGCGCAGGATCGGGCCGGGCGGGAGCCCCCGCTCCGCCAGCAATCGACGGGCGAGCCGACGGCCCGTCGAGAATTCCCGCCGCCGCGATTCGACGGCGCGGGCGATCAGTCCGCGCTCGACCTCGGAGAGCTCGGCCACCGCATCCTCGACCGCAGCGATCGCGCGCGCGACAGACGGATCGAAGAGCGGCCGGAGCAATTCCTCGAGGACGGGAGCCGGGAACGTCATGGCCTAGGACTGTCCCGGCTCGGCCACGCGCTCGCTCGGCCAGACGGTCGCGAGGGCGGACTCGAGCGCGCGATCCATCGGCACCAGCTTGCGGCGGGCCGCGTCGACGTCGCCGTCTTCGATCCGGGTATCGAGCCGCACGAGCGCACCGTCGCCTCGGCCCGCCGACAGCCGCGCCCAGAAATGATTCCAGCGCAGCGCGGCCGTCGATTGGATCCCGGTCTTCGCCGCCGTGCGGTACCAGAAATGCACCAGGTGGCGCTCGCGGTCCTTCTCGACGACGAACTCGCGAGCCGTGAAGCCGTCCTCGCCGCCGATCGCGCCTCCGATCCGGTAGGCATCGCGTTCGACGATGTTCCAGCCCTGGGCCGGGTAACACATCTCGGGCGTGTGCTCGGGGGTTCCGCCGCGCTGGGTGCCGTAGTAGCCGACGTAGACGAAGACGACATAGCCCTGGGGATGGATGTAGGCGCGCTGCACGTTCTCGTCGGCGCGCAGCATGTCGGCGACGTCCTGCTCCATCGGCACGTCGATCGCCTGCCAGCCCGCGAGCTCGGGGGGGAGCTGGCGCAGGGTGGCGGCATCGCCCGCAAGTCCCGGGCGCTGATCGAGCCACCAGGCGGCGAGGCCCGAGAGCAGGAGAAGCACGAGCACGCCGACGCCCTGCATCCGCTGGTTCAAGGCGCCACTCCCACGGCGATCGGATCTCGCCCCGTCGATCCGTCGCTGCGACGGTGTTTCCAGGCGAGGACGATCCCGGATGTCCAGATCATGATCCAGGGGACCCCGTCGAGAATCGAACGCGCCCTCCCCGCCGCCTCCACCCCAGCCTGCGCCAACGAAATGGCGGCCAGGGTCAAGCTCGCCAGCTGGACCGCCCCCGCTGCGAGGAGGCAGACGAGTCCCATGCGAAGCAGGCCGCGGAGACTCCGCTGCGGGTCGCACTGCCAGTCGAACCACGCGAGTCCCGCGAACAGGACGAGCAGCCCGAGGCCGCCGTCGTGGTCGGCGAGGTGAAGCGTGGCCGCGCCGGTCGCCAGCACATCGCGGCCATGCACGACGTCGAACCCGAGCCCCCCGGCCAGCGCGGCGGCGGCCTGCGCCAGCCCGCCCTCGAGCCAGGGACTCCCGAGGTCGTGGATGGCATGCGGCAGCGGGATCAGGAACACGAGCAACAGCGCGGCGGGAAGGGAGCACCAGCCCGCTCCGCGGCAGAGCCCGATCGCCGCCAGGACGAAGCCGAGCCGACCGACGGGGACGAAGCCGCCCGCGATCGAGACCAGCTGGATCGCGACGCCCACCGCGACGAGGAGCCAGCCGACCCGCGAAGGCATGGAGGGACCCTGCTTGCGTGCGGCCAGGTACGCCAGGACCGGAAAGATCAACGTCGCGCGCGTCCACGGCTCGTGGGTCAAATGCTCGAGTCCGCCGCGCAGCGTCGGTGCAAAGGCGAATGCGAGACCGGCCCACAGCAGCAATGCCCAGGCCATCAGCGGATCCGCGCGATCGACC
The DNA here is from genome assembly GCA_031390075.1 of Deltaproteobacteria bacterium. Lineage (GTDB taxonomy): Bacteria > Myxococcota_A > UBA9160 > UBA9160 > UBA4427 > UBA4427. The sequence goes on along the minus strand of JANMTD010000267.1, from coordinate 6,634 downwards.
CGAGCACCGGCAGCTGGTAGCGCTGCTCGAGCTCCGCATCGCTCACGATCACCGAGTCGACGATCTCGAGCAGAACGCCGATACCGAGCGCCAGCAGCCCGCTCCCGATGATGCCGACGACGATGTATTTCAGCGGCGAGTTGTCCGGATTCTGCGGCGGCACCGCCTTGTCGAGGATCGTCGCCCGCTCGCCCTGCTGCGCCGATTCGACGGCCTCCGCCATCTCGGCCTGGCTGACCTTGCGCAGGAATTCCTTGTGGCTCTCGCGCAGGATCTCGACGCGCTGTTCGAGGCCAGCCAGCTCCTCCTGCCGTTTCGGCGTGGAGCCCACCCGCGTATCGAGGTCCTCGAACTCGGCCATCGTCTCGGCGAGCTGACGCCGGAGCTCGCTGATCGTCGAAGCGGGGGAGCCCGGTGCAGCGGTTTCATCGGGCAGCGACACGACCTCGCGCTCGAGCGCCTCGATCTGGCGCGCGACCGCCACGACGCTCGGGTGTTCGGGGGTGTAGATCCCGGAGAGCTCCTGGTGGCGCGTGCGCAGGTTCTTCAGCCGCGCCTTCGGCGTATTGGCGTCGGGCGTCGTCGTCGCGATCGTCGTCAAGCGCGTCTCGGCCTCGGCGATCTGCAGCGCCAGCGATTGGCGCTGCAGCTGGAGTCGATCGAGGCGCGCGATGTTGGTCTGCAGCTCGCCGGGCAGCTCGCCCCGGTACTGCTGCTTGAAGGTCGTGATCGCGCTCTCCTGCTTGGCGAGGTCCTCCTCGACCTGCGTGAGCTCGCGGCGCAGGAACTCCGTCGTGAGACGCGCTTGCCGGCTGCGCATCTTGAGGTGGGTATTGATGAAGGCGCCCGCGATGTCGTTGGCCACGTCCGCGGCACTCTGGGCCGTAGGCAGATACACGCTGATCGCGTAGACCACGGCGGCGCTGCCCGGTCGGATTGCGCCGTGGGAGGTATCGGGCTCGATCGTCGTCGAGCGACGTAACAGCTCGACTTTCTCCTCCATCGAGATCCGTTCCTTCTCGTCCTGGCTGGGATAGAGAGAGTGCTTCTCGATCAGCGCGATGAGGTTCTGGCGCGACATCAGCTCCCCGAGGATCGCGCTGACCTTCTCGAGCTGGTCGCTCTCGACGGTCGGGCGGAAGAATTCCTCCGAGATACGCTGGCTGGTGACGAGCACGGTCGCGCTCGCGAGGTACGTGAGGTCGAGGGTCCGGGCGAAGAGGCCCGTTGCCGCGAGGCCGAACGCGAGGGCGGCGATCATCCACTTCCAGCGGCGGAGCGCGAGCCCGACCGGATCGAGCAGGAAGCCCGGAAGGGTCGGTGACTTGCCCTCGGACGTCGGATCGGATCCCGAGCTCATCGGCTCACCTCCCGATGCGCGAGCTCGTCTGCGCGCAGCGAGCCCTCGTCCGCAGCCTTCGCGACGCGCTCATCCGATTCGTCTTCGGTCTCGAGCGAGCGACCGTAATAGCCGTAGGCATCGCGGTCGCGCCGCTCCATGGCGTCGTTCAGGAATACGCCGAGGATCTGGGCCCGCGGCATCAGATCGAGCAGCTCCCGAAAGGCGGAATGGCGTGTGTAGCGAGAGCGCACGACGACCAGGCAGCCGCCGAAGAGCGGCGCGAGCAGCGGCGTATCCGGCACCGGGAGCACCGGCGGTCCGTCGGCGATCACGTAGTCGTAGCGTTCGACGAGCTCCGCCATCACGCGCTCGGCCGCCCAGCCGAGCAGCTCGTGGGCCTGGCGCGTAGGTCGCAGCACCGGATACAGGTCGAGCGACGCCACGTCGGTCGAGAGACACGCCGCCTCGAGCTCACAGGTCCCCGCCATCACGTCTTCGATCCCGGGACCCTTTTGGACGTTCATCACCGCCGCCACGCTCGCGCTGCGCAGATCGAGGTCGACGAAGGCGACCTTGCGATCCGATGCGATCATGGCGAGCGCGAGCGCCAGATTGGTCGAGACCGTCGTCTTGCCCTCGCCCTTCAGGGCGGAGGTCACGAGCAGCGAAGGAACGCGGATGCGATCGAGCTCCGCGCGGATGCGCACCGCCAGGTGGGGAAACCGCACGGCGCTCGTGCTCTGCGGGTCGACGATGACGGCGCGCGCGCGCCAGTGCTCGTCCTTCTCCCGGGACAAAACGATCGATCGCCTGGCCGCCCCCGCGGCTTTCGCGCGCTCCCGGGGTGCACCGGGTCCGGGACCTGGATCGGGGGTCTCCTGCGGTCGCCGCGGACGAATCTCGTCGAGGGAGAGCTCCCGGGCCGAAGCCGGTCGCGGGGTCTTCTCCCCGGGCATCCACTCGCGCGCGATCGCCGATCGCTCGCGGGGGGCGGGCACATTCGACCGGACAGCCACATCCGCAGCATCCGAAGCCTCGTCCGCCTGCCGCTTCGCCTCCCGGGCGCGCTCCAAGGCCTCCGCGATCTCACCCATCTCGACTCCGATGCCTCCCGCCGGACCCGTCACCCTCTCGGCTGGATCGGCGCGCCACAACAGCCTCGCGGCGCCGTCCCCCTTCGAAAGAGAGAAAAGGACGACCCCCACGAACCCGTGCGCCGAGCTTAGCCTCGATCCCCCGCGACCCGTGGGTCACCGCCGAAAGGCCGCTGGTGACACATTCGGATTCGGGCGACTCGCATCCTGCCCGGGCCCTGCCGCCGCGCTGCCGGGTGGACCGCGAGGGGAATCGGAATCAGCACGGCGTGGAAATCAGATGGGCCCCTACTCTCGGGCGCGAATCGAGCCGGACCCCATTCGGCCGGATCGGACCCCGCCCGGGTCGCGATCGTCGTCGGCCGCGCGACCAAGGATCCGCGGCACCACCTGCGCTAATTCGCGCGCTTCAACTTCCGGCTGTGCCCGGCTTCGGACGGCCGTCCGCCGCGGCGCGGGCCTGGGCCTCGGTGAGGCAAGCGCGCAGCCGCGCCGCCATCACGCGCACGTTCGGCTCGAGCACCATGCTGTCGTGGTCGCCGGGCATCTCGTGGACCTCGAGGGAATCGACGAAGGCACCGAACCCGTTGTCCTCCCAGACCCATTCCTTCGCCGAGTCGAGCACGCGGCCCGGACCCAGCACGTACGCCCGCTCGAGCTTCGGTCGGAATAACACCATCGGCCCCGGATAGTGGCGCATCGGGTAGCGCGGCAGGGCGGCCCGGAAGGCGCGCTCGATCGCCGCGTTGTGGAACTGGTCCTCGGCGCGCGCCGGCTCGCGATGGCCCATCCGGCGCTGGATCTGCTCTATCTGCCATTTGGCGCGATTGCGCGCCCAGTCGAGCAGATAACCCGCGCCGCGTTGGCGTGCCCGCTGCCACTGGATCTTTGCCCGGTCGAGCTTCGAGAGCCGCGGAGTCTTTGGCAGGCGTGAATCGAGCAGGAGGAGGAGGCCGATCGACTCGCCGGCCGCGCGCAGCTGGTGGGCGATCTCGAAGGCGGTGAGCCCGCCGCCAGAGAAGCCACCGATCGAGTAGGGACCGTGAGGCTGGACCGAACGGATCTCCTCGATGTAGGCCGTCGCCATCTCCTCGAAGCTCTCGTGCGGCGGCTCGTCGCCATAGAGACCGCGGGCCTGGAGCCCGTAGAAGGGCCGATCGGCGCCGACGAGGGTCGCCAGATGACGCAGGTTGAGCACGTTGCCGAACATGCCCGCCACGAGGAAAAACGGCGGCGCCTGGCCTCCCTGCCCCCGATTCGGGTCCATCGCGACGAGATACTTGTGGCGCGTCCGGCGCTCGGCGCGGGCCGGACCCGCGTCCCCGGCGCCCGCCGCCGCGCTCGAAGCCGCGTCCGGCAGGACAGCGCTCTCTCCCATCGCCTCGCGGATCAGCTGGGCGCAACCCTCGATCGTCGGCGCCTCGAACAGGACGGAGATCGGAAAATCCGCCTTGTAGGTCCGCTTGATCATCGTGAAGAGCCGCACGGCGATCAGCGAGTGGCCCCCGAGATCGAAGAAGTTGTCGCGCACGCCCAGCCCCGCGACGCCGAGCAGCTCCTCCCAGATTCCGACGAGGGTCCGCTCGACATCGTCGGAGGGCTCCTTGTACTCGCTGTCGAGATCCGGGCGACCGAACTTCGTGCTCGAGCCCGCTGCCACCTGCGTCGTGACCCGCTCGGCCTGCCGGATCAGACCGGCCAGATCGAGGGAGCTGACGGCGATCTGGGAGAGCCCCTCGAGCGAGAGCACTCGCATCAGCGCGTCCGCGCCCTCATGGGCCCGGATGCCGCGCTCGTAGTTGCGCCGCAGCTGGCGCTCCGCCGGAGAGAGCTCCCGCTCGCCCTTCGCGCCGAGTGCCGCCTCGAACTCGACGTCGGCGCGGACGGGCGGGGTGTGGAGCGTGAAGTCGGGGGCGATCGAGAGCCGCTTGATCGTGTACTCCTCGATCTCGACCAACACGTTCCCGTCTGCATCGCAGATCGTCACGTCGAAGACCGCGAAATCCGACGAGGCCCGATTCTCGCCGCGATTGCGGACCCAGCTGTAGATGCGCGCCGGCAACGGACCAAAGACCGCCATGCGGCCGTAGGAGACGGGAATCCAGAGGCCGAGGGCGGGCGTATAACCCTCGATCAAGTCCATCGCATAGCCCGTCGCGTAGTCGAGCAGGCCCGGATGGAGACCGATCGACTCGAGGTCCGAACGGTAGGCCTCGGGCAGCTCGAGCAGCGCCAACGCCTCGCCCTCGCCCTGCACGACCTGGCGGAGAACCCGCCAGCGCGGACCGAAGGCGACGTGCTCTTCTTGACCCGAGCGGTGGCCACCCGGGTTCACACTGCTGCGTGCGCGTTGGCAGCGGGCGTCGATCGCGCGCACGTCGAGGGGCGCGGGCGTGCGCAGATGGCCGAGCTCGAGGTTCGCCTGGACGTTCAGCTCGAAGCCCGCGCGGCCTTCGACGCGGCAGGCGGTGCGGACCTCGAAGCGGTACCCGCGATCCGAGGCGAGCAGTCGCACACGCACGTCGCGCCGCTCCCCATCGGGCACGAAGACCGGCCGGATGAAGTAGAGATCCTGGATCTCGAAAGCCGACGTCTCACCGTATTCGGCGAGCGCCGTCCGCGCGAGCTCGGGATAGCTGGTGCCGGGGAGCAGGGCCTGGCCGCTCTTCGTGCGGTGCTCGTCGAGCACCCAGTCGGCGAGCGGCGAATAACTCTTGCTGAACGCCGTGCGCCCGTGCTCGTCGCGAATGCGTTCGTCGAAGAACGGATGCCGCATCGGCCCGGTCGGCAGCCCCGCCTCCTTCGCCGAGGGCGCGGGACGCTCGCCGAAGCTTTCGGCCGCCATGCCGACTTCGTTCCAGATGCCCCAGTTGACTGAAAGCGTGCGCACCTTCGAGCCCGCGCGACTCCAGGCGTAGGCGTCGAGGAAGGCATTCGCGGCGGCGTAGTCGACCTGCCCCGCCGGTGCCGCGATCGCACTGGTCGACGAGAACAGCACGAAGAGCTCGGCGCCGAGCGTCTCGAGCAGGGAATCCAGCACGAGCGTGCCGTAGACCTTCGGACCGAAGACCTCTTCGATCTCGGCGTCGAGCTTCAGCTGGATCAGCTCGTCCTTGACCACGCCGGCGATGTGGAAGATGCCGTCGAGCTTGCCGACGCGGGCGCGCAGCTCTTCGGCGACGGACTTCATCTGCTCGTGGTTCGTGACGTCGGCGGCGACGACCTCGACGACTGCACCCGCCTGCTCGAGATCGCGGACACGCTGGATCCGCCGGCCGGTCGGATCGCTGCCACCCCGGGATGCCAGCCAGGCGTCCCATTCGCCGCGCGGCGGCAGACCCGAGCGTCCGATCAGGATCAGCCGCGGCTTCAGATCCCGCGTCAGGCGATCCGCCAGGTTGAGCGCGAGGCCCCCGAGTCCGCCCGTCAGCAGATAGGTCCCGCCCGGGCGCAAGCTGGCCGCGGCCGGCGAAGTCGCGGGCGTCAGGCGCTCTTCCTCGAAGCGTCGGACGAAGCGCTGGTCGCCCCGGTGGACGACGAGCTCGCTCGCGATGCGGCCGTCGAGCTCCTTCAACAGGTTCCCGCTGATCCGGTCGAGGAGCGCGCCGCGATCGCTCCCGCGCCTGCGCTTCAGGATGGAATCGGCGACGGCTCGCAGCCCTTCACGCCGGGGCGGAAGGCAGAGGTCGACGCTCTTGCAGACGAGATCCTGGAACTCGCGCGGGATCACCTTGACGGGGCCGAGCACCGTCGCCTTCTCCGGATGCAGGACCGGGTCGTCCGCGCCCACCGTCTGCATCCCGTTCGAGACGACCGTGATCTGGAGCGGCCGCGGGAGGCTCTCCTCACCGAGCGCCTGGGCCAGGAAATAGAGGCTGTAGAAGCCGTCCTGGATGTTCTGATGCAGGAAGCTCGAGCCCGGCCGGAAGCGCTCTGCGTCGGTCGTGAGCCAGAGATGCACGATCTGCGTCGGCGTCTGGCCGTGGGCGACGAGCTCCTTGATGAGGGCGTCATAGCCCGCGCGTCCGAGCTCGGGGGCGAGCGTGTATTCGTCGGCTCCGCGTTTGTGATAGGCGTCGCCCTCGAAGACGCAGACGACCTTTTCACCCCGGGCCTGCAATCGGAGAAGGCGACGGTGCTCGGCCCCGTCAAGGTGATCCCGCGCGAGTTCCAGGATCTCGTCTGCAAGAGCGTCGAC
>JANMTD010000255.1:0-24765 GCA_031390075.1 Deltaproteobacteria bacterium | reverse complement strand
TCCTCGGGGTGGACCTGTCGCTGCGGCGCGAGGCCACGATCCAGGACCTCATGCGCCACGAAGAGCGCGTCAAGCAAGCTGAGCAGCGGCGGCTCGAGGCGCGCCTCGCGCAGCAGGGGGTCGAGCGATTCCACGGGACAGCTGCTTTCGCGGATCCGCATACGATCCGGGTCCTGGACGAGGACGGCGCGGAACGCAGGCTTCGAGGCGAGAAGATCCTGATCGCCATGGGCTCCTCGCCGCTGCGCCCGCCCGAGTTCGACTTCGACGACGATCGTGTGCACGACTCGAACGAGATCCTCGAGCTCTCGGCGCTGCCGAAGCGGCTCGTCGTGATCGGCGGGGGCGTGATCGGCAGCGAGTACGCCGGCACCTTCGCGGCGCTCGGTGTCGAGGTCCAGCTGGTCGATGGACGCGGGACCCTGATGCCGTTTCTCGACGCCGACCTCTCGCGCGGCCTCGTCGACGCGATGAATGAGAGGGGTGTGCGGTTCCACTTTCGGGAGAAGGTCGTCCGATGCGACATGTCGGGCCCCGCAGACGTGGTCCTGACGCTGACCTCGGGCGCCACGCTCGCGGCCGACGGCGTGCTCGTCTGCTCAGGCCGCACGAGCAACACCGGATCCCTCGACCTCGCAGCCGCCGGGCTGCGCCCGGGCAAACGGGGCCTCATCCCGGTGGGCGCCTCCTTTCAGTCGACCGACGTTCCCCACATCTACGCCGCCGGCGACGTCATCGGGCCACCGGCACTCGCCGCGACGGGCATCGAGCAGGCCCGTGTCGCCGTCTTCCATGCCTTCGGCGAGTCGCTGAAGAGCGAGATCGCGCCGCTGCTTCCGACCGGCATCTACACGATTCCCGAAGCCAGCTGCGTAGGCGATACCGAGGCGGCGCTCGTCGAGAAGCAGATCCCGTACCTCGTCGGCCGAGCCTGCTACCGCGACATCGCGCGCGGCCAGATCATGGGCGACGAGGACGGGTTCCTGAAGCTCCTCTTTCACCGTGAGGACATGCGACTGCTCGGTGTGCACGTGATGGGCGAGCAGGCGACCGAGCTCGTCCACGTCGGACTGATGGCGATGATGACGAACGCCACGGCCGACCTGTTCAATCGCGCCTGCTTCAACTATCCGACGCTCGGGGACCTCTACAAATACGCCGCCTACGATGCGATCCTGCAGAAGCACAGGCATCAAAGCGCCTGAGGAAAATCGGCGCCGCGATTCCGCGCACGCCTTCGAGAGGGAAACGGGGGCCTCGAATGGATCTCAAGCTCTTTGCCACGGTCTTCGTCACGGTCTTCCTTGCGGAGCTCGGCGACAAGACGCAGCTCGCGACCCTGCTCTTCGCTTCCGACGCGTCGCACCCGAAGCTCACCGTCTTCGCGGCGTCCGCGGCGGCCCTGGTCCTCGCATCGGGGGTGGGGGTGCTGGCGGGGTCGCTCGTCTCCGCATACGTCGATCCGAAGGCACTCCGGTGGGTCGCCGCATTCGGCTTCATCGGGGTCGGTGTCTGGGTCCTCGTGGCGGGTGATCAGTGAGACATATCGAACGACATCGAACACACCGGGTCGGCTGGCTGCGCGCGGCGGTGTTGGGCGCAAACGACGGCATCGTCTCCACGGCGAGCCTCGTGCTGGGCGTGACGGCGGCTGGCGCCGATGCCCAGAGCATCCTGGTCGCCGGGGTGGCGGGACTCGTCGCGGGCGCCATGTCGATGGCTGCTGGGGAATATGTCTCGGTCAGCTCGCAATCGGATACCGAGCGCGCCGATCTCGATCGCGAGCGAGGAGAGCTGGCCGCAGATCCCGTCCACGAGCACGCCGAGCTGACGGCCATCTACGTCGAGCGCGGAGTGGAAGCAGAGCTCGCTTCGAAGGTGGCGAGCCAATTGATGGAGCATGACTCCCTCGGCGCGCATGGACGGGATGAGCTGGGAATCCACGAGGCGTTGACCGCGCGTCCGATGCAAGCCGCGCTCGCCTCGGCCGGCACGTTCGCGGTGGGCGCCGTGCTGCCGCTCGTCATCGTCCTCGTGTGCCCGGCTGCCCAGTTGACGTCGGCCGTCGCCGGCAGCTCGCTCGTGTTCCTGGCTCTGCTGGGCTCCGTGGCGGCCCGGGCGGGCGGTGCATCGATGCTCACTGCGGCTGTGCGTGTCACCTTCTGGGGCGCCGTGGCCATGGCCCTGACCGCCGGCGTGGGGACCCTCTTCGGGGTCGCGACCTGATCGAGATCGGCCTGGCACTCGACACTCCGGACCGACGCTCCGGACCGACGCTCCTGACGGAAAGGCGCAGCGGCGACGCAGATCGATCGACCTCGAAAAATCCCGGAATGCATATCGGAGAAGTGGATTTGGCCCACCGAGCTGCGACTCGACTGCCGATTCTGCAGCGGCCCCGACCGACCGGGCGCGAAATTCTTGGATTACGATATTGCGATGCGCCCTCCGCTCGCCGTCATCCTGCTGATTCTGGCCGTGCCCCTGATGGGCAGCGATTGTTATGTCGCGGGCCGCGTCGGCGGATCGCCGTCGCCGCCGCCCGACGACGTCGTCGACCCGCCGCCCGTGACGGGCGGAGGCGGGGGCGTGATCATCGTGACGTCGAGCGCGTCGGGGGCCTCGGCGGCGACGCGGGAATCGGCGCGCGCCGAGCGGAGCCATGTCGATGCGGCCCTCGCCGTCAGCGTTTGGACGCCGCCCGATTTCTTGCGCGGGGCGACGCCGTCTGAGATCGTCGATCCGCCGTTCGTCGTTCCGGAGGCGTGGGAGATCGGTTCCATGCCGCCCAGCGAGACGGCGGGACCGTCATCACCCGCCGCCGTGCCCGAACCGACGGGGCTCGTGCTCTTCGGCAGCGGCCTATGGCTGGCTTCGAAGCGGGGTCGGCGCGCTCAGCGCCAGAACTGCTGACCGCCGTCGACCATGAGCTGCGTTCCCGCGAGGAGTCCGGCCATGGGCTCAGGCCTGCGACTCGATGAGCTCGCACAGGTGTCCCTCCGGATCCCGCACCATCGCGATGCGGACGCCGAGCTCGGGCATTTCCTTGATCGGCGCGGCGAGGGCGCCGCCCGCGCGACACGCGCGCTCGACGACGGTCTTCAAGTCGCGGGTCCGGAAGCCGAGGATCGTCTCGTTGTCGCGCGGCGCCGGGCGGTCCTTGAACTTGAAGAGGATGAACGACCCGTAGCGATCGTCGGGCGAGGGACACAGGAAGATCTCGTCGATCGGCTCGCCGAGGGCGCCACTCTCGCTCGCGTGGCGGCCGGTGCGATGGAGGTCGAAGACGGCGCAGTAGAAGTCGGCCATCCGATCGAGGTCGTCGACGACGAGCTTGGTGAAGGCCAGATCCGAGAGGCGTGAATCAGCCATCGATCGTCTTCCCTCCCGGCTCTTCCCTTTTGGGCAGTCGGTTCGCATCACGGTATCCGTGCGTCCGAGGCCCGACAACCCGCCCGTCTGGGCCTGCGCCCACGCCGCGCGGATCGGGCGGTATCGTTGGCCGTGAGATCGTCGAAGTCGATCGAAAAAGGGGAGAAGCGATGCCGGGGGACGAGATGAACGGGGTGCACCATGTAGTCTGGTGCGTGCGGCCGGAGAGCTTTCCGCGGCTGCGGGAGTTCTGGGAGCGCTCGGTCGGTCTCTCGCTCGAGGAGCTCGATCTCCCGGAGCTCGGCCTCAAGATCCTGATCTCGTGGAAGGGCGGCGTCGAGATCATGGCGCCCTTCTACGAGCAAGGTGCGCTCGCCGATGTCGCGCGCCGCTTCCTCGCCGAGCGCGGGGAAGGCGTCTACACCGTCGTCGTCAACGTGCGCGGAATCGATGGTCTCGTGGCTTCGCTCGTCGACCAGGGCGCGAGTCTCCTCTTCCGGGAGACGATCCCGCCGGATGCAGTGCTCGAGCGCAAGCTCTCCGATGGCGCGCGATTCTCGATCCTGCAGGCGGGCTTCGATCAGGTCTGTGGCATGCCGATCTGCCTGCAGGAGATCGTGCCCGAGTAGATCGGCGCGCGCGTGCGGTGCTACCGCGTCTCGTCGAATCCCGATCTCGCCGATGCGGCGAGCGGAACCCCCATCCTTTCGTTCGCTCCGCCCGACAATCCCTTCGTCGGCGTGGCGGGCGACGGCGAGGTCTACCACGTGCCCGAGCCCGATGCGGCGACGCTGTATGACGCCGCGCTCGTGGCGGGGTTCGGGCTCACCCGCCTGCGCACCCTGCGCAGTGGCATCAGGGGCCGAGTCGGCGTGAATACTTTCGGGCGCGCTCCGCGCGCTGCTTCGCCCGCTCCTCGGCCGTGACGAATCGGGTTCCCGTCGGGAGCGTCTTCGCGAGCGCCGCGAGCTTCACGACCCGTACCTCGCGGATTCCCTTCTCTACCGCCACGCTGGCAGGCAGGATCTGCCAACGAAGCACCAGGATCCCGGCCGTCTGGCCGTCGGGATCGAGCCAGTTGTGAACCCCCGGATCGCTCGCCGAGATCACGAAGGTGAAGCTGCCGTCCGGATTCGCCGCGGCCTGGGTCTGGTTCAGGCTGCTCGTGCGTTCGACGTATTCGTAGGCGACGCCCCAGGGATCCGCGAGCTGGAAGCCGAGCGAGCCCGCGCCCAATCGATCGAGCGTCACGATGAGGGCCTCGTCCGACGCGAGATCGAAATGGCCCGAGGCGGACAAGCCGCGGCCACCGGGCCGAACGCGCGGGACGGGGATCGTATTGGCCGGCCGCGAGTAGAGATGTTGGTTGTTGTAGGCGAGCCAGAAGGGTCCCATCTGGGCAAGGCGAGCGGCCGCGCGCTCGACCAGGAGGGCGAGCCCGGGCTCGGGCGCAGCGGGCGGACCCGCAATGCGGTGGATCTCGAGGGTGACGGGGTTCTGGGTCGACCAGTCCGTGAAGAGGTCGCGGACATGGACCGGGAAATGTCCGTCGCGGGGAAGCTGCATGTGATTGCTGCGGCCGTTCGCGGGATCGTGGTCGAGGGTGATCGTGAACGAGCCATCGGCGGCGATCGCCATCGCGTCGCTGCGAAGTGTCGCCAGCATCTCGCCGCCTTCGACCTGGATCGATTTGTCCGACGGCGGCATGTCCATCACGACGAAATGGAGCTCGGCGGGGCCGGGGGAGTTGAAGCGGCCTCGGATCTCGTAGCGCGAGGCACCATCGACATGGAAATGGCGATAGGCGTTGTCGGGATTCTCGATTCCGTAGCCGGCGCGCGGAAGCGCCATTCCGAACCACTGGTGCGGCGCGTTGACGCCCCAGAAGACGACGGGACGATCCGGATCGTCGTTGACGACCGCGTAAGCGGCTGCGGCGGCGGTCGACTCGGCGGCGCGCCGGGCCGTCGCCGCGCCGCTCGGCGTCTTGCCGCGGGCGTCCGCGAGATAGGTCCGCTCGAGCTCGGCCGTCGCGCGCTGAACGGCGGGCGCCTTCAGGACCTCGAGGGCTCGGGCTTCACGTTCGAGCTGGCCCGCCGTTGCGAGCACTGCTCCCTCGGCCGCGAAAGCCGCTCGGGTCGGATCCAACGCCAGCGCGAAGCCGATGGCGAGGATCAACCAATGCGAATCGTGTCGTCGCGTTCTTCGCTCGTTCATGCTCGTCCCTCCCGCTCGATTCCTTCAAGTCTAGTGTCCCGTCCGGGAAATTCGCCGTCTATATCGCACGGCGTGTCTTTCACCATGATGTGCACCGAGAGGGTGCCTCCGGACCGCTCGAAAGGCCCGCGACCGAGCCATGGTCGTCGTCATGGTGAGGGAGCGGAACGCAGCGAGCGGTCCGGAGGCGCCCTCGAATGCAGGCGAATTTCCCGGACGGGACACTAGGGACCGAGGCGATCTTCGGAAGGGCCGGTAGCCGAGGGACCCTCGGCTGCGCTTTCGTATCGGCATGACCCGACTTCAATTCGGCACGGGCACGACCGTTCGCCGCTTCGACGACTACCGGACCTGGCTCGCGACCGCGGAGGCGACGGGCTTCGATCTCCTGACCTGCGGCGATAGCCAATCGCTCTGGGCGGATTGCTTCTCGCTCATGACGTTCGCCGCGATGTCGACGAAGCGGGCGGAGCTCGCGATCACGGTCTCGAACCCCGCGACGCGCCATCCGGCGGTGATCGCTTCGGCCTGTGCGTCCGTGCAGCAGATCGCCGGCGGGCGCTTCCGATTCGGATTGTCCTCGGGCGACAGCGCGCTGCGCAACATCGGCGTCGAGCCGGCCTCCGTCGCGCAGATCGAGCGGACGATGCGCGCGGTCCAGGCGATGACGGCGGGGCGGACCTACGACGATCGGGGGACGCCGCTCGCGCTCCACTGGCTTCCCGAGCCGACGCCGGTTCCCGTCTGGATCGCCGCCGAAGGGCCGCGGACGCAGCGCCTCGCCGGCCGCCAGGCCGACGGCGTCATCCTGTCGAACTGCCTGACCCCCGAGCGCCTCGCCGTCGCGATGGAGAACATCGCCGCTGGGGCCGCCGAGGCGGGTCGCTCGCTCGGCGAGATCGAGATCTGGCACATGTGCAACCTGATCTTCGCCCCGAGCGAGCGCGAGGGCATCGACGCGATCCGCTCGGTGCTCGCCGGCACCGCGAATCACGTCTTCCGTTTCACGCTGGAAGGGAAGGGGCTGCCCGCTGGCCTCGAGTCGCGCATCCGCGGCCTCATGAGCGAATACCAATCGCGCTTCCATGCGCATCCGGGCGCCACGAATCCCAACGAGGGCTTGATCGACAAATACGACCTGCGCGACTACCTCGCGCGTCAGGGCACGATCGCCGGGCCGCCCGAGCACTGCGTCGAGCGCCTCCACGAGGTCGCGTCCTACGGGGTTCGCAACCTCGTCGTCTCCCAGTTCATCAGCGATCAGCTCGGCTGGATGCGGACCTTCGGCGAGAAGGTCCTGCCGCATTTTCGTTGACGACGCCCTGCGAGCACGCACCCCGAGCGGCTCGGGGTGGTAGGATGCGAATGACCGGGGTCGACTCCGGGGGAGGCCCACCCGTGAGGAACGTCGAGAAGAAAACGCTCTGTCGAATCTGCACCGCGCAGTGTCCGATCGTGGTCGAGATCGACGAGGAGGGCCGCCCGGTCTCCGCCCGAGGCGACAAGGAAAACCCCCATTCCGAGGGCTTCTTCTGTCTCAAGGGAAAGCATTTCCCCGAGATGCACACGAGCCCGAACCGTCTGCGTCATTCGCTCGCGCGCGGGGCGAACGGCCGGCACGAGCCGATTGAAGCCGAGCGGGCGATGGATGCCGTCGCGCTGCGGCTGCAGGCGATCCTCGATCGCCACGGCCCCGAGTCCGTCGCCGTCTACACCGGCACGCTCTTCTATCAGCTCCCGCAGACGGCGGCGATGGCGACGGCGTGGATGGATGCGCTGCGCCTGCGGCTGCGCTTCTCGAGCGGCACGATCGATCAGCCGGGCAAGCAGGTCGCCGCCGCGGCCCACGGGCAATGGCTCGGCGGCAGTCACGTCTTCGACGAATCCGACGTCTGGATGCTGGTCGGCACGAACCCCCTCGTGGCGATCTCCGGCGGGATTCCCCACGCGAACCCGGCGCGCCGCCTCGAGCGCGCGCAGGCCCGCGGCCTGAAGCTCGTCGTGATCGACCCGCGCCGCAGCGAGACGGCGAAGCGCGCGGCGCTCCATCTCCAGGCGCGCCCCGGCTCGGATCCGGCGGTCCTCGCCGGGGTCATCCGGGAGGTGATCGCGGAGGGATTCGTCGATCGCGAGTTCGTGGGCGAGAACGTCGAGGGGTTCGAGGTCCTCGAGCGGGCGGTGGCGCCGTTCACACCGGAGGTCGTCGCGCGCCGGGCCGACGTCCCCGCCGCCGCGATCCGCGAGGCCGCACGGCTCTTCGGGTCCGCACGCCGGGGCTCCGTCACCGCCGGCACCGGCGCCAACATGTCCGGCTGGAGCAACCTGACCGAGTATCTCGTGTTAGGGCTGAACTCGATCTGCGGGCGATTCCGGCGCGAGGGCGATCGCGTCGTCAATCCGGGGGTCCTGACGACGCGCCGTGACTTCAAGGCGCAGCCACTCCCGCCCTACAAGATCGACGGCTACGGAAAGCCGCTGCGCTCGCGGCCCGACATGCCGCCCGCGATCTGCGGGCTTCCGACCTCCGCGTTGGCGGACGAGATCCTGCTGGAAGGTGAGGATCGGGTCCGCGCCCTCATCACGATCGGCGGCAATCCGATGCGGGCGTGGCCCGATCCGATCCGGACGAAGGCCGCCCTCGAGCGACTCGAGCTCCACGTCGTCGTCGAGCCGCGGTGGACGGATACCGCGATGCTCGCGGACTTCGTGCTCGCGCCGAAGCTCCCGCTCGAGACGCCGGGCTCGACGCTCTCGACGGAGAATCTCTTCACGGTCTCGCCCGCCCTCGGCTACAGCGAGCCCTACGGCCAGTACGCGCCCCCCATCGCCCTGCCGCCGCCCGATTCCGACCTGCGCGAAGACTGGGAATTCTTCTACGGCCTCGCGCAGCGGATGGGGCTCTCGCTCGAGCTGCCGTCGGGCGTCTTTGCGATCCCCGGCGTCAAGACGCCGCGCACGAAGCTCGACATGCAGAAGAAGCCCGGCTCGGAAGAGGTGCTCGATCTCGTGACGTCGGGCTCCCGGATTCCCCTCGACCGGCTTCGGCGCGAGCCCGAGAAGGTGCTCTTCCACGACGAGGAGCCGGTCTTCGTCCTGGCGCGCGATCCGGGCAACGCGGCGAAGCTCATGGTGGGAAGCGCGCTCCTGCTCGACGAGCTCGCCGTCTTCTCGGCCGGGGATCCATTCGCGCGCGCGGGCTACGACTACCGTCTCGTGAGCCGCCGGATGTCGAACACCTTCAACTCCGTCGGTACCGACATCGACGCCCTGACGCGCCGCTACGGCACCAATCCCGCCTTCGTGAACCCCGAGGATCTCGCGGACGCGGGCCTCGCCCGGGGCGATCTCGTCCGGGTCACTTCGCCCCACGGCGAGATCGAGGCCGTCGCCTGGCCGGATCCCGATCTGCGGCGGGGGCTCGTCTCGATGTGCCATTGCTGGGGCGCGCTTCCGGGTCAGACGTCGGATGTGCGCAAGGCCGGGATCAATACGGGCCTCCTGATCAGCGTCGAGGAGGACTGCTCACGGTTCTCCGGCATCCCGCTGATGAGCGCGATCCCCGTCCGCCTGGCCCGCGCCTAGCAGCGACTTCTGCCTTCACGACGTTCTCCGCCGCGACAAGATGCCGCATCCCGCCGCGGGTCCGGGATCGCTAGCGTGCGCCCGTACCCTCTGGAAGGAGCTGAAGATGCGTGCGCGCGTGGTCTCGATGGCGAAGCGGATCTTGGAGTCGGGTCTGTCGGCGATCGCCCTGGGCTTCCTGATGGCTGCCCCGGCCGGTGCGCATACGACCGTCAAGGCCCAGGCGACCGAGGGTGTGCGCGACGACAATGCGCTCCGGATCGGCCACGGCTGCGAAGGCGATCGTCCCGTGACCGCCCAGAGCGTCGTCTTCCCGACCGACTCGCCGGAGCTCTCGACCAGCGATCCGAGCGCGGTCGTGAGCGACCTGTCCGAGGTGATCGCGCAGGGCAGTCTCGCGGGCCTCGCGCAGAGCATCCAGGACCGCAGCCTCTTCGGTTTCCAGGACGAGACCGTCGATGCCAACGGCAACGTCGTCGGGTTCTACGCGCGCAAGGGATCGCTGAGTCCAAACCTCGTGGGACGGGTTCCCTTCCAGTTCAGCGCGCCGACCTTCGTCGAGGGGTCGTGTGCCCGGCGGCTCCTGATCAAGATCGCGATCGCCGACATCTGCAGCGCGCAGCAGCCGATCCTCGAGCTCCACAAAGTCAATCTCTGGATCCCCGACAACGGCTCGCGCTTCGCGACCGAGGGCAGTGCGGCGGGCGTCGAGGGCATCGGCGGTCCGGCGACGTTGATCGTGAACCGGAACACGACGAGCAATCCGCTCCCGATCGATTGCGGGGCCGGCTTCGACGTCACGGTCAACCCGTCGGCGCAGCAGGTCGACCGGGACCTTCCGATTCCGTACTACTGGATCTTGAAGACGCTGCGCTGAAGTCGCAGGGGGTTTCTTGGCCAGACGCTCGATCTTGCAAGGTCTCGGCACTCGGCTCGGCCGGTCGCTCGGCCTCTCACTCGGCCTGCTCGTCAGCGTCGTCGCAGGACCCGCCACCGCGCATACCCAGGCCGGGTCGCTGGGCAGCGGCGCCGCGGCGACCGACTACTACCAGGTCATCTGCTCGGACGACGGCGCCGGGCCGCCGGCCTCGCTGTCGATCCAGGTCCTCGACGGGACCCCCGTCGCTGCGCCCCTCGTGAGCGTGCAGGTCAAGAATGGCCTCGAGCTCGCGAGCGCGACCGATCCCACGGACGCCGACGGGACCGCCAGCCCGCTCGTCTCCGTCAACGCCAGCTCGGGGACCGTCTTCGACGTCCTGGTCGACAAGAGTGGCGCCGGCGGCGAGAACTACACGCTGACGTTCCACTGTGTGACCGGTCCGAATGGAACCGGTCTCCACACCGGGACCGACGTCGTCACGCGCCAGAATCAGTAGGCGGGCCCGCGCCGAGCTGGATCGTGCCGCAGGGAAAGACCGAGACGCGCGCCCGTTCGCCGTGTTTGTTCTCGAGCCACGCGAGCGTCTCCGACCAGGTCTTGAAGAGGATCGCCTCCTCGCGCGCGGCGGGTGGGAGAGCGCCGCGGTCGATTCCGGGGGCAAAGAAGACGAGATCCCGGCCCTTGACCCGCGGCGCGCGGCCGCCGTCGAGGCGCATGCCGGGGCCGAAGAGCCAGTGGCTGCCGAGCCCTTCGCCGCCGTCGAGGGCGACGACGACCGTGCCGCCCTCGCGGACCAGCGGCGCCGGCGCGGTCTGCCAGGGTGCGAAGGCCGTCAGGTACTGCAGGAACTCGGCGTCCTTGGGATAGACCGAGAGCACACAGACGTCGGCGCCCGGCCGGGTCCGCGTCGTGTAGACCCGCCGTGCGATGTCGCAGCCCTCGCGGTGGGCGGCGACGACGTCGCCCGTCACGAGACCCGCGATCCCGAGCCGCGAGTTGGGGATCGCGTTCACGAGGAAATCGACGCCGGCGAGGCGCGCCGCCTCGTCGGCTTCGAGGCGCGCGTCGGTCTCGACGACGGCATAACGGCCGCGCAGGCAGGTCCCGCGGTGATAGGCCTCGGCGGAGGCGAGGCTCGCGACGCCGGGAAAGAGCAGCTTCGAGCCGCCGGAGAAGCCGGCGGCGCCGTGGGGAATGATCGAGCCGACGAGGATCTTGAGATCCGATTTCATGAAGTCGGCGTTGATCTCGACCGGGGAGCCGAAGCGCGTGACGCCGATCGGAACGCAGCCATCCCAGGAAAAATGGTTGGACACGGCGCAGCGCGCGAGCACCGCCGCGCCGAGCTTCTTCTCGAGATCCGGCCGCGTCATCGGTCGATGATTCGCGACCCCGGCGAGGATCAGGATGTCCCGGTCTGCGATCCCGGCGGCGTTCAGCTCCGCGAGCACGGCGGGGACGAGGCGCTCCCCGGGCGTCGGCCGGGAGAGGTCGTCGATCACGATGCAGGGTCGGCGCTTTCCGCGGGCGAGCTCGCGCAGGGGCTTCGTCCCGATCGGCCGCTCGAAGGCCGCCGCGATGCCCGCGCCGCCGATGTCCGGCCCATCGTTCGGGGGGCAGGGCTCGACCTGCCAGGAGCCCGGGAAATCCAGCTCGAGATCGCGGTCGTCGTACCAGGCGCCGAACCGGATGGAGGCGGAATTCGCTGCTCGTCGATCGTTCGCGGGGGCACTCACGCAGCGAAACCTATCAGACGGCTCGTGCCCCTGCCGGGCGTGATAGAATCGAAGCGATGGCAGCCGTCGTCGACCCGCGCGACACCTCCGATCCCGCCGAGATCCTGCGAGCGATCCTCGATCCCGAGCGGCGGGGCGCCCTCTATCCCTGGCTCCATCGTCTGCGCGACGTGGCCCCCGTCCACCGCACGGAGGGTCTCCTCGTCCCGCACGGCTACGTGCTGACGCGCTACGACGACATCCGCGCTGTCCTGCGCCATCCGCGGGCCTTCAGCGACGAGCACAACGCCGACATCTTCGACGTCGGCGAGTCCGGCGCGTCGTTCACGGCGATGATGCGCAAGCAGATGCTCTACCTCTCGCCTCCGGATCACGACCGCATCCGCGCCCTCGTGGCCCGCCACTTCACGCCCCGGAGCGTCGAGCGCTGGCGGCCCGCGGCGGAGCGGGAGGTCGAGCGGCTGCTCGACCAGGTCGTCGACCGGGGCAAGCTCGATCTCGTGAAGGATCTCGCCTATCCGCTTCCGATCGCGGTGATCTGCGAGATGCTGGGGATTCCGCGGAGCGACGTGCCGCTGTTTTTCGGCTGGGCACACGATTTCGCGCGCCGCGGGGACGTCGCGGCTTTGAGCCCCGACGTGATCGGCCGCGGGGAAGAGGCGACGCTCGGCTTCCGCGACTACTTCCTGGGCCTCGCCCGCGAACGGCGCAAGCAGCCGAAGGACGATCTGCTGACCCTGCTCGCGAATGCCCGCGACGTGCGCGGCGTCCTGACCGACGACGAGCTGGCTGCGACCTGTGTGATCCTGCTCCAGGCGGGCCACGAGACGACGGCGGATCTGATCTCGCTCGGGATTCGCGGATTGCTGCTGGCGCCGCCGGCCCTCGCGCGGCTGCGCGCCGAGCCGGGCCTGCTCGTGAATGCCGTCGAGGAGCTGCTCCGCTGGGATACGTCGGTCCAGATCAGCCAGCGGCGGAGCCAGCAGGAGATCGAGCTCTGCGGTGTCCGCGTACCGGCGGGCGAGACCTTCGTGCTGCTCAACGGCGCCGCCAATCGCGACCCGGTCCAATACCCGGATCCCGATACGCTCGACGTGACGCGGGCGCCGAAGGACCATCTCGCCTTCGGGCTCGGGCGCCATCGCTGTCTCGGCGCGGCGCTCGCGCGGGTCGAGATCCAGACTGCGATCGCGGCCATCCTGCGGCGATTTCCGAGTCTCGACTTCGAAGACGAGCCGGTCTTCCGGGGCTCGTTCTTCCTGCGCGGCCTGGCGTCGCTGCCCCTGAAAGGAATCCGATGAAGCTCTCCCAGCTGGCCGTGCGGTTCGCGGTGACGCCCTTCGGTTCGGCGCTCGACCGCATCTGCGTTCGCTGGCTCGGGCAGTCGCCCGTCTCGTGGATCTTCTCCCGCTCGGAGGGCGTCGCCTACAACGCGCCGCTCCTGCTGACGACGCAGGGGCGAAAATCGGGGGCACAGCGGACGGTCGTGTTGCCGTATTTCGCGGCGGGCAAGGGGCGGATCGCGATCGTCGGGTCCCGAGGCGGCATGCCGACGGATCCCCATTGGGCCCTCAACCTGCGAAGCGATCCGAGTGCGACGATCTTCCTGCACCGGGAGTCGATCGCGGTCGAATCTAAGGTCGCGACGGGCGACGAGCGCGCGCTGCTCTGGAGCTCGATCACGGCGCGCTCGCCCGTGTACCTGACCTATCAGAAACGAGCGACGGGACACCGCGAGATCCCCGTCTTCGTCCTCAGCGCCCGGGACGGCTCGTCGCTGCGGAGCTAGCTCGGCTCGCGTTCAACGGACGCCCTCGGCTTGACGGTCGTCGGCGGCGATCTCGACCTCGGCGCGGGTGAATGCGGGGGCGTCGTCGCGCTGATAGTTCCAGGGGAGTGCTCCGAGCTCGGCCATCAAGACGCGCAGGTAGGCATCCTGGCGACGCCGCGCCTCTTCGATCGGGACCCCGCGGTTCAGGATCGCGAAGTAGACGAGCCCGTCCTTCTTCGTGCGCAGCGCACCCGCGAGGGCGCATGCGCCGTAGTCGCCGTAGGTCCCCGTCTTCGCGACGACGACGCCCTGGTCGTTCGGGCCCACGAGGCGCTTCTTCAGGGTGCCCTCGTCGACGCCGGCGACGGGCATCACGCTCGCGAGATCGAGGCCGTGGCCTGCGAGCTCCTGCTCGAGGGCCCGCAGGATCGCGACCGTCGCGCGCGGACTCATGCGATTCGCGGCGTGGGCCCCGGCGCCGTCGCCCAGCACGAGCTCCTCGCGGTAGCTTGCCGGCAGCAGCTTCCGGGTCCGCTCCTGGACCGCCGCGATCCCGCCCGCCGCGTCGGCGAAGGGAGCGAAAATGTTATTCGAGTAGCCGTTCAGCGCCTTCAGCATGTAGCGGAGCGGCTGGGAGCGGTGGGTGACGAGCAGCATTTCGGGGCCTGCGGCGCTCGGGGGCGACTTCGCGAAGCGCAGGCGGGGCATCTCGGCGGTCGCCACGTTCGCATCGTTCGAATCGATCCCGGTCGCGCGGACGGCCTGCCAGGCGGCCGCGGCGACGCCGCCTTCGAGGGCGCGGCGAAGGCGCGGGGTGAGCGCGTCGGCCTTCCAGTTGAAGAGGAGCTTCCCCTCGACGACGAGCTCGCCCTTCACCTCGCGGAGCCCGAGCTCCCGGAGCGCGCGCAGGGCGAGGAGCGCGTTCTCGTCGACGAAATACGGGTCACCGTTCGCCCGCACGACGAGCGGTCCTGCGAGCGTGCCCGAGTCGATCGGACCCCCCGCCAGGAAGCGTGTCTCGAAGCGGTAATCCGGGCCGAGTCCGCGCAAGAGCGCGAGCGTCGTCGGGATCTTCGAGACCGAGGCGGGGTGGACCGCGCGCGCTCCCGCTTCGGAGACGAGGACCCGTCCATCCGCGGTCTCGACCTGCACACCCTGGCCCGCGCCGACGAGTCGTCGTGCCTCGGCCGCTAGATCCGCCGCGCGGACCGGCGCGACCGCGATGAAGCCCGAGCCCGCCACGAGAGCGAGGCCTGCGACGAGAGCCGGCCAGCGAGATCGAAGTGCCATGGAATTCCCCCCTCGAGGTTTTGGCGCGCGCAGCATGCCTTGTTTTGCCGGTCCCGGGCAATCCCGCGATCGGCGGGCCCCACCAATCGGTCTATGCTGCCGTTCGAGCAGGCCGACGACCGGATACGACCGCGTCGATGCCCATCGGGTTCACCGCCAGTCCAGGAGACCCCTCCCGCCATGATCCTCGACCACCTGACACTCCACGTCGCCGACTACGAGAAGAGCAAGCAGTTCTACCTCCGGGCGCTGGCGCCCCTCGCGGTCGGCGTCGTCGTCGAGTTCGGTCAGGTCGCGGGCTTCGGCCGGGACGGCAAAGGCGAATTCTGGCTCGCGGCCGGAGTCGCGACGCCCCCGATGCACATCGCCTTCGCCGCCCGGAGCCGCGCCGAGGTCGACGCGTTTCATGCGGCCGCCCTCGCGGCGGGAGCCCGCGACAACGGGGCACCGGGCATTCGCGCGGTCTACCACCCGGATTACTACGGCGCCTTCGTGATCGCGCCCGAAGGCCACAACATCGAAGCGGTGTGCCACGCTCGCGAGTGATCAGAAGGCGAGAGTGATCGGAAGGCCGGGTTGAGCTGGAGGTTGCATGGGACTGCTCGAAGGACGCATCGTCCTGGTTTCAGGGTTCGGTCCGGGCCTCGGCCGGTCCGTGGCGGTGGCGGCGCTCCGCGAGGGCGCGTCGGTCGCGCTCGGAGACCTCGATGGCGAGCGGGCGCACACGATTCGCGACGAGCTCGATCCGGGTGGAGAACGAAGCGTCGTGGCCGCTCTCGACATCACGTCGGATGCGTCCTGCGGCGACTTCATCGCGCAGGTGAAGGCGCGCTTCGGCCGCGTCGACGGTCTCGTCCATGTCGCGGCCCTCGACCACCTCGTCGGCGGGCTCCTCGAGGGCGGACTCGACGATTGGGATCGCACTTCCGAGGTCAACGTGAAGGGGACGCTTCGCATGACCCTGGCGGCCGTTCCGCTCATGCAGGAGCACGGGGGCTCGATCGTTGTGATCGGCACGACTGGCGCCTTCCGCGCGCGGATCGAGACCCTGCGCTTCGCCTACGGGATGTCGAAGGGCGCACTCCTGACCGCCGTGCGATACCTCACGCGCGAGCTCGGCCGCTACCGGATCCGCGTCAACACGGTCGCGCCGGGCTTCAAATGGGGACCGGTCGTCGAGGCCTGGGCGAAGCGCGAGGCGGAGAAGCAGGGCAAGTCGCTCGGCGAGATCGTCGCAGCCCTCGAGCGCGACACCGCGCTCGGGAGCCTCGCGTCGGACGACGACATCGCGAGCTCGGTGGTCTTCTTCCTCTCGGACATGTCGGCAAAGGTCACCGGCCAGACGCTCGTGGTCGACGCGGGCAGCTATCTCGGCTGACAAGAAGAGCCCTCAGCCCAAAATGAGCCCTCAGCCCCAAAAGAGCCCTCAGCCCAAGAAGAGCGGACAGGCCGGGTCGCATCTCGATCGGTCGCCTATCGTCGCGTCGCGCCCGACGCGCAAAGGGAGTCGCTGATGCCCCGCTTCGAGCTCGCCCGTGGTCTTCTCGATCCCGGCCTCTTCTCGGACAACGCGCCGAAGATGTGGTCCTTCTACGAAGACGTCGTCGGTCTCCCGAAGCTCGAGAGCCTGCGCCACAGCCCGACCTATCAAGAGGTCTTCTTCACGCTCCCGCCCGGGAAGCTCAAGGTCCAGTCCTTCGACGCGCCGATGGGGCCGGCGGTGACGGGGTACAAGGGGCTGCTCGTCGCGCGCGACGGACTCCCGGCGGCGAAGGCCGCGCGCGATCCGGACGGGCTCGCGGTGACGCTCGTGCCGAGGGGTCATCGGGGCATCACGAGCGCGGGGATCGTCGTCGGCGTGCGCGACGTCGACGCGCAGAAGCGCTTCCTGATCCAGGGCATGGGCGCCCGCCCGCACGAGGGCGGGCTTCGCGTCGGCGATACGCAGCTCTTCGTCGAAGAGGATCCGAATGCGCAACCCGCGACGCCGACCTGCCGCCGGGGCTTCGTCTACATTACGCTGATCGTGAACGATTGCGTCGCAGCCCACGAGGCGCTCGTCGCCGCCGGTGCTACGCACAGCGCGCGGGCGCTGCGATTGATGGATCGCTGTCTCTTCTCGTGGGTCAGGGATCCGGGCGGGAACTGGATCGAGATCATCCAGTATGCGGAGCTGTCGGGGCCGCTGCCGGAGGTCGAGCGGCTGGCGGATCACTGGGACGAGGTCGTCGCATGGCGGGACCACGGGACGGCGTACTGAGGAATCGAGATGCGTTACCAGATCTTCGGCAATACCGGCCTCAAGGTCTCCGAGCTCGCCCTCGGCGCGATGACCTTCGGCGAAGAGTGGGGCTGGGGGAGCTCGAAGGCCGAGAGCCGGGCCGTCTTCGAGGCCTTCGCCTCCGCCGGGGGCAACTTCATCGACACCGCCGACGTGTACACGGGCGGGACGAGCGAGCGGATCCTCGGCGAGCTGATGGGAGCCGAGCGCGATCACTTCGTCGTGTCGACGAAATTCACGGCCGGTCCCGGTGCCCGGGATCCCAACGCCGCGGGCAACTCCAGAAAGCACATGATCCGCTCCCTCGAAGCGAGTCTCGCGCGCCTCGGGACGGACTACGTCGACGTCTACTGGGTGCACGTCTGGGACTACCTGACGCCGATCGAGGAGGTGATGAAGGCCTTCGACGATCTCGTGCGCAGCGGAAAGGTCCTCTACGTCGGTCTCTCCGACACGCCCGCCTGGATCGTCGCGCGCGGCCAGACCCTGGCCGAGCTGCACGGTTCGACCCGCCTCGCGAGCATCCAGATCCAGTACAGCCTCTCCGAGCGCCGCGTCGAGGCGGACTATTTCACCCTCGCCGAGACCCTCGATCTCGCGATCTGCTGTTGGTCGCCGCTCGATCAGGGGTTGCTGACCGGGAAATATGCGCCTGCGGGCCCGCTCGCGGGGGAGTCGCGGCGAAGCGCGCTGCACGGCGAGGCGATTCCGCCTGCCAAGGTGAAGGTCGTCGCCGAGCTCGTCGCCGTCGCGAAGGAGCTCGGCTGCAGCCCCGCGGCGCTCGCCCTGCGCTGGATCCGCCGGCGCTCGCCGCGCGCGATCCCGATCGTCGGGGCGCGCACGCGGCATCAGCTCGAAGAGAGTCTCGGCGCCGTCGCTCTCGAGCTGCCGGACGCGCTCTTCGAGCGCCTCGAGCGCGTGAGCCGCGTGGCCCAGCCTTGGCCCCACGAGATCCTCTCGAGCCCCGCCCAGACCGGCTTCACCTACGGCGGCTATCTCGATCGGATCGACTCGACGCGGCCGCTGCCCGTTCGCGGGAGTGGCGGCGGGGGACCCGGCAGCTATCTGGCTTCGGACGCCAAGGAGGACTCATGACCGATGCAAACCGATCTCGCGCCGTGCCGGCCGGGAAGCTCGCGATCTTCACCGCCGCCGATGCGCCGACCCTCGAAGAGACGGGCATGATGGATGCGATGACGTTCACCGAGGAGGGCGCGGACGACGCGCCGATCACCCCCGCGGAGATGGAGGGCTTCAAGACGGCTGGCCGTCTCACGGTTCCATTCCGTCAGGAAGGCCCCGGCGGCTTTTCCCTCGTCTCGATCGAGTTCGCGCCAGGCTACCTGTTGCCGCGCCACAGCCACTCGTCGGATTGTCTCTACTACATCGTCGAGGGCGGGATCGTCATGGGTCGGCGCGAGCTGGGCCCCGGCGACGGCTTCTTCCTGCCGGCGGAGCAGGCCTACGCCTATCATGCGGGCCCGAAGGGCGTGAAGCTGCTCGAGTTCCGTCACGAAGTCGCCTTCGACATGAAGGTCTACGAGAAGGACATGGCGAAATATCGGGCGAAGGCAATCGAATCGATGCGCACCGCGGAGAAATAGCGGGACGCTTTCGCGCATGTCTCGGTAGAAGCGGCCGAGCTCGGAACGAGGGATGTGCATGGGCAGCCTCCGACAGACCTCATCGATCCGCGCCGCTCGTGTTTCGATTGCCTCGTTCCTCCTCGTCCTCCTCACCCCTGCGACAGCCCTCGCCGCGCCTTCACCGCCCCTCGCGCCCGGTGTGAGCCGCGCGATCGAAGGGCTGCTGCGGGAAAAGGCGCTCCGAACGCCGGGCCAGCGCAAGCTGGGCTCCCGCCTGATCCATGCGGATCGGATGCGCCGTGGCGTCGCGATCGCGGAGAACGTCCCTTCGCTCGCCATCGACCTCGATCAGGACGGCGCCGGGCGCGTCCTCGTCGACATCAAGGCCGACGTGTCTCGCAGCCTGCTCGAGCGGATCGAGTCGCTCGGGGGTCGCGTGCTCTCGAGCGACGTACGGCTCGGTGCGATTCGCGCACGCCTGCCCCTCGATCGACTCGAGGAGCTGGCGGTCGACCCGGAGATCCGGCGGATCCGGCCGGCGGACCGCGCCTACACCCGCGCGATCAACGTATCGGAAGGCGACGGCGCCCACCGCGCAAACACGGCCCGATCGAGCTTCGGCGTCGACGGAACGGGCGTCGCCGTCGGCGTGCTCTCCGACGGCGCCGATGCGCTGCCCTCGCTCGTCACATCGGGTGATCTGCCCGCTGGTGTCACGATCCTCCCGGGTCAGGCCGGCGCGGGCAATGAGGGTGCGGCGATGCTCGAGATCGTTCACGACCTGGCCCCGGGCGCCTCCCTCCTCTTCGCGACGGCGATCAACGGCCAGGCATCCTTCGCGAACAACATCCTCGCCCTGCGCGCGGCCGGCGCGGACGTGATCGTCGACGACGTCGGCTATTTCGCGGAGGCGGTCTTCCAGGACGACGTCGTCGCGGCCGCCGTCGATCAGGTGCGGGCGGACGGTGCGCTCTACTTCTCGGCCGCGGGCAACAGCGGAAATCTGGACGACGGCACGGCCGGCGTCTGGGAGGGCGATTTCAATCCGGGACCAACGGTCAATGGACTACTCGCCCACGACTACGGCGGGGGAGACTTCACCAACCAGATCGTCGCCGACTCCCCCTATGTCTTCACGCTCCACTGGGCGGACCCGCTCGGCTCATCTTCCAACGACTACGACCTCTTCCTGACCAATGCGGCCGGCACGATCCTGCTCGCGGCCTCGACGGACGTCCAGAACGGCTCCGGGGATCCCTTCGAGATCATCGGCTCGAGCGGCAACGATACCGGCCGGCAGCTGATCATCGTTCGACACGACGGGAGCGCCAGCCGCTATTTGCATCTGAATTCCAACCGCGGTCGCCTCGAGCACGCCACGGCGGGCCAGACCTCCGGCCACGCCGCCGCCCGCGGTGCGATCGGCGTCGCCGCCGTCTTCGCCCACAGTCACACCGCCGGCTTCAGCGGGACAGAGCCCGTAGCGACCTACAGCTCCGACGGCCCCCGGCGCGTCTTTTTCGAAGCGAACGGAGCGCCGATCACTCCCGCCGACTTCTCCGCCACCGGCGGTGAGCTGCGCGCCAAGCCCGATCTTGCAGCCGCCGATTGTGTCTCGACCGCCGCCCCGGGATTCGCCTTCTTCTGCGGCACGTCGGCCGCCGCTCCCCACGCCGCCGCCATCGCCGCGCTCCTGATCGAACGCGCCGGTGGACCCGCGCTCGCCGACCCCGCCGTGATCCGCGGCGCACTCACGGGGTCCGCCTTCGACATCGAAGCGCCGGGCCCCGATCGCGATTCGGGTGCGGGACTCGCGAACGCGCTGGCAGCCGGAGAAATCCTCACGCCACCGGAGTGCACGGTGTCCCAGGACTGCGAAGACGGGCTCTTCTGCAATGGCGTCGAGAGCTGTCAGGCGGGCGTCTGCGTCTCCGGCGCGGCACCCCTCTGCACGACCCCGACGCCGATCTGCGACGAGACGGCCGACGCCTGCGTCGCGTGCGTCTCGGCTAGCGATTGCACGAATGGGCTTTTCTGCGACGGATCCGAGACCTGTCAGGTCGGGGTGTGTGTCTCGGGCGAGCTGCCGATCTGCACGGCTCCGGCTGCCCTCTGTGACGACACGACGGCGAGCTGCGTCGAGTGCGTGATCGATTCGGATTGCGCGGTGGGGCAGTGTGTCGCCAATGCGTGCACCAGCGTGCCCGTCGTTCCGGCGTCCGACGGGTTGGCGCGAGCGATCTTGCTGAGCTTGCTGATCTCGCTCACCGCAGTCGCGAGTCGGGGCGCCCGGCGATGAGCCCGATCGAGTGCCGTGGTCCGTGCGCCTGATTCACGCCCCAGCGAAGAAGGTCGCCAGCGCCGCCTGGTAGCCCGGCGCCAGAGCGAGCCGATGCCAGCTGTCCCGCGCAACCCATTGGTAGGCCATGTGCTCGTGGCTCAGCTCGATCTCGCCACGGGCGTTCGAGCAGTGGAGCCCGAGCAAGAAGACGGACAGCGGCCGTCGAGGTTCCGGTGGCCGGACCCACGCCACGCGAGGTGCGCCGATCGTGCACGAGAATGACGACCCGAGCTCTTCTCTCAGCTCGCGGAGCAGGACCTCGGCCGGGGTCAGATCCTCCTCGCCGACGTCGATGCGGCCGCCGGGCAACTCCCAGAGACGCTCGTCGTTGTTTTCCTGAACGAGCAGGAGGCGGTCCTCGTTCCAAACGAATCCCTTGATACCCACCTGGAATGTCTGGATCGGGCGAGGCAATTGAACTCTCCTGGCTGGATCGCGGGAGTGCCCTCAGTAGATGACCTGTTTCTCCACGAGCTCCGAATAACGCGCTTCGGAGAGCCCGAGCAGCCCCTTCAAGACCCGCTCGTTGTCCTGTCCGATCATCGGCCCCGGCCGAGCGGTCGTGCGACTCCGGCTCATCTTCACATAAGGCGCGTAGATCGTCTCGGGAAAGCCCTGCGGATTCTCGACCTCGGCGAAGGTCCCGCGCGCGCGGAAATGCGGGTCGTCCGAAAGACCCGGTACGTCGAGCACAGGCGTCGCCGCCACGCCGCGGGCCTGGAGCTTCTCGCACAGCGCTCGCATGTCCTGCGGCCGTGTCCAGTCCGCGAGGCGCTCGTGGAGCGCATCGAGCCCGGCGAGGCGGCCGGCGCGGGTCGCGAAGGCGTCCGAGCGGATCCAGTCCTGGTCGACCGTGACCGCCAGCGCGCGCCACTCCATCTCGTCTTCTACGACGATCGCGATCCAGCGGTCCTCGCCGGCGCAGGGGAAGACGCCGTGGGGCGCCGCTTGTCCGAGGGGATGGCGATTGCCGAGGGGCCCACCGACGCGGCCGTTCAACATGTAGTCCATGAAGGCCGGGGCGATCAGGTGCGAGAGGCCCTCCTGCTGGGAGAGCTCGATCAGCTGGCCCTCGCCCGTCGCGCGCCGTTGATGGAGCGCGGCGAGGAGCGCGAAGGCCCCGAGCACCCCGTTATGTGCGTCGGCCATCGGCTGCTCGAAGGGGATGACGTCGCCCGGACCGTAGCCCGTGAGGCTGTCGAGGCCGGTCAGGCTCGCGAGGGCGTTGCCGTAGGTGCGGACGTTCTTCAGCGGGCCGCTGTGGCCCGCCGCGGGCATCGAGAGCATCACGAGGTCGGGGCGGACCTTGCAGAGATCCGCATAACGGAGCTCGAAGCGCTCGGCGACGCCGGGCCCGAAGTTCTCGAGGGCGATGTCGCTGCGGGCGACCAGTGCGTGGGCGAGCGCCCGGCCCTCGGGCTTCGCGAGGTCGAGACTCACGCTGCTGTTGCCGGACCACATGTTGTGTTGCGTCAGCGAGCGGTCGGGATGGGGCTTCGGATCCTCGAAGGGCGGGACGTGGCGGATGATGTCGACCCGCGCGCGGCTCTCGACCTTGATGACGTCGGCCCCGAGAAACCCCAGCACCTGGCCCACCATCGGCCCCGCCCAGACCCAACCGAAGTTGGCGACCCGCACGCCTTCGAGGGGCAGCCGACCGTCGCCTGACGCCGTTCCTCGCCCAGCCGCGCGGGTTGCTGTATCGGCCGCGTGCGTTGCATCGCCGCCGGCAACGGGCTTGCGCGCTCGTCGGGCTTCCTCGAGGGCCGCGCTCGTATGCTCGCCGAGGCGCGGCGCGCGCCGGACGAGACCGATCCGACCCTTCGACGGGCGGAACGGTGCACCGAGATCCGGCATCGGCTCTTCGCCCACCGAACCGCCTTCCTCGCCGCCCGTCGAGCGGATGAATCCGCGGCCGACGATGTGGGGATGTTTTGCGAACTCCTCGACGGTCATGACCGCCGTCGAGGGCGAGCCCGCGGCCTGACAGAGCTCCATGACTTCCCACTTGCTGCGCTGGCGCGTCCACTCCTCGATCAGCGGGTAGACGACGTCGCGTTCGGCGCCGCGTTTCCAGACGTCGTCGAAGATCTCGAGCTGCATCCAATCGGGGTCGCCCATCACCTTGGCCAGGCCCTTCCACTGGCCGGGCTCGAGGGCGAAGACCCAGGCGTGGCCGTCGGAGCAGTGGAGGATCGACGCGGGTGCGCCCGACAGACCGATCCCCGTCCGCGAATTGATGAAGCCGTGGCGGCGGTAGCCCGGCACGTTCCAGCCCCCGACCATCGTGGCGGCGAGCAGCTCCGAGGTCGCGAGATCCAGATGCTGGCCACCGCCCGCGACATCCCGGCCGAACGCCGCGGCCAGCGCCCAGGCGGCGCCGGCGATCGCGGCGTAGAAGTCGGCGAGAAACGTGCCCTGCTCGAGCGGGGCCTGGCCGGGGCGGCCGCAGTAGCGATGGCCACTGCCCGAGAGGTGATAGGCGTTGTGGTCGTAGCCCTTCCAGTCGCGGTAGGGGCCGGTCTGGCCGAAGGGCGTGAGCGAGAGCATCACGAGATTCGCGTTGTCGCGGGCGAGTGATTCGTAATCGAGATCGAGGCGCGCGAGAAAGCCGGGCGCCTGGCCCTCGATCAGGATGTCGGCGCCGGCCGCGAGATCGCGCAGCTGCCGGCGCCCGGATTCGGACTCGAGCTCGAGTACGACCGACTCTTTCTCGGCGTTCAGGAAATGGAAGAGGCCGCTGCGCTCCGGGTCGGGTTTATCCCCCTTGAAGGGTCCCCAGCGCCGGGTCGCGTCGCCGGCGGGAGATTCGACCTTGATGACGCGGGCGCCCGATTCGGCGAACAGCCTGCCGCAGTACGGCGCGGCGACGCGATCGCCAAGCTCGATCACCGTGAGCCCCTCGAGCAGGGGTCGCGCATCGGGGTTCCACATCGGCGGTCCTTGCTCCTGTGTCGTGGGCGGCCGATCGACGGTCGCATTCGGGACTCCCGCGACACTAGGGAAGAGCGGTAGTCTGCGGGAGTCCGGCGGGAGTCCGGTGGTCGGAAGGAGATGGGCATGGCGACGCAACGCGACGGGGTTCGGACATCGCTCCGCGGCGAGAAGATCCTCGTGACCGGCCCGGCCGGTCGCGTCGCGTTTCCGCTGGCCGAGCGCCTGGCGCGGGACAACGAGGTCTGGGGTATCGCCCGCTTCGGTCAGGCCGGCGAGCGCGAGCGCGTCGAAGCCGCCGGCATCCGGACCCGCCGCGTCGACCTCGCGGCGCCTGAATGGACCGACCTCCCGAGCGACTTCACGCTCGTGCTGCATTTCGCCGCCGCGATCGGAACGAATCTCTCTTTTGCCGACTCGGTGCAGATCAACGGAGACGGCACGGGTCGGCTGATGAACCGCTTCCGCAGCGCGCGGGCTTGCCTCGTTGCCTCGAGTCGTGCGGTCTATGCGGAGCCCGTCGACCCGGACCGGATCCTGCACGAGTCGGATCCCCTCGGCGGCGACGCGCCGATTCCCTATTCGCCGACCTATCGCGTCTCGAAGCTCGCCCAGGAAGCCGTCGCGAGCTTCTGGGCCGAGGCGCTCGGTCTGCCGACGATCATCACGCGCCTGAACGTCGTCTACGGCGACAATGGGGGCCTCCCGGCCATGCTGCTCGAGGGCATGAAGGCGGGGCGACCGGTCCCGCTCGGGCCCCACGGCGCCACCCGCC
>JANMTD010000171.1:0-4607 GCA_031390075.1 Deltaproteobacteria bacterium | reverse complement strand
ATATCTACTCGGGGCGACGCCATCGCTATCTCGTTGGCTTGGCGCAGGGCGTCGGCGTTTACGAGGTTCGTTTATAGCACGACGGAGCCGGGTGCGTTGCCTTTCTCTACCTCCGCCGCAAGCAGCAGCGACTCGAGGGCGATCACGTCCTCGGGCCCGCGCAGCTTCGGAATCAGAACGCCCGCGAGCGCCGGGGTCACGACGGCGCGCAGGTCGCGAAAGGCCATGCCTGTCGAAGCCGCGCGAACACGCACGAAATAACGCGGCTCACCCTCCCCCGGCCGACGAGCGCGCAGAAAGGAGCCGACGACCGCGTGCGCCCGTTCGCGCACTGCCTCCGTCATCGGCGTCTCGGGCTCCTCGAGGTCGAGACAGACACCGTCCGCCCCCGAGTCGGCCGCCGCCGCGACGTGTTTTTCGTAGGAGCCCGGCACGAAGAGCAGCGTCCGCAGCGGTCGCACCTGCGGACGCTCGACGACACGCCTGGCTGCGAAGCTCACGACGCGACCCCCTTGCCGACCCCTTCCTTCGCGAGCACGAGAGCGGCCTGCTTCTCGACGATCGTGCCCCGGAAGAAATCGGGATTCATGCCGCCGTGGAAGCGGACCGCGTTCGTGAACGCGAAGTCCCGGTAATCGGCCTCCGAGAGCCGCCCGTGCTCGACCGCCTCGTAGGACTCTGCGATCGGCTCGCTCATGTCGGTCACGTCCCAGTGGGAGATGTCCGAGCCGAGCATGGCGCGCAGCTTCGCACCGAAGGGATTGACCTGGTCGGCGAAGGCCCAGGCGACCAGCGGATCATCCGCCTCGCAGCCGAAGTAGATGCTCGGCACGAAGCGATCGCGGATGTCCTCGGGCTTCGCGAGGCCGATCGCGTCGAACTCGTCGATCCGCGCTGGCCGGGCGCCCGGCTGCTCGAAGTAGGCGCGGACACGATCCTGCGCGGCCCGGACCTCGGCGCCGCCGTGGGACTCGAAGTGCTTCATCAAGCCCCCGACGTCGAGGCGCGCCGGATCGAGCGCCCGGATCGAGGCGCCGCCGCGCTTCGAATAATGTCCGATCAGGTCGGAGTAGAGGCTGCACGCCCAGCCGACGCCCCCTTCGAGGAATCCGACCCTCAGCTCCGGGAAGCGCTTCGTCACGCCGCCGAGAAAGAGCCGCTTGCAGAGCGCTTCGTGGCCCCGCGCGAGGCCGCCGACGTGGTTGTAGACGTAGCTCGAGGGCGAGCGGGCGACGTTGTGATACTGGTCCGAGCTGTGGGAGATCGGCGCGAAGCGCAGCTCGCAGCAGCGGCGCCAGAACGGGTCGTAGTCGTACTCCGAATCCATGCCGTAGTTGTCGTAGCGGTGGACCGGCGGGTCGAGCTTTCCGTGCTCGCGGGCGAGCTTCGCGATCGGGCGCCGGACATAGCCCGACATGGCTCCCGCCTTGAGCCCGAGACCGACCGCATGCTCGAGGGTCGCGATCGCGACCGCGGGTGTGTTCATCGGAACCAGGGCCCCGACGATGATCCGGTCGCGATAGGGCGCGAAGAGCCGCGCATGCATCCGATTCACCGCGCGACAGGCAGCCCCCGCCAGCTCCGCATCCTCGAGATCGAGGAAGTTGATGGTCATGGACGGGTAGAGGATCGTGACGTCGATCCCGAATTCGTCGAGGCGTTCGTAGAGGAGCTTCGGCAGGTACGAGGTCGCCCGGTCGAGGACGTTCTCCGTCGGCCAGCCCCACCACGACGGCATCGCCTGCCATTTCTCGCGGTCGCCCCCGATCGTTCGAACCGAGGTCGTCGTGTCGAAGGGCTGGGCCTGGCCCGCGAGGAAGCGGTCCCGCAGCTCACGTCCCCCGTCCTGCTCGATCGAGTCGGCGATCTCCTCGTGGGCGAGGGGCCAGAGCTCGACAAAATGGCCGTCGGCGTCGAGGATCGGATGCGAGAGCGAACGGCGAACCTCGGCGGAGGAACGGCTCACAACACGACCCGCCCCGTCACCGGGTTGTTCCAGAAGACCTCGGGGACGAGCGACGGCTCGACCGGCGTGTAGTAGGACGCGTCGATCGCGGGGGAGTAGGCGTGCTCGCCCGCGCCGAGACCGTCCTCGTCGAACAGGAACACGACGGCGACCCGCGCCGTCAGCTGATAGACCCGCTTCGGATCCAGCTTCATTCCGCGCGAAGCGAGGAGCCCGCCCGGATACAGCTGATGGATCACGCCGTCGACCAGCAGCTCGTCGTCGCCGACGATCAGCTTGTCGACCTCGCGGTGGATCAGATAGGTATTGCCCGCGACGAGGTCGTGGTAGTACTTCTCGAGCTCGGGGTACGACTGCGGGAGCCCCGTCGTCGGGCCGGCCGGAGAGAAATAGGCCGCATAGCTCTGGCGCTTCTTCGAGCAGGTCGCCATCAGGCCCGCGTAATCCCCCTGGCTCTCCGTGTCGACGTGGTCGACGTAGTTCTGGAAGACCGCGTTGCGGCGAGGGCTGTCGAAGCTCCCAAGCAGCGGGGCCGCGAACTCGTAGCCCGCGCGGGAATTGAAACGCTTCATGTCGAGGGGCTCGGATACGGCCATCCTGCTGGCGATCATCGACTCTCCTTTTCAGGCTTCGTCCCGCCTCGACGTTACCGGTCACGGTCCCGCGCCGCGAATCCGTCCCGGGAGCGAACCGCAGGCCCTCCTCGTATAGTGCCGCCATGGACGCCCCCTCCCCGCTCGCCGGCATTCGCGTGGTCGAGCTCACGAGCATCTACTCCGGTCCCCTCGCGGGCCTGCTGCTCGCCGAGCTCGGCGCCGACGTCGTCAAGGTCGAGAGTCAGTCGAAGCCGGACCTGATCCGCAATGCCGGCGGCGACCCGTACTCGGTGAGCCCGGTCTTCTACGCCGTGAACCGCGGCAAGCGTTTCGTCTCGATCGATGCCGCGACGGCAGCCGGGCGCGCGCTGCTGACCGACCTCGCGGCGTCGGCCGACGTCTTCCTGCACAACATCCGGACTGGCAAGCCCGAGGCGCTCGGCGTCGGCTACGAAGAGCTCGCCGCCCGCAACCCGAGACTCGTCTACACGGCGATCTCCGGGCTCGGCGTCGACGGACCCGACGCGGCCCAACCCGTCTACGACTACGTCATCCAGGCGCGCGTCGGCATGGTCGACTATCAGCGCGACACGGCGACCGGTAAAGCGTCGCTCCTGAGCCAGGTCATCGTCGACAAGACGACGGCCTACGCCGCCGTGCAGGCGATCCTCGCGGCGCTGTTCGCCCGGGAGCGCACGGGCCGGGGTCAGCGGATCGACATCCCCATGCTCGGCGTCGGGCTGCATTTCCTCTGGCCCGACGGCATGGGTCCGCAGCTCTCACAGCTCGAGCCCGCCGTCCCGATCGACGAGCGGCCGCCCCTTCAATTGCTGATGCCGGCGGCGGGCCTCGTCGTCGTCCGGACGAGCGACGGAGGCGAGATCGCGTGTACCCCGACGCTACCGCCCTTCGATGGCTTCGCGATCGCCCTCGATCGCCCGGATTGGCTCGTCGACGCGCGATTCGCAGAGACGCCGAAGCGCGTGCTGAACTTCCAGGCCTTCCACGCCGAGCTGATCGAGGCCGCCGCTCGTTTCAGGGCCGAGGACCTCCTGAAGCGGCTGACCGACAACGGCGTTCCCGCCGGCCCGGTCCAGCGCCGCCGCGACGTCCACCTCGATCGCCAGGTGATGCACATGGACCTGCTCGTCGAGCGCGACAGCGGATTCGTCGGCCCGGTCCGCCAGCCGCGCCCGATGTGGCAGTTCGGCGAAACACCGGCGCAGGTCACGACCTCGATGGGCGCGACCGGCCAGCACACCCGCGAGGTCCTGCGCGAGCACGGCCTCTCGAATGCGCGGATCGATGCGCTGATGGCCGACGGTGTCGTCGCGGAGCCCAGCGGCCCGGCGCGTCCGGCCTGAGCTCCGTTTCCGGCGAAAAGCGCCTGTGCCAACGTCCTCGCATGCAAGACGATCCCCGACACGCCGATCCGATGATCCGCCGCGTGGCCCTTCTCGAGGCCCACCGCCAGATCGAACAGCAGATCTACCGCATGGGCTACGCGCTCGAGAACGGCGACTTCGAGCTCGTCGGCGAGCTGCTCCGCCACGCCACGTTTGGCGCCGACCGCCTGGGCCGGAAGATCATGAGGGGACGCGACGCGATCCGCGACCAGTACGCGCGGACCAACATCACCTACCCCGGTCAGGGCCGCGCCACGCGCGAGATGTACACCAACGTGCTGATCGAGATCGACCTCGAGGCGGGGACGGCGCGCTCGAAGACGGCCTACACAGTCGCCCAGCAGATCCCGGGTGCGGGGGCGAGGTTTGAGCTGCTCGTGGCGGGGAGGTATGAGGATGAGTGGGGGGTGGTCGAGGGGGAGTGGGTTTGGACGGATCGGTTCATCGTCGTTCAGTTCAAGAACGATTTGGACCGGCACATGTCTCCTGGCTCCCAACCGTACAACTGAACGAGTTTGCACGGAGGGCGTGAAGCGAATCCGCTGCAGCGGCGGTTTCTCGGAGGGGCGGGTTGCCTGGGCGCCCGAGATCATCTTGGGCAGGTAGAGCGCCTGTTGCTCCGGCGAGCCCGCGGTCAGC
>JANMTD010000154.1:0-14788 GCA_031390075.1 Deltaproteobacteria bacterium | reverse complement strand
CTCGCCGCCAAACCGAAGGGGTCCCACGGCAAGTTCGACTACGAGAAGGCGACTCCCGAGCAGATCGCTCACGAACGCGAACGCTTCCGCGTCTACCAGGAATACTTCAAGGTGCCGAACGAGATCTGAGCAGGCTGCGCGCTCAGCGCCCGAGCACCTTCATCGCATCGCGACACGCCTGCTCGAGCCGAAGTCGTTCGTCGGACGGCAGCTCGGACGCGCGCAGCGCCGGCATGCCGTGCGACAGGGCGGCGGCGCGCTCGATCCACGCATCGGCGCCCGTCCCATCGTCGCGCGGCAGCTCGAGGAAGCGCGCGATCCGGCCGAGCACCTCGCGCGGCCGAACGACCAGCTCCTCGAAGCGGACGTCGAGGAAGACGGATTCGGGAAGCGCGCGCCGGGCGGCCTCGCCGCGCAGGATCTGATCGCTCCAGTACTTCCCGTAGAGCTCGATCGGCGGCCGCGCCGCCAGCAGCCGGTCGATCGCGGGTCCGTCTTCGCGCTCGAGTCGATTCAGCGCCTCGTGGGTGTAATCGATCTCGCCGGCGAGGCCGTTCATGACGGCGACTGCTACGCGCAGGACCGCGTACTCGCGCATCGAGAGGGCGGCCTCGAGGCCGTCGCGGTGGATGTGGACGAAGCGCGCCTCGGGAAACAGGCGGACGAGATCGCCGAGGGTATCGATCGACGTCCCGGATCGCTCGATCCAACACGTCCGCCCCGACTTCTCCGTCAGCCAGTCGAAGATCTCGCGGTAGTGACGCGCGAGGGGCTGCGTCGGAGAAGCTTCGACGCGGGCGAGCAGCTCGTCGAAGAGCGTGTCGGGCGTCTCACTGATGCGCGGAATCGCGATCGCGAGAGCCCAGGGAATCGGATCGCCCAGCGCGTACCGGGATCCTGCTTCACCGAACGGATAGACGACCTCGGGCACCTCGCCCCCGCGCTTCATCACCATCGTCAACATCGGATGATCGAGGCGCAGATGATGGGCGAGCTCCGGGCCCGACACCGGCCGGTCGGTGAAGCGGAACGACGTATCGAGGCCCGAGAAGAGCTCGAAGACGTTCAGCACGTTCTGGTTCATCGCGAGCATGCGCGACAGCAGCGTCGAGCCGCAGCGACCGGTTCCCACGACGAAACGTGCGGGCGCGCCCACGTCTACAAGCTCCGCCAGGGCACGAGCTCGCACTGGATCTCGGGCAGCGGATCGACCGGGCGCGACCAGCGGAACACCATCGTCCCCTCCCGGTGGCCCTTGGGATCGAGCCAGTTCGCAATACCCGCCGAAGCTGGAGGCCGCGCATGCGCCAGCACGATGCGGATGCGGCCGTCCTTTTCCGCGACCGCCGTGCCCTGATTGAGATGCGAGGTCGGGTCGCCGTAGCCGATCGTCTCGTACCAGTAGTTCGAGAGGCCGAGGCTCCAATACGCCGCGCGGCCGGGCTTGAACTCGATCCGCAGCGCCGCGTCGGGTTCGACGTCGAAATAACCGCACGAGAACTGGTGGCCCGAGGGCGGCGCGATCTCGGTCTTCGCGTCGGCCTCGACCTGCGGCAGAAAACAATTGACGACATTCGCGGCCCAGTAGTCGGAAATCCCGGCCCAGATCGCGGGCGTCTTGCGCACGAAATCCGCCGTCCCCACGAGCCCGGCACGAATCGCGTCGAGGTCGAACGGCCCACGCGCCGGGGCCCCTTCGCGCGAGAGCTCGAAGCGGCCGGGCGAGCGGCCCGCCCAGTCGGAGGCGTACTGCCGGATCATCACATAGCGGGTCGCGGCATCCGTCCGGATCCAGTTGCCGGGATGCGCGTCGGGGCTCAGCACGAGCTCGACGCGTCCGTCGGGGTCGACCTCGAGCGACTCCTCCGTGATCGAGGCGATCCGGTGGGAGGGCTCGTGCATGCCCATCTTGCCGGTGTAGGTCCCGAACTCGATCAGCGGCGCGTCGCCGCGCAGGCCGCGGATGCGGTGGGTCGCACCGCCGTCGATCAGGGCGTGGAGATAGCGGGCGTCGGAGGTGATGCCCTCGTACTGGACCATGCGCCCGACCATCGGCACGAGCTCGGGGTGTGCGAGGTCGGCGATCTCGAAATGGTTTTCGAACCCGACGCGCAGCATGCGCATCAGGAAGCGGTAGCCCTCGGCGTGGGTCTGGGAATCGCTCGGCGTCTCCGGTCGGCGAAAGACGTCCCCGGCCTGCTTCAACGACTCGCAGAACTCGTCCCACATCTGCCCGGGATCGGCATCGGACTCGCCCTCGGAATTCGCACTCGACATCCTGGCCCTCGCTCGCAGTGAGGCGGGATCCTAGCCCCAAAGATGCGCGGGCTGCCGATCGTGCTCCGGGCTGATAGTGTCCATTCGCGATGTCCTCCCTGCCCTCGTCCCATGCTCCCCATCCTGTCCTCCGCACCGCCCGGACCCGCACCACGTGCGCCCTGCTCGCGCTCTGCGCGTGGCTCTTCGCGATCGGCTGCGGCGGCGATGCCGACAAGGGCGCAGGGGGCGAGCGGCCGCCGACGCCGGTCGTCGTCTCGTCGCCCTTCGAATACGAATTCGCCGATCGACTCGAGGCCATCGGCACGGCGTACGCCAACGAATCGGTCGTGATCGCGGCGCGCGTCACGAAGCAGGTCGACCACGTCCGCTTCTCGGACGGCCAGACGATCAAGACCGGCGAAACAGTCGTCGAGCTCGAGAGCAGCGAAGAACGGGCACAACTCGCCCAGGCCCGGGCGACCCGATCCGATGCGAAGATCCGCTTCGACCGGATCGCCGATCTCGCCAGTCGCGGAACCGAATCCCAGTCCCGCTACGACGAGGTTCGCACCGCCCTCGATGCCGCCGACGCCCGCGTCGAGGAGCTCGAGGCGCGACTCGCCGATCTGCGCATCCGGGCGCCCTTCTCCGGCGTACTCGGGCTGCGCGAGGTGAGCCCCGGAACGCTCCTCAAGCCGGGCGACCGGATCACGACCCTCGACGACGTCGACCGGATCAAGCTCGACTTCTCGGTGCCGGAGACTTTTCTCGCGATGTTGGCGCCCGGGCTCGAGGTCAAGACGCAGGTGGCGGCCTATCCGGGGCGGGTCTTCACGGGGCGTGTGGTCGCCATCGACAGCCGCGTCGATCCGGAGACCCGCGCCGTTCGCGTGCGCGCCGAAATCGAAAATTCGGACCACGCGATCCGCCCGGGCATGCTCCTGTCCCTCGTCCTCCAGGCCAATGCCGTGCGAGCCCTCGCCCTCGCCGAGCAGGCCCTCGTGCCCTCCGGCTCGAGCCAGTTCGTCGTCGTGCTCGACGCGGAGGACAAGTCGAGGCGCGTCGAGGTCCAGATCGGCCGGCGCGTGCCCGGGCTCGTCGAGATCCGCTCGGGTCTCTCGCTGGGCGACCGGGTCGTGGTCGACGGGGCGACGCTGATTCCGCCGGGTGGCGTCGTCAAGGTCCTGCGCGAAGAAGCGCCGCCGAAGGCCTGACGGGGAGACGACCATGTGGCTGTCCGACACATCCGTGCGACGCCCCGTCCTCGCGATGGTGATGTCGCTCCTGCTGATGGCGTTCGGCGCCCTCTCCTTCCGGAATCTGCCGCTCCGCGAGCTCCCGGACGTCGATCCCCCGATCGTCTCGGTCGAGACGGCCTACATCGGCGCTTCGGCCGCCGTCGTCGAGAATCGCGTCACGAAGCCGATCGAAGATCGCCTCGCCGGCCTCGAGGGGATCCACAAGATCGTCTCCGAGAGCAGCGAGGGCATCTCGCGGATCACGATCGAGTTCGAGCTCTCCCGAGACATCGACAGCGCCGCGAACGACGTACGCGACCGGGTCTCCCAGGCGCGCGACGACATTCCGGACGACGCGGATTCGCCCGAGATCTACAAGGCCCAGTCCGGGGCCAGCCCGATCATGTGGGTCAATTTGAGCGGCGACGAGTTCGGCCCCCTCGAGCTCACGGACTACGCCGAGCGCGATCTCGTCGACCGTTTCTCGGTCGTCGACGGCGTCGCCCGTGTGATCCTCTCGGGCGCCAAGCACTACTCAATGCGGATCTGGCTCGACCGCGTGGCCCTCGCGGCTCACGGTCTCACCGTCGCCGACATCGAAATCGCGCTCCGGACCCAGAATGTCGAGCTGCCCGCCGGCCGCATCGAATCCAAAGCCCGCGACCTCACGGTTCGCGTCGAGCGCGGCTACGTCACGGCGGAGGATTTCCGGGCCCTCGTCGTCGATCGCGGCGAGGACGGCCAGCTCGTGCGCCTCGGCGAGGTCGCGCGTGTCGAGGTCGGTGCGCTCGAATCGGCGGGCGAGTTCCGGGGCAACGGTGTGACGCGCGTCGGCATCGGCATCATCAAGCAGTCGACCGCGAATACCGTCGGCGTCGCGAACGGGGTGATCGCGGAGATCGATCGCGTCGTCCCGACCCTCCCGGCCGGCATGCAGCTCGACCCCGGCTGGAACAGTGCCGAGTTCGTCCAGGCCTCCGTCGACGAGGTCTACTCGACGCTCGTCATCGCGATGCTCCTCGTCGTCTTCGTCATCTATCTCTTTCTCGGAACGAAGCGGGCGGCGCTGATCCCCGCGGTCACGGTGCCGATCTGCCTCGTCGCCACCTTCGCCGGCCTCTGGGCCTTCGACCTCTCGATCAACCTGCTGACCCTGCTGGCG
The DNA here is from genome assembly GCA_031390075.1 of Deltaproteobacteria bacterium. GTDB lineage: Bacteria > Myxococcota_A > UBA9160 > UBA9160 > UBA4427 > UBA4427. Next base: position 10,129 of record JANMTD010000154.1, on the reverse strand, counting down.
CTGATCCTCTCGATTGGACTCGTGGTCGACGATTCGATCGTCGTGCTCGAGAACGTGCAGCGAAGGATCGAGCTCGGCGAGCCGCCCCTGATGGCGGCGCTGCGCGGGTCGCGGGAGGTCGCCTTCGCGGTGATCGCGACGACGCTCGTCGTGATCGCGGTCTTCGTGCCGATCGTCTTCCTCGAGGGGACGACGGGAAGGATCTTCCGCGAGCTCGCGGTCACGGTCTCCGTCGCCGTCGCGGTCTCCGCCTTCGTCGCGCTCACGCTCTCGGCGATGATGTGCTCGAAGATCCTGGTCGCGACGGAGCCGGACGCAGGTCTCGCGCGCCTCGCGAGCCGCATCGTCGACCAGTCCCAGGCCATCTACACGCGCGCCCTCGATGCGGCGCTCCGCCGCAAGGGCCTCGTCCTCGCCGTCGTCCTGTTGTCCTTCATATCGTCGGCCTGGCTCTTCAGTGTCGTGCCCCGCGAGCTCGAACCGAAGGAGGATCGCGGCGCCTTCATGATCATCATGCAGGCTCCGGAGGGCGCGTCCTTCGATTACACCTCGGCCCACATGCGCGAGCTCGAGAACGAGGTCCTCTTTCCACTCGTCGAGGAGGGGCTCGTCAAGTCCGTACTGTCACGGGTTCCGTTCGGCTGGTCGGCCAACACGTCGATGAACACGGGCATGGTCGTCATGGTGCTGACACCCTGGGACGAGCGGTCGCTCTCGGCCGATTCGATCATGGGCCGCGTCGCGATGGGCGCGATGCAGCTTCCCGGCGTCCTCTCCTTTCCGGTCAATCCCTCCACCCTCGGCCGCTCGACCTCGAGCCGCCCCGTCCAGCTCGTGCTCGGTGGTTCGCGCCACGAAGAAGTCGGCGAGTGGCAGGCGCAGGTCCTCGCGGCGGCATCCGAGCTCCCGGAGCTCACAGGCCTGCTCGGCACCTATCGCCCGACCCAGCCCCAGCTCCGGATCGAGGTCGACCGCGAGCGCGCCGCCGACCTCGGTGTCCCGGTCTCCGTCGTCGGCCGCACCCTCGAGACGATGCTCGGCTCAGCCCGCGTCACGACCTATCAGGATCGGGGCGAGGAGTACGAGGTCGTGCTGCAGGCGATCGAGGAGCAGCGCGCGTCGCCGACCGACCTCACGAACCTCTACGTCCGCTCCGATCGGACGCGCGAGCTGATCCCGCTCTCGAATCTCGTGACCGTCCGCGAGCAGGCGGACGCGGGCACGCTCCGGCGCTTCAATCGCCTGCCCGCCGCGACGATCGAAGCGAGCCTCGCGCCGGGCGTGAGCCTCGGCGAGGGTCTCGCTGCGCTTGAGAATCTGGCGCGAAACATCCTGCCCGAGAGCGCTCATTTCGACTACGACGGCGATTCCCTCGAGTTCGTCGAATCGAGCGGTGCCGCCTACTTCACCTTCGCGCTGGCGCTCCTGATCGTGTTCCTCGTGCTCGCCGCGCAGTTCGAGAGCTTCATCCATCCGGTGGTCATCATGCTGACCGTCCCCCTCGCCGTTTCGGGCGGGCTCGCCGGCCTCTACCTGACGACGGTCGGCGCGGATGTCTTCGGTCTCTGGGAGACCCGCGGCACGCTCAACATCTACAGCCAGATCGGCATGACGATCCTGATCGGACTGGCCGCCAAGAACGGCATCCTGCTGGTCGAGTTCGCGAACCAGCTCCGCGCCCGGGGCATCGCCTTCGACACGGCGATCCGCGACGCCGCCCGCGCGCGCCTGCGCCCGATCCTGATGACGAGCATCGCGACCGCGCTGGGCGCCTTCCCGCTCGTGGTCGGCACGGGCCCCGGCTCGGGGGGCCGCCGCGCGATCGGGATCGTCGTGTTCGCGGGGGTGCTGACCGCGACCTTCCTGACGCTCTTCGTGGTCCCCGTCGCCTATTCGCTCTTCGCGCGCCGCACGGCCGTGCCGGGCGAGCTCGATCGCCAGGTCGACGCGATCGAATCGCTGCCCGCCGCCGAGGCATTCGTCGGGAGATGATCCCCATCGACTCGATGCACCGCATCCGCTCTGGCCTGCTCCGCTCGAGTGCCCTCCTCGGCCTGGTCCTGCCGGCGCTGCTCGCCGTTGCGGGAGCGGGCTGCGATCGAGACCGAGAGGCCGAGAGCGGCGATGCGCCGACGAGCGAGTCGGGCACCCCGGGCGAGCGCCAGGCAGTCGAGCGCGATCCGCTCAAGCAGGTCTACTACGGCGATCTCCACGTCCACACGGGCTGGTCCCTCGATGCCTTCGCCTTCGGTGTGCGCGTCGGCCCGGAGGACGCCTATCGCTTCGCGCGGGGCGGCGAGATCGACCACATCTCGGGGATCAAGACGAAGCTCGCGGGGCCGCCCCTCGATTTCATCGCCGTGACCGAGCACGCCAACTACCTCGGCGTCGCCTCCCAGGCGCTGGACCCCGAGAGCGCCGCCCACGAGATCCCGATGATCCGGGACCTCGCCGGCTCGGATCCCAAGGCGAGCGGCGCGGCCATGGGGCAGATCTTCAAACATCTCTCGGCGGACGAGCTGATGGCCGAGCTGAACCGCTCGGCCTGGGTCGAGTCGGCCTGGCAGCAGCTGGTCGAGCTCGCAGCGAGGAACACGCTCCCCGGCGAGTTCACCGCCTTCGTCGGCTACGAGTACACCTCGATGCCCGCCGGCCAGAATCTCCACCGCAACGTGATCTTCAAGGGCGGCGACGTGCCCGCGCGCCCCTTCTCCGATCTCGACAGCAAGAACCCCGAGGACCTCTGGACCTGGATGGAGAAGGCGCGGGCCGAGGGCTCGGACGTGATCGCGATCCCGCACAACGCGAACGGCAGCAACGGCCTGATGTACGAGCGCGTCGATCGCGCGGGCCGCCCGATCGACGCGCGTTATGCGGAGATCCGCCTGCGCAACGAGCCGGTCTCCGAGATCGTCCAGATCAAGGGCCAATCCGAAGCCCACCCGCTGCTCTCGCCCAACGACGAGTGGGCCGGCTTCGAGATGCTCGAGGGCATCCTCGGCCGCCCGGCGGTCAAGAGCGCGCCGCAGGGAAGCTATGCGCGGCGGGCCCTGATGGACGGCCTCGAGCTCGGGGCGGCGGGACTACCGAATCCCTACCGCTTCGGCGTGATCGGCTCCTCCGACAGCCACAACGCCACCAGCCCGACCGAGGAAGCGAATTTCACGGGCAAGCTCGGCACCCTCGACGGCACGCCCGAGGCGCGGCTCCAGCTCGGCGCGGGAGCCGGCGCGGGCCTCTCCATCGGCGATCGCCAGACCGGCTCGCCCTTCAGCGCCGCAGGCCTCGCCGGCGTCTGGGCCCACTCGAACACGCGCGAGGATCTCTTCGATTCGCTGCGCGCCCGCGAGGTCTTCGCGACCTCGGGGCCCCGAATCGCGGTGCGCCTCTTCGGGGGGTTCGACCTGACGAGCGCGGATCTCGCGAGCGGCATGGCGGCGGCGGGCTACGAGCGCGGCGTGCCGATGGGCGGCGTGCTCGAGGCGAAGGGGGACGAAGAGCGGCCCGTGACCTTCCTCGTCGAGGCGATCCAGGATCCGCTCGAGGCGCCGCTCGAGCGGCTCCAGATCGTGAAGGCCTGGGTCGGCACCGACGGCAAGGCGCGGGAGCAGGTCTACGACGTCGCGTGTGCCGGTGGCGAGGCGCCGGATCCGAAGACCCATCGCTGTGTCCTCGAGAGCGCACCGCCGAATCTCACGACCTGCGAGGTCGCCGACGGCCGAGGCCAGTCCCAGCTCTCCGCCGCCTTCAGCGCGCCGGACTACCAGAGCGGCGAGCGAAGCTTCTACTACGCCCGCGTGCTGCAGGTCCCGACCTGCCGCTGGAGCACCTGGGATGCTCTCCGTCTCGGTGTTTCACCGCTGCCCGGCGCCGTCGCGTGGCTGCAGGAGCGCGCGGTCAGCTCGCCGATCTGGATCGAGCCGGCGGCGCGCACCGCGGAATGGGAATCGTCGGAGGACTAAACGTCCGGGGACCGGCGCCCGCGGCGTGAATGTCGCGCTCGACCGGAAGTCGCCTGAGCGACAAGTGCGGCGTCCGGCCTATGCTGTGCACCGTATGCCTTCGCCGCCCCAAGTCGTGATCTTCGGTGCCAGTGGTGATCTCACGCGGCGCAAGCTGATCCCCGCGTTCGCGCGTCTCGACGCCGATCCGCGTCTGCCCTCGGGCTTCTCGATCCTCGGGGTCTCGCGCACGCCACTCACGACCGAGCAATTCCGGACGCAGCTCGCCGAGAGTCTGACCCCCGAGCAGCGACCCGCCTTCGAGCGCTTAGCACCCCGGATCTCCTACCACACGGCGGATACCAGCGAGCCCGGCGCCATGGACGCCCTCGGCGAGCGGCTCGATGCGCTGCCGGGCGGACGGGCGTCGGGGCGACTCTTCTATCTCGCCCTCAAGCCCCAGCTCTTCTCGACGGTCGCCGAGAGTCTCGGCGCTTCGGGGCTCCTGCATCGCTGGGGTCGCGGCGAGGGATTCCGCCGCGTCGTCGTCGAGAAGCCCTTCGGCAACGACCTGCGCTCCGCCCGCACGCTCAATCACGAGCTCTATCGCACGCTCCAGGAAGACCAGATCTACCGGATCGATCACTACCTCGGCAAAGAGACGGTCCAGAACCTGCTGGGCTTCCGCTTCCACAACGCGATCTTCGAGCCCCTCTGGAATCGTCATCATGTGGAGCTGGTGCAAATCACCGTCGCCGAGACCCTCGGCGTCGAGAACGGCCGCGGCGGCTATTACGACGAGACCGGGGCCCTGCGCGACATGGTCCAGAACCACATGCTGCAGATCCTGGCGCTGATCGCGATGGAGCCGCCCTCGACCCTCGCCGCCGAGGCCATCCGCGGCCAGAAGGTCGAGGTGCTCCGGGCGCTCCGTCATCCGATCGCCGAAGCTGGGCTTCCCTGCTCCGTGCGAGCGCGTTATGCGGCGGGCCACGTCAGCACGAAGACCATGAGGGGCTACCTCGAGGAGGAAGGCGTCGCCGCCGACTCTTCGACCGAGACCTACGTCGCGCTCCGTGCGCAGGTCGAGAACTGGCGCTGGAGCGGTGTCCCCTTCCTGCTCCGCCACGGCAAGCGCCTCGCGTCGCGCTTCACCGAGGTGAAGGTCCAGTTCCACACGCCCCCGCTCCAGCTCTTCAACCGCCCGACCGAGCTCGACACGGCGGACGGGCCGCAGATCCTCGGCGGCGACGACCTCTGTCGGACGCGGCCCAACATCCTCACGCTGCGGATCCAGCCGGAGGAATCGATCGAGCTCTCGTTCGGCGTGAAGCAGCCGGGGAACACGATGGAGATGGAGCCGGCGATCCTGCGCTTCGACTACCGCGAGCGTTTCGGGACGGCGTCGGCCGACGCCTACGAGCGGCTGCTCGCCGATGCGCTGATCGGCGATCAGACGCTCTTCCTGCGCGGCGACGAGATCGAGGCGTCGTGGGAGTACGCGGACGCGGTGCGGGCGGCCTGGCAACGGCCCTCGGCTCCGCCGCTCCGGGAGTACGCGGCGGGGAGCTGGGGACCGCCGGAGGCCGAGATGCTCTTCGGACAATGCCAGGGAGGCTGGTCGCATGAGTGAGCCGCGCGCGCTGCGGATGCCCGCGGCGCTCGAGCTCGTCGTCGCGGGGGATCCCATCGCGCACGCGGGGCGCTGGCTCGCCGATTGCCTTCGCCGACTCGCCGCTCGACCGGGCGGGGCGGAGATCCGGCTCGCGATTCCGGGCGGCTCCGCACTCGCAACCGTCGCCCGCGCCGCCGCCGAGCTGGGCGAGCTCTGGCGGTGCATCGCGCTGACCTGGGTCGACGAGCGCTGCGTCCCCGTGGCGAGCCGCGATTCGAACCGCGGCGAGGCGATGCGGCTCGGGATCCTGCCGCCGGCGCCGGGTATCGCCTCCTCCCGGGCGCACGTCTTCTCGCCCGCGCGGGTCCTGCCCCTCTTCGAGGACGCTGAATCGACGCAGGACGCGCTCGCCCGAGTCGCTCGCTGTTATGCCGAGGCGTTCGCAGACGGACTCGATGTGGCCGTTCTCGGAATGGGAGCCGACGGCCATGTCGCCTCGCTCTTTCCCGGTCTGCCGGCGCCGACTGCGGACTGCGTCGCGTACGTCCCGAATGCGCCCAAGGCACCGGCCCGCCGCATCACCCTGACCCGCGAAGCCCTCGCGCGCGCCCGCCATACGCTCCTCGTCGCCACCGGCGAGGAAAAGCGAAGCGCCCTCGAACGCCTCTGCGCCGGCGACCCCGCGCTTCCGGCGACAGGCCTGCCCGGGCTCGTGGTCGTGACGGACCTCGCCCTCGAAAGCGGGCCGACCCGATGACGAAGGCCTCCTGCACGATCGCGATGATCGGACTCGGCGTGATGGGCTCGAATCTCGCCCGCAATCTCGCCCGCCACGGCTATCGCGTGGCCCTCTACGATCGAAACGTCGAAGCGGCGCGCGCCCTCGCCGAACGCCATCCCGAAGCGGGCTTCAGCGCCTGCGACTCGATCGAGGCCCTCGTCGCCGCCGTCGCGAGGCCGCGGCCATTCATCCTGCTCGTCCCCGCCGGCGATCCCGTCGACGCATCCCTCGCCGCGCTCGCGCCGCGGCTCGAGCCCGACGACGTCGTCGTCGACGCCGGCAACAGCTTCTTCCGCGACACCGACCGCCGCGCTGCGCAGACGAAGGACGCCCCCTGGCATTTCGTCGGCATGGGGGTCTCCGGCGGGAGCGAAGGCGCGCTTACGGGCCCCTCGATGATGCCGGGCGGCGATCCCGCAGCCTGGGCGCGCCTGCGCCCGATCCTCGAGTCGATCGCCGCGGTCGCCGACTCGGGTCCCTGCGTCGCCGACTGCGGGCGCGGGAGCGCGGGCCATTTCGTGAAGATGGTCCACAACGGCATCGAGTACGGCGACATGCAGCTGATCGCCGAGATCGCGTCGCTGCTGCGCGAGGGCCTCGGCTACTCGCCTGCGCGCTGCGCGGACACCTTCGCGGCCTGGGGATCCGCCGAGCTCGAGAGCTACCTTGTCGAGATCACGGCAGCGATCTTCCGCACCGCCGACCCGAAGAATCCCGGCGGCCTCCTGCTCGACGCGGTCCTCGACCGCGCGGAGCAGAAGGGAACCGGTCGCTGGACGACCCTGGCAGCCCTCGAGCTCGGTGTCGCGATCCCGACGATCACCGCCGCCGTCGACGCCCGCCTGCTCTCCGCCGCCCGCGACCGGCGCGTCGAGGCGAACGCGTTGTTTCGCGGCGACCCCACGTCCGGCGATCGCACACCCCGGCGCCTCGAGCTCGACCCCGAGGATCTCCGCGCCGCCCTCTACGCCTCGAAGATCGCGAGCTACAGCCAGGGCTTCGAGCTCCTCGCCCGGGCGAGCGACGCCTACGGCTACGGCACGGATCTCGCGAGCATCGCCCGGATCTGGAAGGCCGGCTGCATCATCCGCGCGCGCTTCCTCGACCGCGTGCGCGAGGCCTTCGCCGGGCCCTCATCGCGAGAGTCGGGGGCACCGGGCGCACAGCTGCTCGCCCTGTCGCCGAGCTTCGCCGTCGAGCTGCGGGAGCGCGTCCCCGGCTGGCGCCGCACCGTCTCCGCGGCAACGAATGCGGGCCTCGCGATCCCCGGCCTGGCAGCCTCCCTCGCCTGGTTCGACACGCTCACGACGGCCCGCGGCAGCGCGAGCCTCATCCAGGCGCAACGGGATTATTTCGGCAGCCACGGGTACGAGCGCGTCGACGCCCCCGGCGTGGCCGTCCACACCGACTGGGCGACGGCGAAGCGCCTCGCCTAACGGAGCTCGACGGGCACCCGCTCCCAGGCGCGAACCCAGAGCGAAGGCAGCCTCTCGAGGCTCGCGAGATCGATCTCGTAGTCGGGCCAGCGCGCGAGGATCTCCTCGAAGGCGACCCGTGCCTCGAGGCGCGCGAGGCCCGCGCCCACACAGAAATGGATGCCGTGGCCGAACGCCAGATGGCGGCGGATCGCACGCCCGCAGTCGAAGACATCGGCCCGCTCGAACTCGCGATCGTCCCGGTTCGCAGCGCCCCAGAGCAGCCGGACCTCGGAGCCCGCCGGGACCACGACGCCGTGGAGCGAGACGTCGCGGAGGGTCCTGCGGGCCAGCGACTGGACCGGTGACTCGAAGCGCAGCATCTCCTCGATCGCCGCGGGAATCAGCGAGGGATCGGCGACGAGTCGCCTGCGAGCGTCGCGGTCCCGTTGCAGCAGGACGAGGCCGTTGCCGATCAGGTTCGTCACCGTGTCGGTGCCCGCCAACACGAGATTGCTGAAGACACCGCCGATCTCGTCGGCCGAGAGCGCGTGGCCCCCCGTCTCCCGCTGCAGCATCGGAAGGATTCCGATCGCGGAGCTCGGATCGACGGACTCGGCCTTGCGCGTCTCGGCGACGAAGGCCTGCATGCGCCGGGCGAGTGCTTCCGGGTCGCGGGCGGCTCCGATCGCCAGTGCAGCGTGGCGGATCGGCTCGTCGAAGCGCTCGGCGACGCCCAGCAGGCGATGGATCACCCGGCTCGGAAAGATCGCCGAAAAGGCCTCGACGAGGTCGACGCGCTGGCTCTCCCGAAGCGGCTCGAGGAGCTCGCGGCAGAGCGCGCGCAGCGAGGGCTCGAGCGCAGCGATCTTCGACGGCGAGAGGCCGCGGGCGACACTCGCGCGAAGGCGATCGTGGCCCGGCGGGTCCATCGAGGCCATGTGGAGGAGCTTCGCGACCGGGCTCGCCGAGGAGTAGCTGCGCCAATCGGCCGTCGCCTCCCAGACGTCGTCGAAGCGCGAGAGGAGAAAGGAGCCCGAGGCCGGATGGCGGTGGACCGGGGCCTCCTCGCGGAGCCAGCGATAGTAGTCGGAGGGATCCGACACGAATTGCGGATCCGCCGGATCGTAGGCGAGGCCCGTGATCCGCTCGGCCAGCTCGCTCACGCCGCGGATCCCGCGTCGGCCCGGAGCGGGCGCACGATCTCCCGGGCGAGCCGCTCCATCGCCGAGATGTACGCGTCGGCGCGGTCGAAGCGGCCGGCGGGCCAGAGGGCGACGTGGGCGACGCCGAGGGTCCGGTAGCGGCGCAGGTCGCGCAGGATCTCGTCGACGGGGCCGGTGAGCGGGACCATCCGATCGGCCTCGGGGACGGGGGCTGCGGTCAGCGAGATCTGGGACCGGATCGAGGTCGAGACCTCTTCGGGCCGGCGTCCGATCGCGCGGCATTCCCGCTCGAGCTCGGCCATCCCCGCCTCGAGTTCCCGCATCGGCACGTCGATCACGTGCCATCCGTCGCCGAGGCGCGCGGCGCGCCGACGGGCCGCCGTGCTGTTGCCCCCGATCCAGATCGGCACGTCCCGTCGCAGGGGCTTCGGCTCGAAGCCGATGTTGTCGAAGCGATAGTGCTGGCCCACATAACGCGGCTTCTCGTCTCGCCAGAGCGTGCGCATCGCCGCGATATGCTCGTCGAGCACGCGGCCGCGCTCGCCGAAGGGGATGCCCAGCGTCTCGTACTCCTCGGGAATCCAGCCCGCACCGACGCCCAGGATGACCCGCCCGCCGGAGAGCTGATCGAGGGACGCGACCTGCTTCGCGACGGAGATCGGATGCCGGAGCGCCGCGAGGTAGACGCTCACGCCGAGCCGGATCCGCCGCGTCCGCGTCGCGACGCCGGCGAGCGCGATCAGGGGCTCGAGGAAGGGATGCGTCGGCTCGAGGCGGATCTTCGCGCCGCGCAGGTAGGGATAGGTCGTCGCGGATTCGATCGGGAGCACCAGATGGTCCGCCGTCCAGAGCGCCGCGTAATCCATCGCCTCCGCCGCCTCGGCGACGGCGAGCATCGCGCCCGGATCGGCGAAGGATCCCGAGTTCGGCAGGATGATCCCGAGCTCCACTACGACTCCGCTCCCCGGTCCCGCCGCGCGCGGTCCGACGTCCTCACGAGACCTCGCCGCTCACGATGCCCGGCTGCTTCGCGAGGCCCGCGAGACCCTCGCGCCGCAGACGCTCGAGCGGGACCCGGTGGATCGTGACCCTCGGACCCCCCTCGGTCTTGATCAGCCGCAGACTGAAGACGCCCCGCTCGTGCTGGAACGAGTCGATCCAGTTCCCGCCGACCTTCGGGTCCTCATCCGCGATCACGGCGACGACCGAGC
>JANMTD010000137.1:0-3789 GCA_031390075.1 Deltaproteobacteria bacterium | reverse complement strand
CCTCTATTACCGGCTCAAGGGAGTTGAGATCGAGCTGCCGCCCCTGCGCGACCGTGTCTCGGACATCCCCGCCCTCGCCCATTCCTTTCTCGACTCCGCCGGGGCGCGCATGAACCGGACCTTCCGCGGATTCTCGAACGCCGCGATGGATCGCCTCGTCGGCCACAGATGGCCCGGCAACGTCCGGGAGCTCGCCAACGAGATCGAGCGGAGCGCGGCGCTCGCGGGGCCCGAGGAGAAGATCGGCCTCGAGAACCTCTCGGAGCACGTGCGCGGGCCCCGGCACGCGGCACGGGCTGCGGGCGATGGATTTCGAGCCGGGGTCGAGGTGCGCCATCCCTTCGACGCGTCGGGCGCGAGGGCGGGGAGCGGAGAAGTCGCGGTCGAGCTCGACTGGGACCTCAACCGCTCGGTCGACGCCTTGAAGCGTCGGCTGCTCGTCGCGGCGGTCCGCGAAGCGGGGAGCAAGAGCGCGGCGGCGGAGAAGCTCGGCATCCCGCGCCAATCGCTCCAGAAGATGATGAAGCGACTCCAGATCACGGACACCGAGCTCCGCGAGGCCGGGTCGGACGGCTCCGATTTCGATCGGGCCTGAACCCGGAAATCCGTCGAAACTTCACGGGAGCGGGGTAGAATGCGAGCGATGGAAACGCTCGCCGCCAGCCGCTTCGAAACGCCCATCGGTGCGCTGCGTGTCGTGTGCAGCGACAAAGGCCTCGCCTACCTCGAGCTGCCGCATCAGAACGGCCGTGGCCTCGCCGGCTGGATGAAGAGCCAGGCGCCCGACGCGAAGCTCCTCGACCGCCGCGTCGCGAACGATGGCGTGATCGACCAGCTCCTCGAGTACACGGTAGGCGCGCGCCGCGTCTTCGAGCTCGATCTCGATCTGCGCGCGACGGCTTTCCAGCTCGCCGTCTACCAGCAGGTCTCGAAGATCCCCTACGGCCAGACCCTCGCCTACTGGGACATCGCCGACGCGTTGGGCCAAGCGAAGGCGGTGCGCGCCGTCGGCGCGGCGAACGGCGCGAACCCGATCCCGCTCGTGATCCCGTGCCACAGGGTCATCGCCCGCGGTGGCGCGCTCCAGGGTTATGCGGGGGGTCTCGAGCTCAAGGCGCGACTGCTCGTGATGGAAGGGGCGGTACCGGCGAGGGAGCCCGCGCAGGCGAGGCTCTTCTAGCGCGCTCCTTCGATCGAGGGAACCGCTTCGAGCACTTCCTGCCCGAAGCGCGGATCGAGTCCAATGCTGCCTTCATACCTCGATCGCTGTGCCGGATCCCTGGTCGGCCTCGCCTGTGGCGATGCGGTGGGAACGACCGTCGAGTTCCGGTCGCGCGGGACGTTTGCCCCCGTCACGGACATGGTCGGAGGCGGGCCGTTCGAGCTGGCGCCCGGGCAGTGGACCGACGACACGTCGATGGCGCTCTGCCTGGCCGAGAGCCTGATCGAGGTCGGGGGCTTCGACGCGGGCGACCAGATGAGGCGATATCTCGACTGGTGGCGCCGGGGGCATCTCAGCTCGACGGGCGAATGCTTCGACATCGGAATGACGGTCAGGACGGCGCTCGCTCGATTCGAGGCGACGCATGATCCCTTCGCCGGGTCCGAGAGTCCCGATACGGCGGGAAACGGGGCACTCATGCGGCTCGCGCCGGTCGTGTTGTTCTACTCCCCGGACCGTGAGCGGGTGCAGCGCTATGCGGTCGAGTCGTCTCGGACGACACACGCGGCGCCGGAGGCCCTCGACTGTGCGCGGCTGCTGGCTCATGTCGTGGCGGGCGCGCTCGGAGGGGCTTCGAAGCACGAGGTCCTCGACGCAAGCACGCTTCGACTCGCCTCGCCGGCCGTCGCCGCGCTCGCGGCGGGATCCTATCTGCGCAAGTCAGAGGGCGAGATCGCCGGGACGGGTTATGCGGTCGCCTCCCTCGAGGCCGCACTCTGGTGCTTCCATCAGACGGATTGCTTCGAGGGCGCTGTCCTGCGCGCGGTGAATCTCGGCGACGACGCGGACACGACGGCGGCAATCGTGGGGCAGATCGCGGGGGCCTACTACGGAATGGATTCGATCCCCGCGGCGTGGCGGGAACGGCTGTACATGGGGGCGGAGATCGTGCAGCTCGCGTATCGGCTGGCGGTTGCGCGAGGCGAGGATTGATGCGCGCGTGCTGGAGCTTCGAGAGAAAGTTGAATTGGATTTGAGCCCGTTTGGAGATCCTTCGATTGCCGATTCGCCGAACGAGTGCTGCAATGTGTCGGGGAGGTGAGCATGGAGATTGAAACGATTCCCAATGTCGACTTCAGGCGCATTCCGAGAGAGCTTGCGGGACTCTGGGTGGTGCTCAGGCTCGGTGATGATCAGGAGATCGTGGGACAGGGGACCACGGCGCGCGAAGCGATGCAGCAGAGCAAAATCGATCCCGATGATCCCCGTTACGCACTGACGCAGGTGCCCGACGATCGTATGGGCGCCGCAGGGATTGCATATCCTGTCCGGCCGAACGTTTCGCGCTGACTACACATGATTGGGTGACGGCCGTGTCCGTCCGTATCTGTTCGTGCAGATCGGGATCGGCGATCGACGATCGGCCCGGGTCCCGATGCTCGTCGATACGGGCGCTGACGCGTGTTTCGTCGACCACCAGGTCGCATACTCGATCGGAATCAATCCCGTCGAGGGGGGCGCGATGGGCACCGTCCTGGGGATCTCATCGGAGCAGCCGACGGCGCGATATCCCGTTGATCTCCACGCCCCGTCGCTTGGTCTGAGCCTGCGGGTCGACGTTTTCTTCTCCGCCCTGAACATGCCGGGGTCGAATGGCTTGCTTGGCCATTTCGGGTTTCTGGATCAGTTCCGACGAGTTTCGTTCTATCCGGGGAGGACGTTCGAACTCGAGCTTCTCTAGATTGGAAATGCGCTTCAGCATCCCTCACACCTTCGCCAACGCCTGCTCCAGATCCGCGAGCAGATCCGCCGCGTTCTCGATGCCCGCCGCATAACGGACGAGGCTGTCGGTCACGCCGAGCTTCAGCCGGTCCGGCTTCGGCACGTCCCAGAAGGACATCGTGACCGGGAGCTCGATCAGGCTCTCGACGCCGCCCAGGCTCGGCGCCTGGTAGGGGATCGTCGTCGAGTCGATGAAGCGCATGGCACCCGCCAGGTCGGTGTCGATCTCGAAGGTCACGACGCCGCCGTAGCCCTTCATCATGCGCAGTGCGATCGCGTGGTCGGGATGGCTTGCGAGGCCCGGGTACCAGACGTGCTTGACCTTGGGATGCGCTTCGAGGTAGCGGGCGAGGGCCATGCCGTTCGCGTTGTGGCGCTCCATCCGGATGTCGAGGGTCTTGATGCCGCGCAGCAGGAGCCACGCGGCGTGGCTGTCGATGATGCCGCCGAGGACGCCTAACGCCTTGCGCACGGGGTCGATCATCTCCTTCGGGCCGGTCAGCGTACCGGCGAGGAGGTCGTTGTGTCCGCCGAGGTACTTCGTCGCGCTGTGGAGCACGAGGTCGGCGCCGTCGGCGAGAGGCTTGTGGTTGACGGGCGTCGCGAAGGTCGAGTCGATGATGACCTTTACGCCGTGGGCGTGGGCGGCCTTCGCGAAGGCCGGGACGTCGATCACGCGCAGGTACGGGTTCGTCGGCGATTCGGTGAAGAAGAGCTTCGTCTCGGGGCGGATCGCGGCCTCGAAGGCGGCGAGATTGCCCGGCTCGATCACCGTCGTCTCGACGCCCATGCGCGACAGGAACTGGTTGATGAACTGGCGCGTGCGGCGATAACAATCGCTCGTC
>JANMTD010000120.1:0-2028 GCA_031390075.1 Deltaproteobacteria bacterium | reverse complement strand
ACGCTCACGACGGGCTCGCCCCTCGACTATCCGCTGCTCCATGAGAACGTCGAGCGCGTCGCCGCACTCTACAAGAGTGAGGGCTACTACCTCGCCGAGGTGAACTACGAGACCGAAGACATCACGGACGGCTCGGTCGCGATCACCTTCGTGGTCGAGGAGAAGGAGAAGCTCAAGCTCAAGAAGATCGAATTCGAAGGCAACGAGGCGTTTTCCGATCGGGCGCTGCGAGAGGGCTTCTCGACCAAGACATGGCGCTTCTACTCGTTCGCCACGAGCTGGCTCGACAAGACGGGGACCTACTCCGAGCCCGTCTTCGTGCGCGACCTGCGGCTCGTCGAGAAGCTCTATACGGACAACGGTTACGTGCAATCTCGCGTGATCGGACCCGAGGTCGACGCCCGCGAGGAAGGGCTCTTCGTCAAGGTCCAGATCGTGGAGGGGCCGCAGTTCAAGGTCGGCACGCTCGACGTCCAGGGCGACGACACGATCGATCTCGCGGCCCTGCGCGACAAGATCAAGCTCAAGCAGGGCGACGTCTTCAGCCGCTCGAGCCTGACCTCCGACGTCGAAGTTCTCGAGGCGCATTTCACCGACCGGGGCTTCTATTTCGCGAACGTCGATCCGGTCACGAAGACGAATCAGGAGGACCTGACCGTCGACGTGCAGTTCGGCGTCGAGAAGGGCCCGCTCTACTTCGTTCGCAACATCGAGGTCAAGGGAAACTCGCGCACGATTGATCCGGTCATCCGGCGCGAGGTTCGCCTCGTCGAGGGCCAGCTCTACTCGGCCCGGGCGCTCCAGGTTTCGAGCGAGCGAATCCGCCGCCTCGGCTTCTTCGAGGACGTGGCCTTCGAGCCCAAGACGACCGAGGATCCCTCGCAGCTCGACCTCGATGTGAACGTGGTCGAGCGGCCGACGGGCGCCTTCAGCTTCGGCGCAGGCTTCTCCTCCGCCGACAACTTCATCTTCACCGCGTCGCTCTCGCAGTCGAACCTCTTCGGCCGCGGCTACGGCGCGAACATCTCGGCCGACATCGGCGGCAATTCGAGCCGCTATTTCGTGTCGCTGACGGATCCGTATTTCCTGGGCTCGACCTTCAGCTTCAGCGCGACCGCATTCCTGACCGAGGTGCGTTACGACGACTTCCGTCAGGACCAGCAGGGCATCGAGCTCGCCGTCGGCCATTCGCTCACGGTCAACAACAGCGCGTCGATCGGCCTCTCGTACGGCTATTCGCAACGCGAGGTCAAACAGGACGACAACTTCGACGCCCTGGCCGCGCCCATCACGCGCCAGGTCCTGCAGGGCCGCCAGAGCACCAGTCGGGTCGGTATGTCGGTCGGCGTCGATACCCGCAACGACCGGTTCGCGCCCACCTCGGGCTATGCGGCGAACGCATTCATGGAATACGCGGGCCTCGGGGGCTTCTCGAACTTCCTGAGCATGGAGGGTCAGGCCGGCTACTACTTCGGCGCGCCCGGCTGGCTCTTCGAGCGCTCGACCTTCGTCGTCAGCACGCGGCTCGGTTATGCCATCCCGTTCAACTCCATCGACGACTTCGATACGGGTGTCCAGTCTTCCACCGCCTGCGCGGATCCATCCAACTGCCTGAACTCGGGCAACCTCGACGAGATCGACGACGACATCCGGCTTCCGCTGACCGAGCGCTACTTCCTGGGCGGTCTCGGCGCGACGCGGTTGCGGGGCTTCCAGGGCCGCTCGGTCGGTCCGCGGCGCCCCGAGCTCAGCTTCACGAATCTGGCCTCCGGCCGTGTCTACCATCCCGTCGGCACCCGCCTGATCAGCAACCCCGCCACCGGTCAGCTGGCTGCGATCTGCGACGACAGGGGCTTTTCGAACAACTTCAGCAACGGCAATGGCAACGGCCTCTGCAACGACCTGAACGACAAGGACATCGACGACTTCGAGGATCTGAACGAGTCCCAGGTGATCGGCGGCAGCTCGTACATCAGCAGCAGCTTCGAATACCGCTTCCCGATCTCCGAGGAGATCGGTCTGCTCGGC
>JANMTD010000118.1:0-6199 GCA_031390075.1 Deltaproteobacteria bacterium | reverse complement strand
CGTACATCGAGTAGAGGCCCGTATCCCACGCGATCGGCGCCTCGCCGATCGCGTCGCCCTTGACGGAAAAATCTCCGTAGACCTGCCACCCTTGATCGTCGCTTCTCGATCCGAACTTCTCATTCGGCGAAATATCCGTATCCCGCCCCTCGGACTTCCGGTAGTCGAGGAAGCCGAAATTGACGGTCGTCTCCGCGATCTCGGACTCGATGACGGCGGTCGTCGACGCCGAATGCGTCTCGAGCAGGGTTCGACCCGGCGAATTCAGATCACCGGCATAGGGCCCCCGATCGAGGGGGTCCTTGTAGATCTCCCTGGCGAGAAGCCCCTTCGCGAGGAGATCCACTTGAGTGTTGGTGAGAGTCGGGTTCTTGGCTCGAAGGTCCGCGAACAGGAAGTTCTGTCGATTCGTGAGATCCCTGTCCTGATACTCCGCCTTGTCCGGTTGACCCAGGAAGTTGGCGCCGGTGCCGATATGTTGCCCCGTCGTCGAGTCGCGATTGAGATTCGAGATCTCGACGCGGACGATCCAATCGATCGGCAGCTCGGGCGGCTTGATCCGGATCTGGCCCCGGATCCCGTAGTCGTCGACCTCTCCGAG
This sequence comes from Deltaproteobacteria bacterium, assembly GCA_031390075.1. GTDB lineage: Bacteria > Myxococcota_A > UBA9160 > UBA9160 > UBA4427 > UBA4427. Next base: position 5,598 of record JANMTD010000118.1, on the reverse strand, counting down.
GTAGCGGTGGAGAAACGGCGTGACCTGGCTCCGGGCGCCATTCGTGATGAACTCATCGCAGATATCCGCGGTTTTTTGGAACGGCGGCTGGGCCGGCCGATCCGCGATGGGAGTCCGATTCGCGCAGCGATTCTCCCAGAAGGGATTCTCGTGGCTGTAGCGGGCCGCGATGCGCGCCGAGATGATGTCCTCGTAGACGGGCGCGTTCATCGCGGTATCGAAGGAGTAGCGATTGGCATCGCGTGCATCGACGGACGCGATCCTCGCCAGGGTCACACGCGCCGACCCGGAGAACTCGGGCTCGGGCGCATTGGTCTTGACGATGAAGGCGCCCGCGGAGGCATTGCGAAAATTGCCCGAGCCCTGCGGCCCCTTCAGCACGGAGAGCCCGCCGATGTCGAAGAGGCCGACGAGCTGGGTCGCCGAAGCATTGCGCGGAGTGCCGTCCTGGAAGATCGGCACGGAGCTCGACGCGTTGGCGCCGAAGTCCTGCAGCCCGACGCCGCGAATGAAGAAAGACGCGTTCGTCGCGTTGACGGTCGCGATCTCGAGGTTGGGAACGTAGGCCGCGAGGTCGCTCACATCCTGGATGCCGATGTCCGCGAGCGCCTCGGTGTCGAAGGAAACCGCCGAGGTGCTGGCGGGAGCCAGAAGATCCGCCGTTCCCGACCCCGTCACGACCATCTCTTCGACGCCCGCAAACGGATCCGCCGGGGCGCTCGGCTGCTGGGCCGTCGCGGGGCTCGAGGCGATCATCTGGAGTGCGAGCGACGCCAGCAGAATCGGACGGGAAGCGCCCATCGCAGTCTGCGCAACGGACCCGTGCCGTACTCGATCCTTACCAGTGCACATCGCTCTTGCTTTCCCTCTCGTCACGGTCCGAGGAGTCGATGGACGTCGTTAGACGCCGATCTCGAAATTCGTCCGCAGCGGCCTACCGGGTCCGTGGATCATCGTGTCGCAAACGACGATGAGCCCCATCACCAAACTCTTCACCAAACGCTCTTCACCAAACGCTTCGCGCACCACGGGATCACGATCCGAGGACAGCCTGGGTCTGAGAACTGGATCGGCCTGGCGCGCAGTAAGACCGTCCAATCGATACGGGCGCCCCGAGGCTACTCGGCTTGGATTGCGGGATCAATGTTCGTGGTCGATAATGCCGCCCGCCCGAGACCTGGTCCAACCCACGCGAGCCGGCGTGACAGCGAATCAGGTTTCTGACGATCGACCTCGGGTCCGGCGGCCGGGCCGAGCGCCCCGGATCAAGCGAACCATCGAGGGAAGCGAGGAAATCGGCGTCGCTATGCCCCGTGAGCGTGGACCACCCCGCCCCGGCAAAATCAGTGGGGCAGGCACCCGGCAGGAGAGTGGATTTCGAAGCCAGTCGCATTCAGATCACCTCCTGACCAATCATCAGCATGGATGGACACCCGCGAAAATAGGTGAAGTTCGGGGGTCCGCTCTTGCGCAAACGGGGCGACTCGGACCTAGAATGCAGCCTTTCCTAAACCGCACCGACGCCGCCGACACTCGAGAAAAAGCACGTATGCGACGACCCATGACGATCCAATCCTCGATTCCGCTCGGATGTCGCCTGGCGATGCGGCTCAGGTCGAGTCGGGCTGCTTCGGCCGACGCTTTCTTCGTGGGTCTATCAGTAGTCGCCCTCGTCGGCATCTCTTCCGCGCTCACCGCCCAGGCACAAGAAGCCACCCCCGCGCAAAAAACCGCCCAGACTCGAGAAGTCGCCCGGTCGAACGCGACGCCATCCAAGCACTCCGAAAGTTTTCGCCAGTGGATTCTCTATGCCGCTCCCGAGATCGGCATCTACGCGCATACCGGCAAGGGCAACTCGAGCTCGACGCAGATCACCGGTCCTCGCGTCGATCCAGACGCCCTGGGAACCGGCGATCTCAGCATGACGATCTCCCAGTCGGAGCGCTCGCGCGAGCTCGTCGCCTCCTTCCTCGCAGGCGGAACCTTCGGCTTCTTGACGCCCGCACTCGATCTATCCGGCCACCCGCGCGCATTCGTCGACCTGAACGTCTCGATCCCCATGACGACCGAGACAGAGCTGGCACGACGAGCCAATCCCGGCGTGCTGGCCTTTCCGAGAGGTCCGCGCCCCCCGCAACCAGTCCCTGAAGGCGCGATGGTCGGGATCGGTACGCAGCTCAGCGTGCAACAGCAGGGGCCACAGGTTCATGCCGGAGTCGGTGTGTCCTTCGAAATTCCGTTTTCCGACGGGGAGCTGATCCGATTCAAGCCCTCGGTCGTCTATAGCCGGACGATCCTCGACATCAAGGGCCAGCTGGTTCGCGCCGTGCGTCTCAACAACAGCGCCGGTGAGAGTCAACAGCTCGACGATTTCCGTCTCATCGGACTCAAGGACGAGCGGACCGAGGTGTACCACTCGGTGGGTCCCTCGTTCGAGCTCGAATACGTCCCCGGCCTCCAGTGGGGGCCGTTCGCATTCTCGCTCTTCGCGAGGAGTCACGCCGGCTTCGTCCTGAACTCGCGGAAGACCAAGATGCAGCAGTGCAACACCGAAGGCGGGCAGCCGAACGAGTGCATGTACTGGAAGTACACCCAGGATCCTGTGGCCTATCGCGCGACCTTCGGATTCCACGTCAACTGGGTACCCAAAGCGTTCTGGTGAAAGAGTGGTGAGCGAGGTCCGGTCGGGGGGTTCGGGCGCGAATCGCGGACCCTCGCAGGCGCTGCTCCTCACGACCGCGCCGGCGCGCGCAATCGTCCATCTGACCCTGATTGCTCTCGCAGCCGCCACCCTCGCCCTCGCCGGCCAGCCGATCTACGCCAACGATACGTGGATCCATCTCGCGCTGGGCGAGGTCTTCCTGCGCGACGGACCCTGGCTGGCCGCCGATCCCCACCTGTTCGCCGCCGCAGCCCCTCCCTCCCCCAGCTCCTGGCTGGGCTCGGCCGCGATCTACTCGGGTTATGCGCTCTTTGGGTTCACGGGCCTGAGGATCGCCCACGCCCTCGCCGTGGCGGCGATTCTCGTGCTCGCCTGGATCGTCATGCGGCGGGCCGGCGCGAGCCCGGCCGTTGCCAGCGCAGGCCTGGTCGGCTTCATCGTGCTCTCGACCTATCGCCTGGTACAGCTGCGGCCCGACCTGTTCACGATCGGCGCCACGCTGGCGCTCTATCCGTTGCTCTTCGCGAGCCGCGAGGGTCCGACGACCCGGCGAATCGCCATAACAGCGCTGCTCGCGGCGATCTGGGCCAACGTTCATGCGGCGTTCATTCTCGGGCCGGCCCTCGCACTGGGCGCGGGGGCGGTGGCCGCCGCCTCGTCCTGGCTGCCGGGCGGCGGCGATGCGCGCGCGTCGGAGCGACGGCGCGCCCTGCGGCTCGGCCTCGCCGGCATCGCGATGCTCGCCGCGAGCTGCCTGAATCCGCAGGGCATCCGCGCCCACCTCGCCTACGCGATGTCCGGGACGAACACCCTCGCCCTCGAGGCCGTCATCGACGAGTGGGGCCCGACGAATCTCCTCGCCTGGCCGATTCCGTTCCTGCCGCCCACGGTCGCGGCCTGGCTCATGTGCTGGCTCGGGGTGATCGGCACGCTCGCCGCGTGCGCACTCTGGCTGCGTGAACGCACGCTGCGTCGAGGGCCCCGCGACGCCGCCGTCGACCCGGTGCTGCTCGCGCTCGCCGCGGCGGGGCTCGTTGCGGCGGTGATGGCGTCGCGCTTCCTCTGGCTCGGGCTGTTCTCGCTGGCCCTGATCGGCTCGATCGCTCGTCGATTCGAACGGCCCGAAACAAGCCACCGCTCCGCATGGCTGGCCGGAGCCCTGGTGCTCTTCGTCCTCGCGTCGTCCGCCCTCCACGTCTCGTCGGGCGACTGGCCCCTCGTCTCTCGCGCGATGCGCGCGGAGAACGCCGACTACGCCGCCCCCTACCCGAGCGAGCGCTACAACACCCACGCGATCTGGTTCCTCGCAGACACCGGCGTCGAGGGCCGCATCTTCAACGACTACCCCCTCGGCGGATTCATGAGCTTCTGGCTCGCGCCGAAGCTCCAGATGGCGTCGAGCGGCACGATGAACGTGACCCGGGAGGCCATGGAGACGAACTTCGCCGTCGGCGCGCGGCAGACGCTCCGCGCGGACGAGGACTACGCCGCCCTGCTCGATCGCCAGGGATTCGATCTCTTCCTCGGCTCGGGCTACCCGATCGAAGCGACGCCGGGGCGACCCATCCCCTGCACCACGCGCCACCTCGAGCACGAGCCCGGCTGGCTGCTCGTCTTCCGCAATCTCCGCAGCGCCCTCTACCTGCGGCGCAACGCCGAGAACGCCGAGAACCTCGAGCGGATCGCCGCCTACTACGCGGAGGCCGGTGTCCCCTTCGACCGCGAACGGGGCTTCGAGACCGAGGGCGTGATCCGCACCGCTCCGCGCTGGGCCATCGATCACGGCGTCGTGCCGGTCGACTTCGAAGCCCTCGTCGCCCACGTGCGATCGCTGCGCCAGCAGCAGCAGGTCGACCTTCAGACCCACCGCCTCGCCATCCTCTATGCGACCCTCGGCCTCTACGAGCGGGCGCTCCAGATCGACCGGTTCATCCTGAAGCTCGACCCGGGCGACTCGATTTCGGCCTGGCGCGTGATCTGGAGCCTGGTCCAAGGCGGGCGTTGGAACGAGGCCCTGGAGGCCGCCGGAAGATTCGAGGCCCGGAGCCCGGTCGCGCAGGCGAGTGGCGCGAATCCCTGGAGCGCGATGCTCGCGAAGGTCCGGGCCGCCGACCCTTCTGCACGCGCCACTTTGGTCGCACACTTGCCGGTCCTGCGCCTCGAGCAGGTCGACTGGCTGCGGTCCGGCGTCGTCGTTTCGCCCGCGCGCTTCGCGCGAACGCCTTCCCCTCCGTGAGGCTCTCCGTGAACCTCTCCGTGAAGCCACCCCTCGGGCAGAGTTGCGTGTCAAAAAACGCGCGGATCGAAAATTTCCCCACACTTTTTCGACAGCTTTAGTAGGATGAGCCTCGATCTGGGAAGGTCACTCGTTCGAGGCCTCGACCTCGGATGAGCGAAGGGATATCGGCTGAGCGGGCTCCACTGCAGGAACTGCAAACGGAGCCATCTCGATGGAACATTGCTCGAGCTCGAGGTGCTGGGAAACACTTCGAAAATCGCTCGAGCACGGGACAGACTGCCTTGCATGCACTCATGCCTCACGCATGAAGCCGCATGTAGACAGGACCTGAAACCGGACGTTCGAATCGACGCTCTTTTCTTCCTTCTCTCTCCAGATCGCGACATTGCACGGACCGCTCCGGCGCACGGTGCGCCGGGAGGACTCGTGCCCCGCCACCGCCCTCGCGGAGGCGGACGCTATCGGCGCACGCGCTGTGGCATGGAAAAGGAAGAAGAAAATGATCCGATCTAGCAAGGCATTTGCGGCTGCTGCGCTCTTGTTCGTCATGCCGACCGTGGCGAGCGCCCTCGGAATCTCGATCGTGAACGTTTCGAGCACGGGCGCGAGTTCGTCCTATCTGCAGAACGGCGACGAGATCACGTTCGATCTCCGGCTTGAGAACGCCGGCGGCGTAAGCGTGAATGGCCTCGACATT
>JANMTD010000100.1:0-4930 GCA_031390075.1 Deltaproteobacteria bacterium | reverse complement strand
CATGGACCTTCCAGCCGGGTCCTCCTAGCCCGGCGCCGCTCGAGACCCGGCTGGGTCGGGCGGGGATCCTCATCTGCAACGAGGCCATGTTTCCAGAGCTGGCGGCGGCGCGCGTGCGCGCGGGCGCGCAGATCCTGATCTCGCCCTCCAATGACAGCTGGATCGCCGGCGAGTCCTTCGCGGAGCAGATGCTCGCCGTCGTGGGTCTGCGCGCGATCGAGCAGCGCCGCTACCTCGTCCGGGCCTCCACGTCCGGGCCGTCGGCCATCATCGACCCGTGGGGGCGGAGTGTCGCGCGGACCACCGCGAGGACACGTCATCTGCTCCGCGGCGGAGTCCGCCCGGAGCAGAGGCTGACGCCCTATGCCCGATGGGGGGACGCCTTCGGCCTGGCTTGTGCCGGATGCGTCTCAGCTGTGCTTTTTGGCGATCGCGATATGAGAAGGCGATTGTGGCAGGCTGGCGACGAATCGAAGATTTGACTTGCTTCCGGCAGAGAATCTCTCCACAGTAGGCGAGGGGAAATCCCCGTGGTGGCGGATTGCTTCGGCAGATCGCGGAGATGGGGTGGTTAGGCATGAGCGGACAGGCATTCTCGATGAGCGCCGGGGCCTTTCTGGCCGCCATTGTCGGGGGCCTCGTGCTCGCGTCTGCGGGTGCGGTCCATGCCGACTGTTCGGTGATCGCGCCGGAGGGATTCGATCAACGAGCGGACCTCGGGAGCGTGACGTCTCCCTTCCTTACCCCCGGCCTGACGAATGACATCAAGGTGGTCGGCGCCGTCTGTAGCCAGGCGGAGCGCTCGTCTGCAGCGGATTTCCGTCTGGCGGGCGCCGACCGTCCCGTCGATGACTTCGTCATCACGATCGCCTTCGTAGGTGGAAGCGGTTCGGCCACCCCACCGGTGCTCGTTCTGGCCAGCAATCCCGCGCTCTGCGGGAGCGATCCCGGTTGTCGCGTCGATCCCCTCGCCAGCCGCGAGATCGCCTCGATCCCGCTGCCGGGCGGCGGTGTCGAGCGGCATCTGCGCTTCCGGACGCCGGACGATCTCGCGAACTTCGGTCCCGTGAGAGTCGGCGTGAAGCTCGCGAGCGATTCCCAGCCCGTCGCGTTCGGGCTGCGGAGCGCCTCGTGCGATACTGCGGCAGGCAGCTTCGTCGCCTGCATCGATCGCTTCTACACCCTCGACGGCAGCTGCCGGCGAGGCGCCGAGTTCGTGAATCGCCCCTTCAGCGGTCTGGTGGCGGTGCCCAAGACCAATTTTACTTCGATCTGTACCGGGGGCTGCGAAGACGTCGCCCCCGCCCCCACGCGCAGTACGTTGCCCATCACACTCGACCGCGAAGGCAACGCGATCTTCGCGATGACCTACGCCGATCAGCTGGTCCGCGCCGATCGCGGCGACGGACAGATCGAGCCGCGGCCGCGGCGACTGGGCCTCTCGATCGCGAACGCGGCCGCCAACGGATTCACCGACGACGGCCCGCCCGCCTACGCGGCAAAGCCCTCCTCGTTCACCTTCGAGGGCTTCCCGCTCTCCCCGCCCTTCAATCCCTTCGCCGATCCGACGGCACCGGCGGGCGAGATCGGAATCTGGGGCATGGCCGACGCCGAGGCGACGGTCCACTTCCTGCCGCGGCGTGCCTGCTCCGATGACGCGGCCCGCGCCTGTACCGCCGACAGCGATTGCGCGAGCGGCGCCATCTGCAGCGCCGCCGAGTTCAGCTACACCGCCAGCAACACGGCCGTCCAGCTGCCCATCGCATCGGCCGTCGCCCAACAAGCCGTGGAGCTCAACTCGTGGCTCGACGGCAGCCTCGGCGACGCAGCCGTCGCCATCGCCGAGGACGAGCGGCTCGCGGGCGCGCCGATCAACGCGGACGGCGCCGCCGACGACATCGTCGTCGAGCTGCTCGATCGCGGAACCGGTCTGATCAAGCAGCTCCGCGGACTCTTCACCGGCCGCGGCCTGACCCAGGTGCGAGTCGTCTCGGGTGACGAGGACTTCGTACTCCCGTCGGTCGCCGCCGAGGGAAGGACGCTGGCCTTCTTCGAGTCGGAGTTCGCCGAGGGGCTCGCGAGCCCGCTCACGTCGACGAGTGCGAGCGAGGCGGTCGCCGCCGACGCGAACGGCAATCAGCGCCTCGACCAGAGCCTGCGCGTCTATTCGCTTCCCGACGATCCGGCGGCCAGCGCGGCGCGCAGTCTGCTGCCCGCGGATCTCGATCTCGCGGTGCTTCCGGACGGCCGCTTCGACGAGGGTCGAAGCCTCGTCCTCTCCGAGGGCCGACTCTTCTTCGCCTACTCCCCGATCGGTCAGCAGCCCCACGCCTATCAGCTCGTGAATCGGTCGACGACCGGCGAGCCGGCCAACTCGTTCGCGGGCGAGTCCGAGCTGTCCTCCGACGGCCGCTTCCTCGCCTTCGTGAGCGGGGCCGACAATCTCGCGCCGCCCCCCGGTCCGACGGGACAGCTCTCCTCGGTCACCTCGGGCGGCACGCGGCTGCGGGCTGTGACGGGGCCCAACGGCGAGTTCCCGGTGATCGCCAACGGGATGGCCATCTTCGACTACGTCGCCACCGACGATGCCAAGGGCGCGTCGCCGAGCAGCGCCTTCCTCGAGCTCAAGCTCTGCAACACGGCTGCCGGTGAGCCCAACCTGGCGGCGCTCGTCGACCTGACCCAGACGGGACCCAACGCGAAGATCCAGGACGTCGCGACCAATTGTCCTGCCTGTGGCTTCCCGGGCTCGAAGCTCGTCGAGTACAACCGCGGCCTCGGCAAGGGCAAGAGCCAGACCTACCGACTCGTGTTCCGTTCTGCGGCGATTTCCGCCGGCAAGATCGGAGCATCCTTCAAGACGAATGCCGGAGTCGAGCGCACCGAGATCCGCGGACCGGCCTGCCTCGATCCGAAGCTCACGCCGAACGTGGCGCGGGTCTACCTCCGCGACGTCGAGCAGGGCTCGACCCGGATCGTGAGTGTCCAGGATCGGGCGAGCTGCAACGACCTCTCCGTTGCGTCGAATTTGCCGTCGGGCAATCCGGACGTCACACCCGGTGGCCAGCTCGTGTTCTTCGACAGCCAGGCGGGGCTCGCGGGCGGCGATGTCGACGGCCTCTCGGACGTCTATGCCTACGATGCGACGACCTGCGACGTGGTGAACCTGAGCGGCGCCATCGGCGGTGCCGCTGCCGATCCCACGAGCTCCGACGACGGTCGAGTCGTGGCCTTCGAGGCCGGTCAGAGCGCCGAGATCGTGGTGCTCGATCGCACGACCGGCCAGCTTCTTCCGCTCGGACCCGGCCGGGATCCCAGTCTCTCCGCCGACGGCACGAAGCTCGCCTACGTGAACGACGTCGGGAGCACATCCCAGGTCTTCCTGGTCGATCTCTCTCCCGGCGCCTCGCGAACACCGGTCCCCGTGAGCGTGATCGACGGCGACTACTATGCGCTCGGCGCGGGCTCGCCATCGGTCGCCAACACCGGCCGGACGGCCTTCGAGACGCCGCCGCTGGTCGAGGAGAGCGAGGTCGTGCTGCGCGACGTGCAGGGCGCCGTCACGATTCCGGCGAGCACCCTGCCGACGGGCGAGAACGTCTGCGTGATGTCGCCCTGCGGCGCCTTCTCGCCCTCGCTCTCGGATGACGGCCACTTCGTGGCCTTCGTCCTGCGCGGCCTCGAGCCGGTCGACGAGATCGTGATCAAGGATCTCGTCACGGGCTCGATCACGCCGCTGACCCGGATGGCGGGCGCCGACGCCGACTCGCTCGAGCCGAATCTCGGGGCGAGCGGCGACTTCGTGGCGCTCACGAGCTTCGCGAGCCGCCTCGGCCTCGCCGCCGGCGCGGGCTCGCCCAACGTCTTCCTCGAATCCCCGGTCGATCCGAATGCCGATCGCCGCGCGCTGCTCGGCGTGCTGGACGTCTCGGCTTGTGGTGCAGGCCCGTGCACGCCGACGCTGACGACCGAGTCCGTCACGAAGGCGGCCTCCTATGCCGGCGACGTCGCCGTCGTGGGCTCGCCCGTGCGGGTGATCGAGGCCGCGGCCGGAGGGGGCATGACCGTCCGTTCCTTCGTCCGCCAGGGTGTCGACGTCGCACTCGCCGCCGACTGGGTCTGCGCCATCACCGACGGTGACGCCGGCGGCCAGCCCGGCCACTTCGCGGCCTGCGGTCTGCGCAGCGGCACTTCGCTCGCCGATCTCATGGTGGGCGGCTCGCCGCTCGCGGCCCGGGAGATCGGTTTGTGCGGAGATCGCGCCGTCGCGCTCGGTGCGAACGGAGTGCTCTATGTGGCGGATCTCGCCGCGGGCTTCGAGGCGTTGGCGGTCCAGGTCGCCCAGGACTTCGAGCTCGGTGACGGGATCGACCGCAATACCGACGGCCGTTTCGACAGCTGCCTTGTCGCCTTCCGCACACCGGAGTCGCAGCTCGGCGGGTCGGCCTCGCAGGTCGGTAATCTCGATGCGGACACCGCAGATCTCGCGATGTTCGTGATCGGCTCCGACGACACCGTGACGGATTGTCGATCGTCCGCGACCGATTGCCCCGGACAGGCGTGCGCCCAGTTCAACTATCAGGTCGGTCGCGAGTCGGTCGTGTTTCTCGTCGACGAGCGCGACGAGAACTTCGGATTCACACCCGAGCAGGATCTCTGCTCGCCGGGTAGCGACGTCAACGACGATGGCCTGTGCGACGTGAGCGTGCGGCGCTGCACGGCGGCGGGATCCCTGACCGAGGGCACCTCCCTCGGACTCGCGGGCAACGTCTTCTCCGACGGCGGGATCCCCGACGGCGAGAACACGGTGACCGAGGCGGGCTTCTGCGGGACCGATCCGGCCCATGTGCGAGTCGGCCAGCTCTGCGTCGACGATCTCGACTGCCTCGCGCAGCCGGGCGAGAACTGTCAGCGCGGCTTCGTCGTGCTG